>NZ_JBSFIA010000006.1:0-42586 GCF_053597355.1 Streptomyces sp. NPDC001443
CCCAGCTCCACGGCCAGGTCGATGTTGCGGATCGTCTTGCGCAGCGCGTAACGGCGCACGTCACGGTCGTTCGCGGTGAACGCGCCGTCCTTGAACACCGGGTGGGTGAACAGGTTCGTCGTGGCCATCGGCACGGTCAGACCGGTG
Source organism: Streptomyces sp. NPDC001443 (assembly GCF_053597355.1). NCBI lineage: Bacteria > Bacillati > Actinomycetota > Actinomycetes > Kitasatosporales > Streptomycetaceae > Streptomyces > Streptomyces sp. NPDC001443. The sequence goes on from NZ_JBSFIA010000006.1 coordinate 148, forward strand.
GCGTCCAGCGCCTGGCGGAACCGCTTGACGTGCGACTCGCGCTCGCTGTCCGAGGACCCGAACGGGATCAGGTCGTCGTCGTGGAAGGTCACACCGTAGGCACCCAGCTCGGCCAGACGCTGCACCGTCTCGACCGGGTCCAGGGCCCGCCGGGTCGCGTCACCGAACGGGTCCCGTCCCTGCCAGCCGACGGTCCACAGACCGAAGGTGAACCTGTCCTCGGGGGTGGGCTGGTAGCTCATACGGCGGCTCCTTGCTAGCTGAACTATTTCGTCATGGCCGTTTACAAATTAGTATGCCAGCACATCCCTGGGAAGGGACACGACGTCCCCGAAGGGTGAGATCCCGGTCTCCAGACCCTCGGATTTCAGAAAAACAGCAGGTCAGACCCCGCAGAGCCGCGGAAAAAAGCAGGGAGAACCCGATGTCAGCAGCCGAGGGTCCGCTCGTCGTCGGCGTGGATTCGTCCACCCAGTCGACCAAGGTGCTCGTCGTCGACGCGGCCACCGGACAGGTCGTCGCGAGCGGTCAGGCGCCGCACACCGTCTCCTCCGGAGCGGGCCGTGAGAGCGATCCGCGCCAATGGTGGGACGCGCTGCACCGGGCCCTGCGCCAGTGCGGCGACGCCGCCCGCGAGGCCGCCGCGGTGTCGATCGGCGGGCAGCAGCACGGGCTCGTCACCCTGGACGCCCAGGGCGAGCCCGTACGCCCGGCGCTGCTGTGGAACGACGTCCGCTCGGCGCCGCAGGCGCGCCGGCTCGCGGAGGAACTGGGCGGGCCGAAGGAATGGGCGGACCGCACGGGACTCGTGCCCGGTGCCTCGTTCACCGTGACGAAGTGGGCCTGGCTGGCCGAGCACGAGCCGGAGGCGGTCCGCGCCACCAAGGCCGTGCGTCTCCCCCACGACTACCTCACCGAGCGGCTGACCGGTCAGGGCACGACCGACCGCGGTGACGCCTCCGGCACCGGCTGGTGGTCGTCGCGGACCGAGGCGTACGACGAGGAGATCCTCGCCCATGTCGGGCTCGACCCCGCGCTGCTGCCCCGGGTGGTCCGGCCGGGCGAGGTGGCCGGGACCGTCCGCGACAGCCACGACCTGCCCTTCTCCAAGGGCACCCTGGTCGCCCCCGGCACCGGCGACAACGCCGCCGCGGCGCTGGGGCTGGGACTGCGACCGGGTACCCCGGTGCTGAGTCTGGGCACGTCGGGCACCGTCTACGCGGTGTCGAAGCAGCGCCCCGCCGACCCGACCGGGACGGTGGCGGGCTTCGCCGACGCCCACGGCGACTGGCTGCCGCTGGCCTGCACCCTGAACTGCACGCTCGCCGTCGACCGCCTCGCCGCGCTGCTGGGTCTCGACCGCGAGGCGGTGGAGCCCACCACCGGGGTCACCCTCCTGCCCTACCTCGACGGCGAACGCACCCCGAACCTGCCCCACGCGTCGGGGCTCCTGCACGGTCTGCGGCACGACACGACCGCCGGCCAGCTCCTCCAGGCCGCCTACGACGGCGCCGTCCACTCCCTGCTGGGCGCGCTCGACCTGGTGCTCGACGAGGACGCGGACCGCACCGCGCCGCTGCTGCTGATCGGCGGCGGCGCCCGGGGCAGGGCGTGGCAGCAGACCGTACGCCGGCTCTCCGGACGGCCGGTCCAGATCCCCGAGGCCAAGGAACTGGTCGCACTCGGTGCCGCGGCCCAGGCCGCCGGCCTGCTGACCGGCGAGGACCCGGCGGCGGTCGCCCGGCGCTGGAACACCGCGCAGGGACCGGTGCTGGACGCGGTGGAGCGGGACGAGAAAACGCTGGAAAGGATCTCCGGGGTACTCTCCGACGCGGCCACGCTGCTGGAACGAGAGCCGAACGCCCGCTGAAGGACGACGAACGAGGACTGACCGCAAGGATGACCGTACCGCTGCACGAGGGACACCCGACCGGACCCGGTCGGGCCCTGCCCGACACCCAGCAGGGCATGCGCCGACGCAATCTCGCCCGGGTCATGCACACCGTGGGCGCCGAGGGCCCGCTCTCCCGTGCCTCGGTCGCCTCGCGCATCGGACTGACCCGGGCGGCGGTGTCGACCCTCGTCGACGAACTCATCCGCTCCGGGCTGCTGGAGGAGCTGGGACCGGAGCGGCCGGGCCGAGTGGGCCGTCCGGGGTCCGCCCTCGCCGTCAGCGGGCGCGGCCCCGCCGGGATCGGCGCGGAGGTGGGGGTCGACCATCTCGCGGTCTGCGCGGTGGACCTGCGCGGGAAGGTGCGGGCGCGGGCGGTGCGGCACGGCACGAACCGCGGCCGCGCGCCCGGGCCGGTGCTCGAAGAGCTCACCTCGCTGCTGCGCCTCGTCGTCGCCGACGCGGAACGTGAGGGCCTGTGGCCGGCCGGGCTGGCCATAGCCGTGCCCGGCCTGGTCGCCCCCGACGCCCGGACCGTCGTACGCGCTCCGAACCTGGGCTGGCACGACCTCGACCTCGGGGCGTCGCTGCCCGCCGAACTGCCGCTGGCCGTGGACAACGAGGCCAACTTCGGCGGTCTGGCCGAGCTGTGGCTCGGCGAGGGCACCCCGCGCGACTTCCTCCATGTGTCGGCCGAGATCGGCATCGGCGCGGCGGTCGTGGTGGACGGGCGGCTGCTGCGCGGGACCCGGGGGTTCGCGGGCGAACTGGGACATGTTCCGGTCCGGCCGGACGGGCCCGAGTGCGCGTGCGGCGGGCGCGGATGTCTGGAGCAGTACGCCGGTGAGGAAGCGGTGCTGCGCGCGGCCGGTCTGGAGCCGGGCGAGGACCGGGTCGGGCTGCTCGCCGGACGGGCGGCGGCGGGCGACGAGGCCGTTCGGCGGGCGCTGCGCGACGCGGGAACGGCGTTCGGCGTCGCGCTGACCGGAGCGGTCAACCTCCTCGACCCCGAGACGGTCGTGCTCGGAGGCGCGCTGGCCGGTCTCGCGCCCTGGCTGCTGCCGGCCCTGCAGGAGGAGTTGGCGCGGCGGACGGCCGGGCCGGCCTGTGCCGTGTCGGTCTCGCGCCTGGGCCCCGAAGGGCCGCTACTGGGGGCGGCGCACTCGGTGGTGCGGACGGTGCTGGACGATCCGGCGGCGGTGGCGGAGCGGGCCTGAGCCCCACGCTCCCGGCCGAGGCTTACGCGTCTCCGGTCGAACCCGGCCCCCGACCGAGCCCCACGCTTCTCCGGTCGCACCCCCGGTCGAACCCCGTCCCGCCGGTCGAGCCCCGCTCCTCCCTGTCGGCCGCCGGATTTCCCGGCGGTCCGTGTCCTCGGCCGACCGCGGCTCTCGGTGGCGAACTCACCCGTTCGTGCGGCCGAGTTGTCCACAATGTCTCCGCCGTCCACGGAAGCCCCTCGAGTCCTTCTGCCCGGCCCGTCGGCGTCGTACCGTGATTCACGTGAGGCGCGGCCGTCGCGTCGTGACGACGGCGGTTCTGTCGGGTGGACGGGGGAAACACACATGTCATCGAACAGCACGGAACGAGCAGGACCACTGCCCAGCAGGCGGAGGGTTCTCCAGGGAGCCGCCCTCGTCGCCGTCCCCTACGCCCTGCTTCCCGCCACCCGGGCCGGTGCGCAGGCCCTGACGGTCGACTACCCGCTCGCCGAGTGGCAGCCGGCGAGCACCGCCAACCGCACGGCGTCGAACCGCCCCACCTCCTATCCCCTCGACCGCGTGATCGTCCACGTTACCCAGGAGACCTACCCCGACACGCTCGACATCTTCCGGAACCCGGCGAAGCAGGTGTCCGCGCACTACGTCGTCCGCTCCGCCGACGGGCACATCGCCCAGTGTGTCCGTGAGCACGACGTGGCCTGGCACGCGGGCAACTGGGACTACAACACCCGCAGCATCGGCATCGAGCACGAGGGCCGGGTGGACCGACCCGCCTCTTTCACGAACGCCCTGTACGAGGCGTCGGCCCGGCTCACGGCCGCGATCTGCACCGCATACGGCATCCCCAAGGACCGCGCCCACATCATCGGGCACTACGAGGTACCGGGTTCGGACCACATCGACCCCGGCCCGAACTGGGACTGGACCCGCTACATCAGACTCGTCAACTTCGCCTGAGCGACCGGTTTCCCCCCGGCTCGCCGACGTCGAAACGGTTGTCGGCACGCACACCCGGAGTGACGATGTCCTCAGCCGCGCTGCGTGGACCGCATGGCCCGAGATGCATCGACCGAACCGCATCGCCTTCCGGGAGGCCGAGTTGACCGATCCCTGGGTTGCCCTGGAACCGGGGGCCGACCCCGTCCGGCGCGCGGAGCTGCTGCGCCGCGCGCACGACACGTTCACCGAGGCGGGCACGGTGGGGCGGCCGGTGCGTGCCGTGGTGGCGGACTCCTGGCGCCGTTCGGCGCGGGCCGGGGTAGGGCCCGACGGCACCGCGAGCGTGGAGCTCATGGACGGTGAGCTCGGCGCCTACCGAGCCGAGCATCCGCTGGCCCGGGTGATGCCGCTGTTCCGCGAGCTGATGGGCACGTTCGCCGCCGACGGCAGACATCTGCTGGCGGTGTGCGACGCGCAGGGCAGGCTGCTGTGGGTCGAGGGCGACCCGGCGACGCGGCGGCAGGCCGGACGGATGAACTTCGTACCGGGTGCCAGGTGGGCGGAGACGGCGGTCGGGACGAACGCGCCGGGCACGGCCGTCGCCGTGGACCGGCCGGTGCAGGTCTTCTCGGCCGAGCACTTCAGCCGCGGGGCTCAGCCCTGGACCTGCGCGGCGGCCCCGGTACACGATCCGCGCACGGGTCGGCTGCTCGGCGCCGTGGACATCACCGGCGGGGACGGGCTCGCGCATCCGCACAGCCTCGGGTTCGTCCAGGCCGTCGCGCGCGCCGCCGAGTCCCAGCTGGCGCTGCTCACCGCCGAGCAGCCGGCCGAGGACACGGCCGAACTGACCGCGCTGGGGCACGACGAGGCACGGCTGTTCGCCGGCGGTCGCAAGGTGCGGCTCAGCCGCAGGCACAGCGAGATCCTGGTGCTGTTGGCCCGGCACCCGGAGGGACTGACCGGCGACGAGCTGCTGTGCGCGCTGTACGAGAGCGAGTCGGTCACCCCGGTGACGTTGCGTGCCGAACTGGCCAGGCTGCGCGGCTTCCTGGGCCCCGGACTGCTGGCCTCGCGCCCGTACCGGCTGACCGTCCCGGTGGAGTCCGATGTCGACGCCGTCGAAAGACGACTGCAGACCGGTGCGGTCACGGCAGCCGTGGCGGCGTACACCGGGCCGCTGCTGCCCGGCTCGACGGCCCCGGCGGTGGTGCGGCTGCGGCGGCGCCTCGCCGACGGCCTGCGGGCGGCGCTGATCGCCCGCCGCGATCCCGATCTGCTGGCGGACTGGGCCCACGCTCCGTGGGGCGAGGAGGACCTCGACGTCTGGCGGGCGCTCGCCGCGGTGCGTCCGACGGCGGCGGTGCGGGCACGGCTGTCCGCGTTGGAGGCCGAACTGGCGGCGCCCGCACGGCCGTCGGGGCGCTGAGAGCTCGGGCTGTACGAGAGGGACGCAACGTGGTCGCAACGTCCGCGCGCCTAGCCTCGCGCCGAAAGCTGCCCAACGGCGGGCAGTGCAACTGAAGGAGGCCGTCCGGCATGACTCGTTACGCGGCGCCAGGCACCGAAGGCGCGATCGTCTCCTACCAGTCGCGCTACGACCACTTCATCGGCGGCGCGTATGTGCCGCCGGCCCGAGGGCAGTACTTCGACAACCCGAGCCCGGTGAACGGTGAGCCGTTCACCGAGGTCGCGCGGGGCACGGCGGAGGACGTGGAGCGGGCGCTCGACGCGGCCCACGCGGCGGCACCCGGTTGGGGCCGGCTGTCGGCGACGGAGCGCTCCGACATCCTGCTCAAGATCGCCGACCGGATGGCGGCGAACCTGGAGCAGCTCGCGGTCGCCGAGAGCTGGGAGAACGGCAAGCCGGTCCGGGAGACGCTGGCGGCGGACATCCCGCTGGCCATCGACCACTTCCGGTACTTCGCGGGCGCGATCCGCGCCCAGGAAGGGGCGCTGAGCGAGGTCGACGACGACACGGTGGCGTACCACTTCCACGAGCCGCTCGGCGTGGTCGCGCAGATCATCCCGTGGAACTTCCCCATCCTGATGGCCACCTGGAAGCTCGCTCCCGCCCTCGCGGCGGGCAACGCGGTCGTCCTGAAGCCGGCCGAGCAGACCCCGGTCTCCATCCACTACTGGATGAGCCTCGTCGCCGACCTGCTGCCGCCGGGTGTGGTGAACATCGTCAACGGCTTCGGCGAGGAGGCGGGCAAGCCGCTCGCGTCGAGCCCGCGCGTGGCGAAGATCGCCTTCACCGGGGAGACCTCGACGGGGCGGTTGATCATGCAGTACGCCTCGGAGAACCTCAAGCCGGTCACCCTGGAGCTCGGCGGCAAGTCGCCCAACATCTTCTTCGACGACGTGTGGGACAAGGACGACGACCTGCGGGACAAGGCGCTCGAAGGCTTCACCATGTTCGCGCTGAACCAGGGCGAGGTGTGCACCTGCCCGTCCCGTGGGCTGATCCAGCGCGGCAACTACGGCGACTTCCTGCAGGCGGCCGTCGCCCGCACCGAGTCGATCAAACCCGGTCACCCGTTGGACACGGACACGATGATCGGCGCCCAGGCGTCCAGCGACCAGCTCGCCAAGATCCTGTCGTACATCGACATCGGCCGGCAGGAGGGCGCCAAGGTCCTCACCGGCGGCGAACGCGCCGACTACGACGGTGATCTGAAAGGGGGCTACTACGTCCGCCCGACGATCTTCGAGGGCGACAACCGGATGCGGATCTTCCAGGAGGAGATCTTCGGTCCGGTGGTGTCGGTGGCCTCGTTCGACGACTTCGACGACGCCATCAAGATCGCCAACGACACGTTGTACGGTCTCGGGGCCGGTGTGTGGACCCGCGACATCAACACGGCGTACCGCGCGGGCCGGGCGATCCAGGCGGGCCGCGTGTGGACGAACTGCTACCACGCCTACCCCGCGCACGCCGCCTTCGGCGGCTACAAGCAGTCCGGGATCGGCCGCGAGACGCACAAGATGATGCTGGAGCACTACCAGCAGACCAAGAACGTTTTGGTTTCGTACAGCCCGAAGAAACTTGGGTTCTTCTAGAGCCTCAAGTTGGGTGCCTGAAGGAGGCTTTACCCTTTCAGGCACCCATAGAGTGCAGCCACCATCCGTGACCGTTCAGCACCATCAGTGACGACCGTTCAGCACCATCAGTGACCGTTCAGCGCCTTCCGGGCTCGTTCACCACGAATCTGCGCCTGTCCCGGACCAGCTGAGGTACTAGGTTGCGTCGTCCTCGGCGGGGCGAAGCATGCGAAGAAGCGCGGAGGATGTCGGGCGCCGGGCGTGGTCACACAGCAGTGGGCTCGCGGGTTGTCTCAAGGTCGTTGATCACCGCGAGGACTGGCCCCCAGCACATGCCGACGGTACCGCGATCGGGGATGGCGCCACGTTCTCGTTGCTTGCGAAGGTTGAAGCTTCCCCTTGAAGCTGGACACCTGGAGACTGGGACGTGAGGTTCCAGAGGAAGTAGTGCCAGGGGGGGAAGCAAGAGCAACCGCAGCAGGCGGTACACGGAGGAGTTCAAGCGGGACGCGGTCGCGCTGGTCCGCTCCTCCGGCAGGACCGTCACCGAGGTGGCCCGGGAGCTCGGGGTCAGCGCCGAGGGGCTGCGGAACTGGGTCCGGCAGGACCAGGCCGACCACGGTCAGGGGGCGCCGGGCGAGCTGACGACGGCCGAGCGGGAGGAACTGCGCCGGCTGCGTCGGCAGAACCGTGAGCAGGCCGAGACGATCGAGGTGCTGCGAAAGCGGCGGTCTTCTTCGCGAAGGAGAGCGATCGATGACCGCGGTCTGCGCGTTCATCGAGGCGGAGAAGACCACCCACACCGTCGCTCTGCTGTGCCGACTGCTGCAGGTGGCCCGCTCCTCCTTCTACGCCTGGCGGGCCGGCGAACAGGCCCGCCGGGCAAGGCAGGCCGCCGACGATGCCCTGGCCCACGAGATCACCGTGCTGCACGTCGCCTCCCGGCACACCTACGGCATCCCCCGGATCCACGCCGAACTGCGCCGACTCGGACACCGGGTCAACCACAAGCGGGTGGAACGGGTCATGCGCGCGCATGACAATCGTCGGCGTCACACGTCGTAAACGCCGGGGTCTGACCCGGCCGGCGAAGAAGGCCGTGCCCGCCGTCGACCTGCTCGGACGCGACTTCACAGCCCCCGGGCCCGGCATGCGCCTGGTCGGTGACATCACCTTCATCGCCACCAACGAGGGATGGCTCTACCTGGCAACCTGGCTGGACCTGGCCACCCGCGAGATCGTCGGCTACTCGATGGCCGACCACCACCGGGCCTTTCTGGTCGTCGACGCGCTGGCGATGGCCGCCGGCCGCGGTCGGCTCCAGCCCGGCTGCATAGCGCACTCGGACCGCGGATCGGAGTACACCTCCGGTGAACTCCGGCGCGAGATAAGCTGGTTGGGGATGCGGCAAAGCATGGGACGAACCGGGTCGTGCTGCGACAACGCCGCCGCCGAGTCCTTCTTCGCCGTACTGAAAGAAGAGATCGGCACCCGCCGCCGGCCCGACCGGGCCACCGCCCGCGCCGAAATCTTCACCTTCATCGAGACCTTCTACAACCGCAGACGGCTGCGGAAGCACCCGCACTGGGGCTACCTGACCCCGCTGGAAATCCGGCAGCGACACGAGCAAGGACACGCCCTCGCGGCGTAAGCATGGAGTGTCCAGCATCACGGGGAAAGTTCACCGATTGCCTCCACCCACTGGCAGTGCAGCCGATACCCGGCCCGGGGTGGCCATCGGACCAAGATCCGGACCACTTCCGGACCAGCCGCCTCCCGAAATCCCCTACAGGCACCACTTGCCCAGGTCACCGTGCATACAAGTGCTGCACCACCAGCAGACCAAGAACATTCTTTGTTCCTACAGCCCTCAGAAGCCTGGCTTCTTCCAGAGCCTGAAGTCGGTTGCCCGAAGGCATCGTTGCGCTCCAGGCAACCCGAAATAACGGCTACAATCAGTGATGAGCTGGAGCCTTCGCGCTACTGTCTGACACCCAAGGGGAGTCTCGCCCGGACGAGTCGTGGACCATATGGCGCCGAACGACATCACCCCACGAGCCGCCCGCTCGTGAGCGCCGCGAGTCCAGGACTTTCCGGGACCGGCTCGAGACAACGGCCGAGCCGCCCCCGCGCGACCTCGTCGTCGAGTTCATGGGGCTCCACATCGGGTTCCGGCATGGCCGGCGGGGGCGGCGAGCGCTTCGGGGACCCCGCCAACTGTCCGCCCGGCGAGAGAAGCTGCCTCGGGGCGCTCCCGGCCCACTTGCTCCTGAGCGCCGGCGGCTCCCGCGTCTCGACCATTTCGAGCGGACCGGTGCCGAGGCCACCGGAAGGTGGCAAACGCCGGAAAAACGACAGGGTGCACGAGATCTTCTCCAGCACCGGGCGAAGGGTTGGGCCAGGGAGGTGGTACCGCTTTCACCCCTGCCTGTTCCGGCCGCCGGGGTGATCCGATCGTGCCGAGGCACCCGCTGCGGGTCCCACTCCGTCGGGAAAAGGAGATCGCACGGGCAATGGATCATCCTGTCCCGCTCTCCGGGTACCGTCAGGGTATGAGTCATCCGCACCCCGAACTGAAAGCCGCCCCTCCCCTGCCTGAAGGAGGGCTGCGAGTCATCGCCCTGGGCGGCCTGGGTGAGATCGGCCGCAACATGACCGTCTTCGAGCACGCGGGCAAGCTGCTCGTCGTCGACTGCGGCGTGCTGTTCCCCGAGGAGACCCAGCCCGGCGTGGACGTGATCCTGCCGGACTTCACCTCGATCCGGAACCGGCTGGACGACATCGTGGCCGTGGTACTCACCCACGGCCACGAGGACCACATCGGCGGCGTGCCGTACCTGCTGCGCGAGCGGTCCGACATTCCCGTCGTCGGCTCCAAGCTGACGCTGGCGTTCCTGGAGGCCAAGCTCAAGGAACACGGCATCCGGCCGCGCACGGTGCGGGTGCGGGAGGGCGACCGGCGTGGCTTCGGGCCCTTCGACTGCGAGTTCGTGGCGGTCAACCACTCCATCCCCGACAGCCTCGCGGTCGCGATCCGCACCGGTGCCGGGATGGTGCTGCACACCGGCGACTTCAAGATGGACCAGTTCCCTCTCGACGAGCGCATCACCGATCTGCGCGCCTTCGCGCGCCTCGGCGAGGAGGGCGTGGACCTGTTCCTCACCGACTCCACCAACGCCGAAGTACCCGGCTTCACCACCTCCGAGCGAGAGCTGAACCCGGCCATCGAGCAGGTGATGCGCACCGCGCCGCGCCGGGTCATCGTCTCCAGCTTCGCCAGCCATGTTCACCGTATCCAGCAGGTCCTGGATGCCGCCCACCAGCACGGCCGCAAGGTCGCCTTCGTCGGCCGGTCGATGGTCCGCAACATGGGCATCGCCCGTGACCTGGGCTATTTGAAGGTCCCCTCCGGTCTGGTCGTGAGCACGAAGGAGGTGGAGAAGCTCCCGGACCACAAGATCACTCTGGTGTGTACCGGCTCCCAGGGCGAACCGATGGCCGCGCTGTCCCGGATGGCCAACCGCGACCACATGATCCGTATCGGCAAAGGCGACACCGTCCTGCTCGCCAGCTCCCTCATCCCCGGCAACGAGAACGCCATCTACCGGGTGATCAACGGACTCACCCGGTGGGGCGCCCACGTGGTCCACAAGGGCAACGCCAAGGTGCATGTCTCCGGGCATGCCAGCGCCGGCGAACTCGTCTACTGCTACAACATCGTCAAGCCCCGCAATGTCATGCCCGTGCACGGCGAATGGCGCCACCTGCGGGCCAACGCCGACCTCGCCATCCGTACCGGTGTCGACCCCGAGCGGGTCGTCATCGCCGAGGACGGCGTCGTCGTCGACCTGGTCGACGGGCGCGCGTCCATCACCGGCAAGGTCCCCGCCGGAAACGTCTACGTCGACGGCATGGAAGTCGGCGGCGCCACCGAAGCATCCCTCAAGGACCGCCTCACCCTCGCCGCCGAAGGCGTGGTCACGGTGGTGGCGATCGTCGACGCGGACACCGGCGCCCTCGCCGAAGCCCCCGACTTCCTGGCCCGGGGCTTCGTCCACGACGACACCACCTTCGAGCCTGTCGTCCCCGTCATCGAGAAAACCCTGGCCACCGCCGCCGCGGAAGGCGTCGGGGACGCCCGCCAACTCGAACAACTCCTCGCCCGCGCCGTGGCGAACTGGGCGTTCCGCACCCACCGCCGCAAGCCCCTCATCATCCCCGTCATCATCGACGCCTGAACCACAGCACGGCAGCACGATCCCGGTTGCGGCCCTGGCCCCGCCGGCATCGAGGCCGGGCACGGAGTCAGCGGCCACCCCAGCAGGCCGGGGGTGGCAACGTACTCCACGTGATGCGTCATCGGGAACACGTCGCAAGGACAAGAGGCGCGAAAACCCGCAGTCCAACGGGGGTTCTCCCACTTCGGGAGGACGTTGGCGGCGGCGGAGACCGCAGCGCCCGTGCAGTCACTCGACGTGGTGGCGCGCATGCTCGAGGAGCAGCTCGGGGCCGCGTCGGTGTCGTTCCGCACCACCGGCTTCACCGGCGGCTCGGTCGTACGGCTGGGGGCGGCGCGCAGCGTCGAGGCCACGGAGAGCCTTCCTCGACACCTGGACGAGCGTCTGAACGTCGGCTCCTCCAAGCTGCGCCGTAGCCGCGTAGGACATGCGGCTCACGTGCCCGGCGGCGCTTGCACCGACTGAGGTCAGGAAGTTTCGGGTCGAAGTCGCACCGGCCAGGGCTTCCACAGATCAGGGGCCGCGCAGCCATTGCTGCGCGGCCCCTGATCTTGTGCCGGCCCAGCACGAGATCAGGCGCCTTCGTCCACGTGGGCGGCAGGGCCCGCACGGGCGGCGGCCACCGGACACGGCGTGCGCGATCCCTCGGGCAGGTCTCCGAGGTCAAGCCGGGTTGATGTTCTCGGCCTGCGGGCCCTTCTGGCCCTGGGTGACGTCGAACGTCACGGCCTGGCCCTCCCGGAGCTCACGAAAGCCGGTGGAGTTGATCGCGGAGTAGTGCGCGAAGACATCCGGGCCGCCGCCGTCCTGGGCGATGAAGCCGAAGCCCTTCTCCGCGTTGAACCACTTCACAGTTCCCGTTGCCATGTCTCATGCCTTCCAGTCGATGAACGCCTCCCACTCCATGTGGGAGACGGAGGTGATCGCCCTGGTCCCTGCGGCACAGCACAGCAAAACGCCCACACCAGAGGCGTGGGTAAGAGGGAATTCCGAACCACGACAGCTGACGCAGACGTTACACGCCCACACATCGCGTCACCATGGGAAAGGATCACGTCGCACACCGAGGCCGTGCGTGCGATGCCCGCCGGCGCTGACGGGCACGCTCATCTCATTCTGCTGCCCTCGGGTTGACTGGTTCGGCGGCGCGGCGGTACTCGGCGTTGATGCGCTGGGCTTCCTCGAGCTGGTCTTCGAGGATGACGATCCGGCAGGCCGCCTCGATGGGGGTCCCGTGGTCGACGAGTTCCCGGGCGCGGGCGGCGATGCGCAGTTGGTAGCGGGAGTAGCGGCGGTGGCCGCCTTCGGAGCGCAGGGGGGTGATCAGGCGGGCTTCGCCGAGGGCGCGGAGGAAGGCAGGGGTAGTGCCGAGCAACTCGGCGGCCCGGCCCATGGTGTACGCGGGGTAATCGTCGTCGTCGAGACGGCCGAACGTGTCGTCTGCTGTCATTGCACCTCTCTGTGGAACGCGTCGAGGGGCCCTGGCGCCGTACTGGCACCAGGGCCCCGAAGGAACTACTACACCATCTGCCGGCCCTGATACTGCACCGGCCCTCTGTTTCCGCGGACCCGACCGAGACGCTGTCGGGGACGCGGGGATCGCGGTTGCTTGACCGGAGACCACCTCACTATCGATGTCCTGCGGTACCCGGGTCCAAGACTTCCGCCCGGGCGATCCTGATGGCGCTCGGCTCCTCCGTTCTTCCCTCTTGATCAACTACTCACTGACGGAAACTGCGAACTGCTGATACCCCGAACTGCTGGTGGCCTCGAACAGCACCACTCTTCGGCAGCCAGCCCCGTCGCCCGTCCTGCGTCTACTCCGGCTTGGAACCCCACTGCCGAACCTCCCGGTGCGCGCGCCCGCAGCCGACGCCTTCACCGAGGTACCGCTCACTGACTTCACTGCTGGGTACTGCCACTGCGGTACTGCTCATGGCGGCCCCTGATCACCGTGGGCCACCCGGTCCGGCCGTCAGTCCCGTCACCGTCCTGCAACCGCCTTGGCTTCGGAACTCCACCACCGCACCGTCCTGCGAACTGCGGTACTGCTGCCCGGCAGTTCATCTCTGCCGGGCCTATCTCGATCTCGGCTACGATAGAAACCATAACCACACCGCCACCCAATGTCTACTCCGGCCAGCATAGATTTTCGCGCTCTCGAAGGTAAGGCAATCCGCCTCGACGGGCCCATGGGTGGTTCAAGCAGCTCCGAGGCTCAGTCCGGCGCTCACAGCCGCCCCACCGCCGCGCAGCACGTCGGGTTGAGCGTGACGTCGCCGACTACCGCCGGCCGGCACCGGCCAACACTGCGTCTCGCGAAGAACACCACCGCCCGGGACGGACGCTTCCATCCGCGACGCCTCGCAGGTCGGCCGTTGACGGGCGCGGCACGAGGACTGCGCCGCCCTCGACGATCCCGGGATGATCGAGCAGTCCGACCAGAGCAGTCAGAGTCCCTGGCCGTGGTCACCAGTGGCGCTGCCATCACCCGTCGACTGGTTCCCGCAGCCACGCGGAGGCAGAGGGTGTCTGATGTGCTGACGGATTCCGCCCGCTCGGGCGAGTCCGCCGCCGTCTTCGACTCCCCGCGAAGAAGGACGGGCCGTCCACGCGTCTGCACTTCCACGTCGCCCGGATCCTGGCGGGCGCCCTGGGGAGGCCGGAGACGGCTGGGATGTACCGGGTTGCGATCGAGGACGTCAGCGCCTGGAGCGGGGGCGACTTCAGCTATTCCGACCGCTGAGCGACGGCGACGAAAACCCGCTGCACGCACAGTGGGCCCGACCGGCGTACCGGTCGGGCCCACTGTGCTGGTCAGATGTCGGCTTGTGCCTGTTTACCCGGTCAGACCATCACGGGGGTGCCGAGCATCGCGGAGGCGTGCTGCAGCGAGCCGGGGATGCCCAGAGGCGCGGCCTTGGGGAGGGCTCGGCAGGTGAAGCCGAGCTGAGTCATGGCCCGGAGGACTTCGGCGGCGCTGAAGTCACGGCGGTCCTGGCGGGTGATGACTTGGCCGACTTGCTTGACGGGGTAGTGGCGGCGGCCGATGATCACCGACTCTCCGGTAACCGGTTCGGGCTTGATGCCCTTCATCGATTCCAGCACTCCGCCCTTGGTGAGTTCGAAGGGGAAGCGGGCGATGACGCAGCGCATGTGGCCTCACAGGGAGAGGGAAGAACGGTCCGCCCCGGAGCGACGCGTTGCAGCGGGTGGCGAGGATGCCCGGGGCGCTGCCTTGCTCGTCTACGACTCGCAGAGCACCGAGTCGACGGGAGCACATCGCGTGCTCGGCTTCGCCATCGTGGTCACGGGTGAGGTTGACGATGATCCGTGTCGCCGAGGATGTCACGCAGACGGACCCGGTCCGGGTGAGCGCCGCTGTCACTGACGGCGGTGAGGTCGGTTCGGGTCACCAGGCCGGTGCGCTGGTCGTCCTGGTCGCAGACGACCAGTCGGCCCGTGCGTGCGGCGGCCATGACGGCCAGCGCCACCTCGACGCTCATGTCGTCACAGACCTGCGGTCCGGCCGCGTCCATGACCTCCACCGCCGTCCTGTGCACGGGGTTGGCGTCCGCCGAGCGGGGCTGCATCTGAATCAGCCTCAAAGGGTGCCTCCTAGAGATGGGTCAACTTTCCGATCACGAAGGTTCTAGGTGTATTGATCACGAGCGTTGTTGACACTCGCCGGTGCTTGATCATGGCGAAGACCTCCGGTGTGGTGGAGCTGTCTAGGACTGCACCGCACGGAGGTCTTCGTGTCCCACCGTAATGCCCGGCTGACCGTTCACGGCAGGCGACTGCTCGTCGAGCGTGTCTGCGCAGGCCGTCCCGTCGCTCATGTAGCCGCCGAGATGGGAATCTCCCGCGCCACGGCCCACAAGTGGGTCCGCCGCTGGCGCGACGAGGGCGAGGCGGGCCTCGCCGACCGCTCCAGCCGCCCCCGCACGACACCGCACCGCACCCCGGCGGCCGTGGAGGCCCAGATCTGCCGACTGCGCCAGGCCCGCAAGCTCGGCCCCGCCCGGCTCGGCCCGACGCTGGGCCTGCCCGCCTCCACCGTCCACCGCATCCTGACCCGCCACAACCTGAACCGCCTCGCCCACCTGGACCGGCCCACCGGACAGGGCATCCGCCGCTACGAACGCGACCGGCCCGGCGAACTGGTCCACATCGACGTCAAGAAGCTCGGCCGGATCCCGGACGGCGGCGGCCACAAGGTCCACGGCCGCGACGCCGTCCGGCCGATCCGGGGCATGGGCTTCGACTACGTCCACTCCGCCGTCGACGACCACACCCGCCTCGCCTACAGCGAGATCCACGCAGACGAGAAGGTCGCCACCTGCGCCGGCTTCCTCACCCGCGCCGCCGTGTTCTTCCACGCTCACGGCATCCCCCGCATCGAGCGCGTGCTGACCGACAACGCCTGGGCCTACCGCAAGGGCCTGGCCTGGAAAGACGCCCTCAGCCGGCTCGGCGCGACCGGCAAACTCACCCGTGCCTACCGCCCGCAGACCAACGGCAAGGTCGAACGCTTCAACCGCACCCTGCTCGACGAATGGGCCTACCTGCGGCCCTACACCTCAAACGACGAGCGGACCGCAGCCCTGGCAGACTTCCTGCACACCTACAACCACCATCGCTGCCACACCGCACTCGGAGGCAAGCCCCCGATCAGCCGCGTCAACAACCCTGCGGGTCAATACATCTAGGGCGTGTTTCGAAAGTAGCGTCGTCCGCCCGAAGGGCGGGCCCGGCGGCGTCCGGTGCGTGCGATCGCAAGGCGGAGGGTCGCCCCGATACTGGTTGTATCGGGGCGATCCCGACAACGCGGCGAGCGTGCGTGCCAGACGCGGCCGGGCAGACGGGACTTTCGAAACACGCCCTAGGCCACCGCGTCGAGGACGGTCTGGCGTACGGGGGCGCGCCGGGTCGCCGAGGAAGGGCGGCGTCGGCCTCGGGAGGAGGTGCTGCGCTCGGGGCGTTCGACCACCGGTGCGGTGATGACGACCGGGATGCCGGACGGGGCCTGGGCGCCGGTGATCCGGCTCAGGGCCTCGTCTCCCGAGCGGATCTGGGTGGTCTGCGGCCGGATTCCGGCGTCCGCCATGAGGCGGACCATGCCGCGGCGCTGGTTCGGTGTGACGAGGGTGACGACGCTGCCGGACTCGCCGGCGCGGGCGGTACGGCCGCTGCGGTGAAGGTAGTCCTTGGGGTCGGTCGGCGGATCGACGTTGACGACCAGATCGAGGTTGTCGACGTGGATGCCGCGCGCCGCAACATTGGTTGCCACCAGCACGGTGACGTGCCCCGTCTTGAACTGCGCCAGCGTGCGGGTGCGCTGCGGCTGCGACTTGCCGCCATGCAGCGCGGCGGCGCGTACCCCGCTGTCGAGCAGGTCCTGGGTCAGCCGGTCGACGGCGTGTTTGGTGTCCAGGAACATGATCACGCGGCCGTCGCGGGCGGCGATCTCGGTCGTGGCGGCATGCTTGTCTGCGCCATGGACGTGCAGGACGTGGTGCTCCATCGTCGTGACCGTACCGGCCGACGGGTCGACCGAATGCACGACGGGGTCGGTGAGATAGCGGCGAACCAGCAGGTCGACGTTACGGTCCAGGGTGGCGGAGAACAGCATCCGCTGCCCCTCCGGACGCACCTGGTCGAGCAGCGCGGTGACCTGCGGCATGAAACCCATGTCGGCCATCTGGTCGGCCTCGTCCAGCACCGTGATGCTCACATGGTTCAGTCTGCAGTCGCCGCGGTCGATGAGGTCCTTGAGCCGACCGGGCGTCGCGACGACGACCTCGGCTCCGCCGCGCAGCGCGCCGGCCTGCCGGCCGATCGGCATCCCCCCCACCACCGTGGCCAGCCGCAGCCTGACGGAACGGGCGTACGGCGTGAGCGCGTCGGTCACCTGCTGCGCCAGCTCACGCGTCGGCACCAGGATCAGCCCGAGCGGCTGGCGGGGCTCAGCACGCTGTCCCGCGGTACGGGCGAGCAGGGCGAGGCCGAAGGCAAGGGTCTTGCCGGAACCGGTACGCCCCCGGCCCAGTACGTCACGGCCCGCCAGGGAGTTCGGCAGCGTCGCTCCCTGGATCGTGAACGGTACGGTCACCCCCTGCTTGCCGAGTTCGGTCAGCAGGTGCTCAGGCATGTCGAGTTCGGCAAAGCGCTCAACTGGGGGCAGCGCGGGCGTGACCGTCCTGGGCAGCGCGAACTCACCTTGCACCGTGGCCGGACGGCCGCCCGAACGGGCAGGGCCGCCGGAACGGTGCGGTGCCTGCGAGCCCGTGCGACTGCCGCCCTTTCCGGCGGTGGCTCTGCCGTGACGGGAGCGGTCGAAGCGATCGTTCATGCGTGTGCGGTTCATGCGGAACCTTCCTCGATTTGGCACATATCAAGGAATTCCCGCAGCGATGAGCGGCATGGAGAATTGCAAGTATGGACCGGTGGCAAAAAACAGATTTGGGCCGGCGGAAATACCCGGGGTGCTTGAATGGGTGACGCGATGAGGACGCAAGACCGGGCGTCGGCTGCGGCGCAGCTCTTCAGGACGCTCCTGCATGACTGAAGGAGGAGTCGCGCATGGTGAGACTGCGGATTCCTCCGAGTCACCCCGCAGTTGAAACCGCTGCGGGATATGTGTGCAGCTGGGGCCCGCACCCCGAAGGATGCGGGCCCCAGCTGCAAAATGTGCGTCAGTGTCAGGCCGGAACGATGTTCTCGGCCGTCGGGCCCTTCTGGCCCTGCGCGATGTCGAAGGTTACCTTCTGGCCTTCCAGCAACTCACGGAAGCCCTGCGCGGCAATGTTCGAGTAGTGGGCGAACACGTCGGCGCCGCCACCGTCCTGCTCGATGAAGCCGAAGCCTTTTTCCGCGTTGAACCACTTCACGGTACCAGTAGCCATGCCATATCTCCTTCGGGGCAGTACATCGGGATCCGCACTGCGCGGGCGCCGTGTCGCCGTGTCGCCGCAATGATTACCCCGCCCGGAAATGACCGGAAATACAGAAGCGCCCCCAACCGACAGAACCGGGTGGGGCACTCGAAGTTTCGGGAACCACGACTGCAACTGGGATCGACAGT
This sequence comes from Streptomyces sp. NPDC001443, assembly GCF_053597355.1. NCBI lineage: Bacteria > Bacillati > Actinomycetota > Actinomycetes > Kitasatosporales > Streptomycetaceae > Streptomyces > Streptomyces sp. NPDC001443. The sequence continues at coordinate 18,571 of NZ_JBSFIA010000006.1, forward strand.
AGCACATTGGAACGGCCTGCCCACATTACGTAATTCCGCTCCGCTCGGTGCGACAAAAACTCTCACTCCGCGGTCCGCCAAAGCCTCACTTTGCAAGAACAGGTATCGAGCGACTCGGAGTGCTACGTTTCAGGAAGAGCGGTCTCACAAAGTGCAACTATCACCGCCGGAGGGCGACCACGTACGCGGCTGTCCGTTGGACGCCTCCGAAAGGCGACCAGCCCTCCCCCGGCCTCGCTCCTGAGGTCGGCGAGAGGCCGCCGGCGCAGACGATCCCCTGCCAGGGCAGAGACGACGGCACAGGGAGCGCGCCATGCCGGCGAAGCCGGTGGCCCTGCGAACCGGCGCACCGCGTCATTCCGAAGGAATGCGAAACTCGAATTCGGGACGGTCCCACGGCACGGCGGGCGGGTTCGCGAGCGCGGTCCCGGTCCGCACGGCACCGACGCGGTGGTAGAAGTCCGCGGCGGGAACATGCGACACGACCTTGACACGGTCGAGCCCGGCGGCACGAGCCTCGGACTGCATGTGCGCGACGAGCAGCCGTCCGATGCCACGTCCTTGCGCTCCGTCGGCGACGAACAGCAGGTCGAGCTCCGGCGGAGCGAGGACGAGCGAGTAGAACCCGAGGACCCGGCCTTCATGCCCGTCGGAGCCGACGGCTACGAAGGCGCGGTGGGTCTCGATGTAATCAGGACCGACCCGGTAGCCCGCGACTGCGGCTGCGTACTTGCCCTCGTAGGCGCGTGAGCCACGCACGAGCCGCGTGAGCCGTTTGGCATCATGCGCGACTGCCCTCCGTATCGTGATCGGCCGGCTGATCGGGGAAGTGCGTGAACTCATCGGGAGAGTATTTCGCACCGGGGAGCGCCTTCGTGCGGCGGGTCGGCTGCTCGGGCAGGCGTTCCTGCACCGCTCCCGGGAACCACTCGCCCAGGCCCCGATCGACCACGTCACTGCCGCGGAACAGGCCACCCGCCAGCAGCAGGTGGACGCCCACACCGCTGCGGAGAAGGCGACACCAGGCGAAAGACCACCCACTCGGAAGCCTCGCCAGGCCGCGCCCCCCGTCTACGCGGGACCCCGTCAAAGCCAGCCGATGGGGTCCTCACGTGTCACGAGCGATCACATGCGGGGCACCAACCCTGCGGACGCACCCATGCCACAAGGCTCTGACCTGGACTTACGCGCTCACCCTGAACCAAGCAGACGCCCCTGGACGGCTTCTACGACCTGTGCCAGGTGGGACCGTCAACGCGGGGCAGGCGGATGCGGCCACTCCAACAGAGCCGCCGCCCCGAGATCGGCATCAGTCAAGATCCGGACCAGTCCCGGGCGGGCGGTCCCGGCAATGTCCCCACGGCTGCCATATCCGCAGGCCAGAGAGCTGCTTGCGCTGTACGACCAGCAGACCAAGAACCTCCTCGTGTCGTATTCACCGAAGAGGCTGGGCTTCTTCTAGAAGCCGGGAGGGCGGCGCCTGACCGGGCGGATGTCCGGTCGGGCGCCCTCCTTCGCCCACGGCCGAGGGGCGGACAACGGCCTTCTCACGAGCCGCCGTTGATCGTGGCTTCGTTCACCGCGCCGTCGGTGACGTTCCACTTGTCCAGGATCTTCTCGTAGGTGCCGTTCTGGATGGTGGCGTTCAGCGCCGCCCTGAGCGCGTCCCGCAGCTCGGTGTTCGACTTCAGCACCGCGATGCCGTAGGGACCGGGATTGATCTGCTCGCCGGCCAGCTCGAAGGCCTCGCCGCCGCCGGAGGTCTTCGCCACGTACGCGGACACCGGGAAGTCGGCGACGGCGGCGACGACGTTGCCCGCCTTGAGCTGGTCCTGCGCATCGCCGTAGCTCGCCACGGCCTCGATCTTCATCGGATCGTCGCACGCCTGGCCCTGGAGCAGGTCGTACGTGGTACTGCCGCTCTGCACGGCCACCTTCTTGCCGCACAGGTTCGCCAGCGACCGGATGTCGTCCGGATTGCCCTTCTTCACCAGGACCGAGGAGCCCGAGACGAGGTAGTCGACGAAGTCGACCCCCTCACCGGTCCGCTTCCCGGTGGCGGGCTCGATCCCCTCCTGGCGGTCACTGGTGTCGGTCAGCGCGGACATCACGATGTCGTAGCGCTTGTTCTGCTGGGCGCCGAGCAGGGTGTCGAACGTGCCGTTGTCGAACTGGAACCTCACTCCCAGCTCGTCGCCCAGTGCGGCGGCCAGGTCGGGGTCGGTCCCGGCCGGCTTGCCGTTCCGGACGAACTCCATCGGCGGGTAGGCCATCTCGGCGCCGACCATGATGACACCGGACTTCTTCACCGACTCCGGCAGCATGTCGTGCAGCGCTTCCCGGTCCGTGCCGGTCCGGGGAGCACTCTTGTCGGTCCCGCCGCCGCAACCGGTCAGGACGAGGGAACCGGCGGCCGCCATCGCCCCGAGCATGGCAAGGCGCCTCGTCACCGTGGATCCGCGGCTGGCATGTGTGGTCACTGAATCTTCCCTCTGTTCGGATAATTCGCGTCATTGCGTGCCGCAATGGCGGACGGCCGTCGGCTCAGCCGGAGCTCTTGGCGGCGTCACGCGGCGAGATGGTGAGCGTCTGGAAGGCCGGCCACTGGTCGCCTTCGTGGTTGACGCCGGAACGGATGGTGATGCCGCCGGAGAGAGCGGCGGCCTCGCGGTCCGAGGTGTGGTTCATCGTCACGTGGCCGTCGATGACGACCGCGGTTCCTTGGCGTCGGACCTCGATGGTCACGGTGTGCTCGGACGCCTTGTCCAGCGCCCGCGAAGCCACTTCGTAACCGTCGACCAGCAGGGTCGCCCGGTTCTGGGTGACGACCACGGTCACCGGTTCCACGCTGTTGGTCCGCACACCCAGGGCGGCCTGGTTGGTGCCGTTGCCGAGCTGCCCGATGATCGCGGTGGCGCGGTAGTCCGTCCAGTCCACGCTGCTCCTCGGCCGGTAGTCGGCCTTGGCGTACCGGGGTGCTCCCCTCGGTGCCGACTCGCCCAGGAAGACGTCGAAGCCGGTGTGGGACTGGCGTCCTTCCCAGTTCTCCACGTCGTACAGCGGCCGGTCCACGTCGGGCGCGACCTGGACCATCCTTGCGACGTTGCCCAGCATCTCGTCGGGAGTGGTCTTGGCGAAGACCTCGACACGCTGGACGGTTCCCGCCGCCGCCGCCCGCCGGCTGGCGGTGAGCGGAATGCTGGAGTGGTCCGTCATGACGAGGGGAAAGTACCCGTTGAGCAGTCGCTGGCCCTGCAGTTCCTTCAGTTCCTGGACGCCCTGCGAGCCGATGTCCTCCTGATCCGGCCCGGCGGAGAAGGGGACGGCGAACATCCGAGGGGCCGGCATACCGTGGTTGACGATGTCGTCGATGGAGCCCTGGAGGTCGTGGCGCACCCGGGTCTTGTACTCGGCCTCGGTCTCCCGCCGGTTCTCCGCCGGCAGCCAGAGGCGGTTCGCCAGCATCGCGCCCTCGGTCCCCACGGCGTCCACCGCCTCACGGCCGTGCATGGCACGAGTGTGGCTCTGGAAGTCCCAGCGGCCCGACTTGTACATCCGCTCGATCTCGCGCCAGGTCAGGTAGTAGGGGCGGTGCTTGTCCATCGACCCGGTGATCGCGAAGATCGTGCCGTGCATCCGGTGCTTGGCCAGGATGCGGTCGGCGTACTTCCACAGTCCGCCGGTGCCGTCGTCGAAGGTGATCAGCACCGAACGCCGCGGTATCGCACCGCCGTTCATGTAGTGGTTGAACTGCTTCGCGGTCAGGGTGCGGTAGCCGGCCTTCTCCAGCGCGGTCAGCTGGGCGTCGAACGCCTCCGGGGTGAGCGCGTAGGGGCTCTTGCTGTTCTTGTTGACGTCGTGGAAGGTCAGCACCACCGGCGGGGCGCGGAACGGCAGCCCTCGGCCCTGCTCCTCCCAGGACCGGATGTCCGCGGACGAGATCTTGGCCTGGACCAGCGGTGCCTGCGGGGCGACGTACTTCAGGTAGAGGTAGCGCTCGATGCCCGCGGCGCCCGACGCCACCACCACGGAGAGGGTGAGTGCGCCGAGCAGGACGCGGATGGGCCGCTGGGTGCCGCCCCGGCCCCAGCCGTGACGGCGGCCCCGACTGCGGTCGTTGCCGGACCCTTCGGCGTAGCCGACGCGGAAGCAGCGTTCCGGACCGTAGCCGTGGTCGTGCACGATGGATTCGACGGGCTGGCGCCGCTTGCGCCTCAGAACCATGAAAGCACGCTCCCTCGCGACAGAACGATCAGATAGATGCAGGTCACCACCACGACGGCCACCACATCAGTGATCACCCGGACCGATCTGCGCTGGAGAAATTCCTTCATCACCGAGTCCTCGACCAGACACCACGACGGATGGTCGCGAGGGAGTACGGCAGCAGCCAGGACAGCAGCAGCGCCGACAGCAGACTCATCAGCGGCCGGTAGCGCCAGCGGGTGTCACCGGGGTTCTCGATCTTGAACGCGAGGCCCCAGATGCTGCCCTTGAGCACCACGCCGCACAGGTACAGCACGCTCACGAAGATCCCGCCCTGCATCGGCGCCCAGACCATGTGACGTACCGCCATGAACGGCGCGGCCACCACCCACAGCACATGGCCGTAGTACAGGCACGCCGGGCCGACCCCCCGCCGCCACATGAAGGTGCCGGTGAAGCAGGTGTTGCGGATGAAGCTCTTCTTCCAGCGGATCTGCTGCTTCATGAACGGCCCGAAGTGCTCGGGCACGTTGGTCCACACCTTGGCCGACCGGACGTAGCCGATGCGCCACTTGCGCTCGGGGTAGTCCTGCGCGGTGACGAACGGGGAGTCGGCGTACTGCTTCTTCAGCTTCTTGCCGACCCACAGCTGTCCCAGTACGTAACCGGTGAGCTGGCGGTCGGTCGCGAACCGGAAGGGGGCGCCAAGGAAGCGGTCGCCGGCCCAGGCCGGGAAGTAGTTGTACACCGCGTCCCGGCGGAACACCGCCAGCGGACCGGAGACACAGGTGACCGATCCGAAGGTGGACTCGGCGGCCTTGGCCACCCGGAACTGCCCCTCGTACCAGACGTCCTGGGCCCTGGTGAACAGCGTCTCGTCCACGTTGAGCGCCCGGCAGTGACCGCTGACCGCACCCAGCTCGGGGTGGTCGACCAGGGCCTGTACGCAGCGGCGCAGCGCGTCGGGCGCCAGGATGCAGTCGGAGTCGGTGAACGCCAGCACATCGCCGGTGGCGATGCTCGCGCCCTTGACGAGGGCGTGCTTCTTGCCGAGGTTCTTCTCCAGCTTGAGCAGGGTGATGTCGAGTTCTTCCGCGAGCTCCTCCAGGATCTCCCGGGTCCCGTCCTCGGAGAGGTCGTCGATCACGAGGACCTCCAGGTTCGGGTAGTCGCTGGCCACCATCGAGCGGACGCACCGTTCGATGTACTCGGCCTCGTCCTTGACCGCGAGCAGGAAGGTCACCTTCGGTACGGGCGGCAGCGGCGGGAAGTCGGCGAGGTCCTTCGGGCGTTTGCGCAGGGTGCGTTCCGCCGGATCGTCATACCGGCTGTACGCGATCTGCAGCATGGCGATGGTGCCGACCAGCACCGTGATGCCGTAGCCGATGACCAGCGGCCTCTCGGGCATCATCGGGAGCTCCCGGGCCAGGATCAGCCCCAGCGGCAGCAGGCAGAACATGGCCAGCACCCGCCGCACCGCGAAGCGCACATCGGTCTGCATCCCGTTGGTCCAGCGGGTGAGCAGGCCCGGCGGACGGCCCCACACGGCGGACGAGCGGACCGGCGGCAGCGGTACGGTCGCCTTGGGGTGCGGGTTCGGCAGGATCAGCCCGCACGAGGCGAGGAACTTGCGGAAGGCCGCGGGCTCCTGCCCACCGGCGGTCGCGTCAGGAGAATCGGCCGGAGTCGCCTGCCCCGGTATGCCGCCCCCCGGCACCCCGGACATCGCTGCCCGGGGCTCCTCGGGAACCGTTTCCGCGGACTCCGGCATCTGCCGGTCGGTCACAGGGTCTCCTTGCCCTCGACCCCGTCCAGTCGGTAGGTCGCGTCCAGGACGTCGTTGCGGCCGTTCAGCCAGGCCAGGTCGGCGTTCGGGTGCACGGTGTGGACCAGCACCAGGTCCCACTCGTGGTCCTGCGGGGCGATCAGGCTCTCCTGGATCCCCCCGGCCAGTCGGGCGGCGCGCACCATCGAGTCGGTGAAGCGGACCTGGGCGCCCTCGTGGGCGAGCTCCTCGAAGATCTCCAGCGCGGGCGATTCCCGCAGGTCCTCGACGCCCGGCTTGTAGGCCATGCCGACGATCAGGATCCGGGCGCCGGTCAGCGGCTTGCCGCGCTCGCCCAGCGCCTCGCGCACCCGGCGCACCACGTGGTGCGGGCGGCCGGCGATGCCGTTCATCGCGGCCTCGACCAGCGGCGAGGTGACGCGCTCGGCGCGGAGCTGCCAGAGCAGGTAGTGCGGGTCGCAGGGGATGCAGTGCCCGCCGACGCCCGGGCCGGGGTAGAAGGGCATGAAGCCGAAGGGCTTGGTCGCGGCGGCCTCGATCACCGGGATCGGGTCCAGGCCCAGGACGCGGCAGTTGTCGGCGAACTCGTTGGCCAGGGCGATGTTGACCGCGCGGAAGGTGTTCTCCCACAGCTTGGTCATCTCGGCCGCCTCGGGCGAGGGCAGCACGTACACCGAGGAGGCGGTGCGCGAGAGCACGGCCACGGCCCGGTCGATGGTCTCCTGGCCGTCTCCGCCGACCACCCGCGGGGTGGTGTCCTGGGTGTGCTTGGCGTTGCCGGGGTCGATCCGCTCCGGCGAGAAGGCCACGAAGATGTCCTCGCCGACGGTGAAGCCGCGCTCGGTCAGCGGTTCGGTCAGCAGGTCGCGGGTGGTGCCGACGTAGGTGGTGGAGGTCAGCATCAGGAGCTGGCCGGGCACGGCGTGCTCGACCACGGTCGCCGCCGCGGCGGTCAGCGCCCGCAGGTCGGGGGCGAGGTGCCGGTCCACGGGGGTCGGCACGCACACCAGCACGGTACGGGCGCCGGCGAGCGCCGCCGGGTCGTCGGTGAGGGTGAAGCGCGGATCGCCGTTGAACCGTTCCAGCCGCTCCAGGTCGCTGGGGAGCAGGTCGACGTCGCCGTTGCGGATGCCGGTCAGCCGCTCGGCGCTCACGTCGAGGCCGATCACTTCGGTGCCCGCGGCCAGCAGGCCGAGCGCGGTCGGCAGGCCGACGTAACCGAGGCCGACGACGGCCACGGCCCCGACTGCCGGATCGTGCGCGGCGACTTCGCCCGGCTCGGTGTCGAACGCGCCGACGAGGTGCAGTCCCTGGGTGGCGGGCAGGGTGTTCAGCGGCATGGGTGGGTGCTCCGCAACTCGACTCGTAAGGGTGCGCACCCGACCGGCGCGCACACATTGCCACGGCAGAGATCGCAGTGATCCCGCTCGGGCCATGTCCTTGGACGCCACAACCATCCCAAGAAGCCAAGTTTCGGTCAAAGGATCCTCAAGGCGACGTAATCGGATATTGCGCATTTTTACCGCAGCGTTACCAAGCGTCCGACCAGCCCTTTTGCCCCACCCTCGACCACCGGAATGCCCCTTTTCGCCCGAGGTCCGGTGTGACATTGCAGCCACTCCCCCGCCCCGCAGGAGGGCAAAAAGGTGAGCCGGCCCACTCCCCCGCCACTCCGCGTCTCCATTGCGTCCGGAGTATTGACGCTCGATGAAACAACTCAATAGTTTCAGTATCATCGACTCACGGGAGGCGTCCATGGGCCGCTACAGCCGGCTCCGCCGCATCCGGCGGCTGGATCCGCAGCAGGACTTCGAGCGGATCTACCGGTGGATCATCCATCACGAGTTCCCCCGCGACTATCTCCACGGCACGTCGATCGCCTTCCTGCGCGACTACGGCGTCCCGCGCGTCTCCCGGCTCCTGGACCGCACCCAGGAGTTCGAGCGTGCCGGGCAGAAGCGGTACGACGACACGGTGCTGATCACGTACGAGATGGTCCGCGAGGGCATGGACTCGGAGCACGGCCGGGCGGCCGCCCGGCACCTGAACCGCATCCACGGCCGCTACCGGATCGCCGACGAGGACTTCCGCTACGTCCTGGCCACCACGGTGGTCGGGCCGAAGCGATGGATCGACCGGTACGGCTGGCGACGCCTGTGCGAGCAGGAGACCGAGAGCCTGGCGCTGGTGGGCCGGCGGATGGGCGAGCTGATGGGCATCCCCGGCGTGCCCGACACCTACGCCGAGTTCGAACGGCTGCACGACGACTACGAGCGGGAGATGTTCGCGTACGACCCCGCCAACCGCCGGGTCGCCGCGGCCACGCTGCGCATCATGGCCTCCTGGTACCCGGCCCCGGCCAGGCGCCTGGCCTCCCGGGTCGCCCTCGCCGTACTGGACGAGCCACTGCTGAAGGCGCTCGGCTTCGAGCCGGAGCCGCGCTGGTTACGGACCGCCGTCCATCGCGCGCTGCGCATCCGGGCGGTGCTGATCAGGCTGCTGCCCGGGCGGCCGGAGCGGTTCCCGCGCAGGCCCGAGGCGCGCACCTATCCCTTCGGCTGGACCCTGGACGACCTGGGTCCGCACTGGGCCCACACCCGGCCGGTGACCCCGCTCCAGGACGAGACTCCACCTCAACAGGACTCCGTCCCGGGGCAGTTGCCCCCTCCGCCACCGTCGCCCGCACCTCGCGCTCCCCGTCAGGAGACCCGATGACCGACACCACCCCGGCCACCGCACGCAGCGCGGCGACCTTCACCACGTACTCCCCCGCGACCGGTGAGGCGATCGCCGCGCACCCGGCGAACGGGCCGGAGGAGGTCGCCCGCGCCGTGGCCCGGGCCCGGACCGCCCAGACCGGCTGGGCGGCACTGCCCGCGTCCCGGCGCCGTGACCACCTGCTGCGCTGGAAGAAGGCGCTCGCCGCCGACCTCGACACCGTGGCCCGCCGCATCGCCGAGGAGACCGGCAAGCCGGCCGGTGACGCGGCGCTGGAGGTCGTCCTCACGCTGGAGCACCTGGGCTGGGCCGCCCGCAACGCCGCACGCGTGCTGCGCCGGCGGAAGGTGGGCACCGGACTGTTCACCGTCCACCAGCGGGCCTCGCTGGTGCACCGGCCGCTGGGCGTGGTCGGCGTGATAGGTCCCTGGAACTACCCCCTGTACACCCCGATGGGCTCCATCGGTTACGCCCTGGCCGCGGGCAACGCCGTGGTCTTCAAGCCGTCCGAACTGACCCCGGGCGTCGGGGTCCTGCTGGCCGAACTCTTCGACGCCGCCGTGCCCGGACATGCCGGGCTGCTCACCACCGTCACCGGCGCGGCGTCCACCGGGGACGCCCTGGCCCGGTCCGGGGTCGACAAGCTGGCGTTCACCGGTTCGCCGGGGACCGCCCGCAAGGTGATGGCGGTGTGCGCCGAGACGCTCACCCCGTTCCTCGCCGAGTGCGGCGGGAAGGACGCGGTGATCGTCACCGCGGACGCGGACCTGGAGGCGGCCGCCGACGCGATCGTGTGGGGAGCGTTGAGCAACGCGGGACAGACCTGCGCCGGGGTGGAGCGCGTCTACGCGGTGCGGGACATCCACGCGAACCTGTGCGAACGGGTGGTCGAGCGGGCCGAGGCACTGCGGCCGGGGGCCGGGGCGGACGCCCCCTACGGCCCGATGACCCTGCCGGGCCAGGTCGCGATCGTCGAGCGGCATGTGACCGACGCGCTCTCGGCGGGAGCGCGCGCGCTGCTGGGCGGGCCCGAGTCGGTCCGAGCCCCGTATGTCGCGCCGGTCGTGCTGACCGGTGTTCCGGAGGACGCGGCGGCGATGACGGAGGAGACCTTCGGGCCGGTCGTGGCGGTGAACGCGGTGGCCGACGTGGACGAGGCGGTGGAGCGGGCCAATGCCTCGCGTTACGCCCTGGGGGCCGCCGTGTTCTGCCGGAGCGGGCGCGCCGGTGCGGCGATCGCGGCGCGACTGCGCGCGGGAGCCGTGTCGGTGAACTCGGTGCTGGGCTTCGCGGCGGTGCCGGCGCTGCCGTTCGGCGGTTCGCAGGACTCCGGCTTCGGCCGGATCCACGGTGCGGAAGGGCTGCGGGCCTTCACCTGCGTGCAGTCGACCACGGTGCAGCGGTTCACCCCGCCGATCGCGCTGACCTCCTTCGCCGTACCGGCGGCCACGCGGGAACGCGCGGTGCGGCTGGCGCGGGCACTGCACCGGCGCCGTTGACCGGCCGCCGCCGCTCCCCCGGTCCGGCCGCAGGACGGCCGGACCGGGCCGGGGGTCGGACCGGTCCGTCAGGCGTCCAGCAGCGGGGCCAGGTAGCGGCGGGCGAAGGCGCGGGCCTGGTCCTCGTCGTCCATCTCGATGCAGCTGGCGGGGTTGAGCAGGAAGGACACGGCGACCCGCACCATCAGCTCGGCGACCGGGCGCGGGTCGTCGTCGGGGCGGCCCTCGACCTGTTGCGCGCGGCGCAGATGGGCCGTCAGGTACTCGACGGTGGCGGAGAGCGAGGAGCTGCCCTGCACGGTCAGATAGGGCAGCACCACCTCGGGTTCGAGGCGCAGCAGCCCGCCGAAGAGCGGATGGGCGCGGGTGTGGCGCAGGGCGACCACGAAACCCTCGACGACCCGCTCCTTCATGGTCGGCAGTACCGCCACCGCGGCGTCCAGCCGCTGGAAGAACCGGCCGAGTTCGCGCAGCAGGGTGTCCTCGACCAGCTTGTCCTTCGTCTGGAAGCGCCGGTAGACGGTCACCCGGGAGACGCCGGCCCGTTTGGCGACGTCGTCCACGGAGGAGCGGCGCAGCCCCAGGAGGGTGAACTGCTCCAGTGCCGCGTCGAGGATCCGGCGCTCCGTACGGTCCTCCGGCTCCGGCCGGTCGAGGGCCCGGGCGAGCCAGGGGTCGTTCGTGTCAGTTCTCATGGTGCTCATCACGATACCGGCAGACGATTCCCCGGGAGTCTATGAAACAAGTAGCATATCTTTGTAACTCATCTGCTCGCCCGACCTGACCGCGCCGCCGACCGGCACCCGGATCCCGGAGGACCTGATGGGCAGTCGACTCACCGAGGAACAGGCCGCCTTCGCCGCGGCCGTGCGCGATTTCGCCAAGCGCGAGTGCGGCACCCGGGAGCAGCGTGACGCGCTGACCGGGGGCGGCCGCGAGGCCCACCACCCCGGGTTGTACGGAAGGCTCGCCGACCTGGGCTGGCTGGGGGTGTGCCTGCCCGAGGAGTACGGCGGCGCCGGCGGCGGGCTCGCCGACTCCTGTCTCTTCCTGGAGGAGACCTCGTACGGCATGGTCCCGTGCGGTGGTTTCGTCACCACCGTCATCACCGCGAAGGCGTACGAACGGTTCGGCACCGAGCGGCAGAAGCGGCAGGTGCTGTCCGGTGCCGTGCGCGGCGACGTGCTGGCCGTCGCCATGTCGGAGCCGGGGGCCGGGTCGGACGTCGGCGCGCTGCGCTGCCGCGCCCGGCAGGAGGGCGACGGCACCTGGGTGATCGACGGTCAGAAGACCTGGATCTCCAACGCGCACTGCGCGAGGAGCATTCTGCTGGTGGCCCGCACCGGTGAGGACAAGCACGGCGGTCTGACCATGTTCCATCTGCCCGCCGACACCCCCGGCGTGGAGATTCGGGGCATCGAGACCATGCGCGGCCGGGAGGTCAACGACGTCTTCCTCACCGACGTACGACTGCCCGCGGACGCCGTGGTCGGCCAGGTGGACGACGGATGGCGGCAGTTGATGGCCGGCCTGAACCACGAGCGGCTCTTCCTGGCCGCCAACATGCTGGGTCTGGCGCGCCGCGCCTTCGACGACACCGTCGCCTACGTCCGCGGACGCGAGCAGTTCGGTCGTCCTGTCGGCTCCTTCCAGGCCCTGCGGCACCGGATCGCCGATCTCGCCACCGAGATCGAGTGCACCCGGCTGCTGGTGCGCGAGGTGGCGCTGGACTGCGACGCGCAGCCGGACCGGCTGTTCCCGCGCGAGGCGTCCATGGCCAAGCTGAAGGCGACCGAACTCGCCAAGCGGGCCGCCCTGGAGGGCATGCAGATGATGGGCGGCTACGGCTACACCACGGAGTTCGACATGGAGCGCCATCTGCGGGCCGCGGTCGTCTCCACTGTCTACGGCGGGACCAGCGAGATCCAGCGGGACGTCATCGGCAAGACCTACGGGCTGTGAGGCGGCCCGGACGCCGGGGCACCGCGCGCACGGGAAGCGGCCGCCCGCCCCGGGGACGGGGACGGGCGGCCGCTTCGCGTGAGGGGGACGCGCGGGCGGAACGCGCCCCGGGTCAGTCCTCGTAGAGCCCGGACAGCTCGTCGGCGTACTTGTCCCGGATGACCCGGCGCCGCATCTTCAGCGACGGTGTCAGCTCGCCGGTCGCCGGACCCCATTCCTCGGCCAGCAGCTCGTACCGCTTGACCTGCTCGGTGCGGTTGAGCCGGGTGTTGGCGGCGGCCACCGCGCGGCCCACCTCCGCCCGGACGGCGGGGTGTCCGGCAAGACCGGCGAGTCCCCCCTCCGCCACGACGCCGTGGGCCGCGGCCCAGGCGGGGGCGGACTCCGCGTCGAGCACCAGCAGGGCGACCAGGTAGGAGCGGTTGTCGCCGTGCACCATCGCCTGGCCGATCAGCGGGTGTTCCTTGAGCGCGTTCTCCACCAGGGCGGGCGAGACGTTCTTGCCGGTGGAGGTGACGATCATCTCCTTCTTCCGGTCGGTGAGCCAGAGATAGCCGTCCTCGTCGATCCGGCCGATGTCGCCGGTGGCCAGCCAGCCCTCGGCGTCCAGGGCGGACCGTACCGAGCCGTCGGACCGGAGGTAGCCGGAGAAGACGGACGTGCCCCGCACCAGGATCTCGCCGTCCTCGGCGACGCGGATCTCCACGGACTCCACCGGGCGTCCCACCGAGCCGAGCCGGAAGCCGGTCCTCGGGCTGTTGCTCGTGGCCACACCGGTGGTCTCCGTCAGGCCCCAGGCGTCCATGACGACGATGCCGAACCCGGCCCAGAACCGCACCACGTCGACCGGCATCGGCGCCGACGCGCTGGCCGCCCAGGTCACCCGGTCCAGACCGCCCGCGGCCAGCATCGGCAGCAGCACGTCCTCGCGGGCGCGGGTGTAGCGCTCGGCGAGCTCCGCGGGCGGTGTCTCGCCTCGCTCGCGGTACCCGACGTGCTCGCGGGCCACCTCGAACGCCCGCTCTATGACGTCCCGTTGCTCGGCCGGCATCAGCGAGAGGACGGCGCGTACGGCGGCGGACAGTTTCTCCCAGACCCTCGGCACGCCGAAGAACTGCGCCGGGCGCACCTTGCGCACCACCTCGGCGACCCGCGCCGGGTCGGCGCAGAGCCGGACGTGCGAGGCCCGGTGACAGGGCAGGTAGATGCCCAGCATCCGCTCGGCGATATGGGCGAAGGGCAGGTAGCAGATGTGCTCGACGTGCGGGGGCAGCTCCACCACGGCGTCCAGGGCCAGGGCGTTGGACATCACCTGGCGGTGGGTCAGGACGACCCCCTTGGGCTCGCCGGTGGTGCCGGAGGTGTAGACGACGGTCAGCGGGTCCTCGGGTCGGGCGGTGTCCAGTTCCTTGGCGAACTGCTCCGGCACCGGTTCGCGCAGCAGCGCCTCGTACGGGAGGTGGCCGCCGTGTGGATCCGCCTCGACCACCACCAGACGCTCCAGCGGGGTGTCGGGGTCGGCCAGCGTCGGCTCCCACGCCGTCGCCTGGGCCGCTCCCTCCACCACGGCGAGGCGGGCCCGGCAGTTGCGGGCGATGTGGGTGATCTGCTCGGGGGCCGCGGTGCCGTAGACACTGACCGGGACCGCGCCGAGGCGGACCAGCGCCAGGTCCGACAGCCAGTGTTCGGGCCGGTTGGCCGTCATCAGCAGGACGTGGTCGCCGCGGCCGACGCCGAGCGCCCGGTAGCCGGCGGCCAGGCTCCGGGTGTGCTCGTGGATCTCCGCCCAGCTGTACGTCGTCCAGTCGCCGCCCTGGTCCGCCGACTGCCAGGACAGGCCTGGGAACCGGGGGTACTCGCGGGCGTTGTGGGCCAGCAGTTGCGGCAGGGTCCGCTCGGCCGGGTCGTCCGGCAGTTCGCCGGTGGTGCGGGGTGCCGATGTCATCGGGGCCTCCTTGCGGGTCGGAAGGGAGACGTCTGGGAAGACCGGGGCGGTGGGAGGCCCCCGCGGGCGTGCCCGGTGAAGCTGGGGTACCGGGTGGTGCACGAGGTGGCTTACGAGGTGGGGTGGGCGGCCGGGGCCGGGGGCGCCGCGGGCCCGGGCGGCGGATCAGGAGTCGGTGAAGGTCTCGCCCCGCTCGGCCTTGCGCAGCAACAGTTCCGGCGGGGCGAAACGCTCGCCGTGCCGCGCGGCCAGCTCATGCGCGCGGGCCACGAAGCCGGGCAGCCCGCTACCGCCGCCCGCGCCGCCGTCGTAGCCGTTGATGTACTGGAGCACACCGCCCGTCCACGGCGGGAAGCCGATCCCGAGCAGCGAGCCGACGTTGGCGTCCGCCACCGAGACCAGCACACCCTCCTCCAGGCAGCGCACCGAGTCCAGCGCCTCGACGAAGAGCATCCGCTCCTTCAGCTCGGTCAGGTCGGCGGGCTGCTCCGCGGGATCGGTGAAGTGCTCGCGCAGCCCCGGCCAGAGCCCGGCCCGCCGGCCGTCGACGTAGTCGTAGAAACCCGCGCCCGCGGAGCGGCCGGGCCGGCCGAACTCGTCGATCATGCGGTCCACGACCGCGTCCGCGGGGTGCGGCTGCCATCCGCGGCCCGCCGCCTCGGCCGCGCGCCGGGTCTCCTCGCGGATCCGGCGCGGGAGGGTGAGGGTGAGCTCGTCCATCAGGGCGAGGACCTTGGCCGGGTAACCGGCCTGGGCCGCGGCCTGCTCGACGGAGGCCGGTTCGACGCCCTCGCCGACCATGGCGACGCCCTCGTCGATGAAACGGCCGATGACCCGGGAGGTGAAGAAGCCGCGCGAGTCGTTGACCACGATCGGGGTCTTGCCGATCCGCCGCACCAGGTCGAAGGCGCGCGCCAGCGCCTCCTCCCCCGTCTTCCCGCCCTTGACGATCTCCACCAGCGGCATCCGGTCGACCGGTGAGAAGAAGTGCAGGCCGATGAAGTCCTGCGGCCGCCGCGCCCCCTCGGCGAGGAGGGTGATGGGCAGGGTGGAGGTGTTCGAGCACAGCAGGGCGTCGGGGGCGACGACGTCCTGGAGTTCCTGGAACGCCTTGTGCTTGACGCCCGGGTCCTCGAAGACGGCCTCGATCACCGCGTCGCAGCCGGCCAGGTCCCGGACGTCTGCGGTCGGGGTGATGCGGGCGAGCAGGGCGTCCGCCTGCTCCCGCGTCGCGTCCCCGCGCGCGACGGCCTTGGCGCACAGTTGCTCGGAGTGGGCCCGGCCGCGCGCCGCCGCCTGCGCGGAGACGTCCTTCAGTACGACGTCGATGCCCGCCTTCGCGCAGGAGTGGGCGATCCCGGCGCCCATCATGCCCGCGCCGAGCACGGCCACCCTGGTCACCTCGCGCGGCTCGACGCCCTTCGGGCGGCCGGCGCCGGAGTCGACCGCCCGGAGGTCGAAGAAGAACGCCTGGATCATGTTCTTGGTGATCTGCCCGGTGACCAGTTCCGTCAGGTACCGGGCCTCCACCACGAAGGCGGTGTCCACGTCGACCTGGGAACTCTCCACGGCCGCCGCGAGGATGTTACGCGGGGCGGGGCAGGGGGCACCGCCCGTTCTCTTCTTCAAAAGTGCGGTCAGAGAGGGGAGTCGCGCGGCCAGCTCCGGATCGGCGGGGGTGCCGCCGGGGATGCGGTACCCGGGGGCGTCCCAGGGCTGGGTGGAGTGCGGGTGGGCGTCGACGAACGCCCGTGCCCTGGCGAGGAGTTCGTCCCGGTCGGCGGCGATCTCGTCGACCAGGCCGGCCTCCAGGGCGCGCGCCGGGCCGTACTGCCGCCCCTCCAGGAGGACCTTCCGCAGGGCCTCCGCGACCCCGAACATACGGACCGTGCGGGTCACTCCACCGCCGCCGGGCAGCAGGCCCAGGGTGACCTCGGGAGACCCGACGCGGGCGGCCGGGCTGTCCAGCACCACCCGGTGGTGACAGGCCAGCGCGATCTCGTAACCGCCGCCCAGCGCGGCGCCGTTGATCGCCGCTACGACCGGCCTGCCCAGCGTCTCCAGGACGCGCAGCGAGCGCTTGACGCGCATCCCGGCCTCGAAGGAGGCGGCGGCGGTCTCAGGTGTGACGGCGATCAGGTCGCGCAGGTCGCCCCCGGCGAAGAAGCTCTTCTTGGCGGAGGTGACGATGACGCCCCGGACGGTGTCGCGGCGTTGCGCCAGCCGTGCCGCGACGGCCTCCAGCGAGTCGATGAACGCGGCGTTCATGGTGTTGACGGACTGGCCCGGGTCGTCGAGGAGGAGGGTGACGACGTGGTCGTCGGACTCCTCCCAGCGGATGGTGGCGGGGCGTGCGGTGGTGTCCATGGCTGAGGTCTCCTGTGAAGGCGGACGGCCGCGCGGGCCGGTGACTGCGGAGGCGGACGGCCGGTCAGAGGCGTTCGACGACGGTGGCGATGCCCATGCCGCCGCCGACGCACAGGGTCGCCAGCCCGTACCGCAGGCCGCGGCGCTCCAGTTCGTCCACGAGCGTGCCGAGGATCATCGCGCCGGTGGCGCCGAGCGGGTGCCCCATGGCGATGGCGCCGCCGTTGACGTTGACCTTGTCCAGGCTCAGCCCCAGGTCCTTGACGTAGCGCAGGACGACGGCGGCGAACGCCTCGTTGATCTCGACCAGGTCGAGGTCGTCGACGGTCAGTCCGGCCTTCGCGAGGGCCTTGCGGGAGGCGGGCGCGGGCCCGGTCAGCATGATGGTGGGCTCGGCCCCGGACACGGCGGCGGAGACGATCCGGGCCCGCGGGGTCAGGCCGTTCCGCCGACCGGCCTGCGCGGAGCCGATGGCGACCAGGGCGGCGCCGTCGACGATGCCGGAGGAGTTGCCCGCGTGGTGGACGTGGTCGACGGTCTCCACCCGGTGGTACTTCTGGAGCGCCACCGCGTCGAAGCCGCCCAGTTCGCCGGCCCGGGCGAAGGAGGGCTTGAGCGCCGCCAGGCTCTCGGCGGTGGTGCCGGGCCTGAGGTGCTCGTCCCGGTCCAGGACCAGGAGCCCGCCTCGGTCCCGCACGGGGACGACGGAGCGGTCGAAGCGCCCGTCCTTCCACGCGGCGGCGGCCCGCTCCTGGGAGAGCGCCGCGTAGGAGTCCACGTCGTGCCGGGAGAAGCCCTCCAGGGTGGCGATCAGGTCGGCGCCGATGCCCTGCGGGACGAATCCGGTGTCGTGGCCGGTCCTCGGGTCCAGCGCCCAGGCGCCGCCGTCGCTGCCCATCGGCACCCGCGACATGGACTCCACGCCGCCCGCCAGGACCAGCTCCTCCCAGCCCGAACGGACCTTGGCCGCCGCCATGTTGACGGCTTCGAGGCCGGAGGCACAGAAGCGGTTCTGCTGTACGCCCGCCACCGTCTCCGGCAGCCCCGCGAGGAGGGCGGCGGTGCGGGCGATGTCCGCGCCCTGGTCGCCCAGCGGGCTGACCACGCCGAGCACGATGTCGTCGATCGCGGCCGGGTCGAGGTCCGGGAAGCGGCCGAGGAGTTCGTGGATCAGGCCGACGACCAGGTCGATCGGCTTGGTGCCGTGCAGGGCCCCGTCGGCCTTGCCGCGACCGCGTGGGGTGCGGATCGCGTCGTACAGATACGCTTCGGTGCTCACCTCGGGTGCCTTCCGTGTCGGGTCCGGACGAAGCCGC
The DNA here is from genome assembly GCF_053597355.1 of Streptomyces sp. NPDC001443. Lineage (NCBI taxonomy): Bacteria > Bacillati > Actinomycetota > Actinomycetes > Kitasatosporales > Streptomycetaceae > Streptomyces > Streptomyces sp. NPDC001443. Next base: position 36,370 of record NZ_JBSFIA010000006.1, read on the forward strand.
GGGCAACGCGGGTGCCATGGAGGGGAGTCGGCCCGGGCTCAGTCGAGCAGGGAGCGGCCGATGATCTCCTTCATGATCTCGGTGGTGCCTCCGTAGATGGTCTGGACCCGGCTGTCGAGGAACGCCCTGGCCACCGGGAACTCGCTCATGTAGCCGTAGCCGCCGTGGAGTTGCAGACAGCGGTCGACGACCCGCTTCTGCAGTTCGGTGGCCCACCACTTGGCCATGGAGGCGTGCACGGGATCGAGCCGGCCCTCGCCGTGCTCGGTGACGCAGCGGTCCAGGAAGGTGCGGGTGACCGCGGTCTCGGTGGCCATCTCGGCGGTCTCGAAGCGGATGTGCTGGAGTCGGGCCAGCGGTCTGCCGAACGCCTCGCGCTCCTTCACGTACCGCAGGGTGACGTCCAGGATCTCCTCGGCCGCGGCGGCGGCGCCGACCGCGATGGCCAGCCGCTCCTGAGCGAGGTTGCCCATGAGGTGGGCGAAGGCCTGGTTCGCCTCGCCCAGCAGGTTCTCCTTGGGCACGCGCACGTCGTCGAAGAACAACTCGGCGGTGTCCTGGGCCTTCTGGCCGATCTTGTCGAGGTTGCGGCCGCGTTCGAAGCCCGCCATGCCGCGCTCGACGACCAGCAGGCTCTGTCCGCCGCTGCCGCCCTCGGGGGTGGTGCGGGCGACGACCACGACGAGGTCGGCGAGGATGCCGTTGGAGATGAAGGTCTTCGTGCCGTTGAGCAGATAGTGGTCGCCCCGGTCGACGGCGGTGGTGCGGATGCCCTGGAGGTCGGAGCCGGCGCCGGGTTCCGTCATGGCGATGGCGGTGACGAGGTCGCCGGAGGTGAACCCGGGCAGCCAGCGGCGTTTCTGCTCCGCGTCGGCGAGCCGGGTCAGGTACGGGCCGACGATGTCGTTGTGCAGGCTCAGGGCCAGCCCGGAGGCGCCCGCGCGGGCGAACTCCTCGATGAGGACGGCGCTGTAGCGGAAGTCGTCGTTCCCGCCGCCGCCGTACTCCTCGCCGACGGCCATGCCCAGCAGGCCCTGGCGGCCCGCCGAGCGCCATGCCTCGCGGTCGACGACGCCGTTGCGCTCCCAGCGTTCGTGGTGCGGGACCACCTCCTTGGCGAGGAAGGCCCGCACCGTCGCGCGGAACGCCTCGTGGTCGGGACCGTAGAGGTCGCGTTCCAGTGTCACCGGCAACTCCTCACATGTGTCACAGCCAGCTCCGCACGCGCTCGATCAGCCGGGCGGGATCGGGACCGACGGGGGTGACGTCGAGCATGGTCACGCCCGCCTCGCGGAAGACCTCGACGCGGTCGCGGACGTGTCCTTCGGGACCGGCCAGGCAGAGCTGCCGGAGCAGTTCGTCCGGTACGGCGGCCTCCGCGTCCTTCTTGCGTCCGGCGAGGTAGTGCTCCTGGATGGCGGCCGCGGCGGACTCGTGGCCGTACGAGCAGACGAGGTCGTGGTAGAAGTTGCGACCGGGCGCGCCCATGCCGCCGACGTAGAGGGCGACGGTGGGGCGCATCCGGTCGTGGACGGCCTCGGCGTCGTCGGTGATGGCCAGCGGGCCGCCCGCGACGACCGAGAGCGGGCCGAGCGCGGGGTCGCGCCCGGCGCGGCCCTCGGCCAGGGACCGGCCCCAGACCTCGGCGGCGTGCTCGGGGACGTACAGGAACGGCAGCCAGCCGTCGGCGATCTCGGCGGCCAGCCGGACGTTGGCCGGGCCCAGCGCCGCGAGGTAGACCGGGACGGTGTCGCGGACCGGGTGGTTCAGCAGCTTCAGCGGTCTGCCGAGGGTGCCGCCCTTCTCCGGCGGCAGCGGCAGGTCGGTGATGCCGTGGTGTTCGATCACCTCGCGCCGCCAGATCCGCCGGGCCAGTTCGACCACCTCGCGGGTGCGGCCCAGCGGGCGGTCGTAGCGGCGGCCGTGCCAGCCCTCGACGACCTGGGGACCGGAGGCGCCGACGCCGAGGATGGCCCGGCCGCCGCTGAGGGCGTCGAGTCCGGCCGCGGTCTGGGCGATCAGCGCGGGGCTGCGCGAGTAGACGTTGAGGACGGCCGAGCCGATCCGCATCCGCTCGGTCTTCGCGGCGAGGTATCCCAGGATCGTCGGGGAGTCGAAGCCGTAGGCCTCGGCGACCCAGACGGCGTCGAGGCCCGCGGTCTCCAGGGCGGCGGCACGGTCCGCGGCGGCCCGCGGATCACCGGCGTACGCCAGGGGCATGGACAGTTCCATCAGCGGTGGTCCTTCAGGAGTTCGGGTACGTCCCAGTCACGGGCCACGTCGGGGGTGTGCGCGCCGGGGACGGCCGGGGGCAGCCGGAGCGTGCCGGGGGTGTCCGAGAAACGGGGGGCGGGGGCGGGCTGGGTGACGCCGTACGCCTCGGTGTAGGTGCCGCGTGCGGCCAGGTGCCGTTGACCGGCCGCCTCGCGCAGCGAGAGCACGGGGGCGACACAGGCGTCGGTGCCTTCGAAGACGGCCGTCCACCGCGCCCGGGTGGCGGACTTGAACCGGGTGGTGAACAGGGCACGCAGCGCGGGCCAGTTGCGCGGGTCGGCGCGGTCCGGCAGGTTCTCGCCGTCCAGGCCGAGCAGGGCGACGAACACCGCGTAGAACTGCGGTTCCAGGGCTCCGACGGCCATCCAGCCGCCGTCGGACGTCTCGTACACGCTGTAGTGGGGGCAGCCGCCGTCCAGCAGGTTGCGACCGCGGGCGTCCTGCCAGGTGCCCTCGGCGAGCATGCCCCAGAACATGGTGGTCAGGTGCGCGGTGCCGTCCACGATCGCGGCGTCCACCACCTGGCCGCGGCCGGTGGCCCGGGCGGTGAGCAGCGCGGCCAGGACGCCGGTGGTCAGATAGAGGGAGCCGCCCGCGTAGTCGCCGAGCAGGTTGACGGGGAGGGCGGGTGGTCCGTCCGGTGCGCCGATCATGGACAGGGCCCCGGCGGTGGCGAGGTAGCCGATGTCGTGTCCGGCCCGGGAGGCGAGGGGGCCTCGCTGGCCCCAGCCGGTCATCCGGCCGTACACCAGCGCGGGGTTGTCGGCCAGGCACTCCTCGGGGCCGACCCCGAGCCGCTCGGCGACACCGGGCCGGTAGCCCTCCACCAGGATCTCGGCGCGCGCCGCCAACGCCCGTACCGTGTGCGGCCCTTCGGGCGACTTGAGGTCGACCAGGACGGAGCGCTTGTTGCGGTTGGTCACGTCGTGGGCGGGGTCGCCGCCGAGCGGCGAGGGTTCGGGGCGGTCCACGCGCACCACGTCGGCGCCCAGGTCGGCGAGCAGCATCGTGGCGAACGGGCCGGGACCGATCCCCGCCAGTTCGACCACGCGTACGCCGTCCAGCGGGCCCGCCGTGCCGTGGCCCGGAGGGCCGATGGGGTGCCGGCTCATGGATTCCCTTCTCGGTGCAGGACGGACTCACCGCCGTCTACCGGGGGCTTACTGAGCGTTCGCTAAAGAACGTAGAAGTGCGATGACGATCGGTCAACTCCGCGTGCGGTACTAGTTTTTACGGGTCCACATCGGGGAAGTGACATCAGGCCGGACGCCGGCCGGCGGTCTTCCTGATCGATCGCTAAGCAGCCGGAAGGAGATGTCCCGGACTCACGGCCGTACGATGTCGCCGATCGCCACCCGCCCCGAGGAGAGCCGTTGAACACCGCGCCGAGCCAGGACCCCACACCCCCGGCGGAGCACTGGCGCTCCTACGGCCCGCTCGGCCTGCACCCGATCCTGGTGCACGCCATGGAGGCCTTCAACGAGCACGGCTACCACGGCACTTCGGTCCGGGACATCGCCGGCCGGGTCGGCGTCACCGTGCCCGCGCTGTACTACCACTACGAGAACAAGCAGGCACTGCTGACCACACTGCTGGAGACGTCCATCAAGGACGTCCTGGACCGCTGCCGGGCCGCCGCCGGGGAGGCCGGGGACGATCCGCTGGCGCGATTCTGCGGGATGGTCGAGTCGATCGTGCTCTCCATGGCCCACCGTCGACAACTGGCCTTCCTGGACACCGAGATACGCAGCCTGGAACCCCAGAACCGGGCCCGCTACGTGGCCCTGCGCGACTATCTGGAGCACATGCTGCTGGACACGGTCGAGGCGGGCCGTACCCAGGGCGTGTTCACCACGCCGATCCCGGCCGACGCGGTGCGTTCGGTGCTCGTCATGTGCCAGGGGGTCGCCAACTGGTTCCGCGCGGACGGCCCGCTCACCGCCGAGGAGGTGGCCGAGCGCCATGTGCTGCTGAGCCTCGGCACCGTGGGCCACCCCGGCGCGGTCACCGGCGACCTGCCGCCGCGGTTCCCCCGGCGCTCCTCCCTCACCCGGACCTCCGCCTCCCGGGGTTCCGCGCCGCGCGCCTCGGGGTGACGCGGCGGGAACCAACCCACTGACAACGTAAGGACACCCGCATGGACGTGTTCGAGGCCCGTGCCCGTTTCCAGGAGCTCCGGGCGCAGGAGGGCCCGGTCGACCCCGCCGAACTCGACGCGATCTGGGCGCCGTTGGCCACCGTCCGCCCCGAGGAGATCCTCGGCGAGTGGAAGGGAGGCGAGTTCCGCACCGGTCACCCGCTCAACGGAGCCTTGGAGAAGGCCGGTTGGTACGGCAAGACGTTCGCCGCCGTGCACGACGCCAAGCCGCTGATGTGCCGTGACGCCACCACGGGCACGCTGTACTCGAACCGCGAGCTCGGCAAGGGCGAGGCCAGCCTGTGGACGGTCGAGTTCCGGGGCGAGGCGACGGCCACCATGGTCTACGACGGCCAGCCGGTCTTCGACCACTTCAAGCGGGTGGACGGCACCACGCTGATGGGGATCATGAACGTCAAGGGGGTCCCCGCCGAGGGGCCCTTCTTCTACTTCTTCCTCGAACGCGCCACCGAGACCCCGGACGGGACCTCGGACAAGTCCCTGGACGGGGATCCGCGTGCCGGAGGGGGATCGTGAGGCGCGTCCGCGCCGCCGTCGTCGAGGCGCCTGGCACCCCGTTCACCGTGCGGGACGCGGAGATCGAGGACCCCCGGCCGTACGAGGTGCTGGTGCGGATGACCGCGGTCGGCGTCTGCCACACCGACCTGGCGATGCGGGACACCTGGCCCCGGCGGCTCACCCCGATGGTCTTCGGCCACGAAGGCGCCGGCCGGGTCGAGGCGGTGGGCGCGGCGGTGACCGGCCTCGCGCCGGGTGACCGGGTCTGCCTCACCTTCGCCAGTTGCGGCGCCTGCGGGCAGTGCGCGGCGGGCCACCCGGCCTACTGCCTCGCCGCGCGGGCCCGGAACCTCTCCGGTGGACGCGACGACGGGACCACTCCGCTCTCCCTCGACGGCGCACCGCTGCACGCCGGCTTCTTCGGCCAGTCCAGCTTCGCCACACATGCCGTCGTCCACGAACGCGGGGTGGTCAAGGTGCCCTCCGGCCTGCCGGCCGCCGTCGCCGCGCCGCTCGGCTGTGGCGGCCAGACGGGCGCGGGCACGGTGCTCAACCGGCTGCGCCCCGAACCGGGTACCTCCCTTGTCGTGCTGGGCGCGGGCGGGGTGGGCCTGAGCGCGCTGATGGCCGCGGTGGCGGCGGGCTGCAACCCGGTGGTGGCCGTCGACCCGGTCGCCTCCCGCCGTGAACTGGCCGTCGAACTCGGCGCCGAGGCGGCCCTGGCCCCGGGGGACGGTCTGGTGGCGGCGCTGCGCGACCTCACCGGCGGCGGTGCGCACCACGTCGTCGAGACCACCGGCCGTCCGGAGATGGCCCGCCGGGCCGTCGGCGCGCTGCGGCCGCGCGGCGAACTCGCCCTGCTCGGCCTCGGCGGCGAGGTGACGTTCGACGTGATGGGCCTGCTCGCCAAGGGCGTCCGTGTCCACGGGGTGATCGAGGGCGACTCCGACCCGGGCCGCTTCATCCCCGAGCTGGTCGGACTGTACGCGCGGGGTCTCTTCCCGGTCGACCGCCTGGTCACCACGTTCCCGTTCGAGGACATCGACGCGGCCGTGACCGCCATGCGCGACGGCAGCGTGGTCAAGCCGGTCCTCACCTTCGCCTGACCCGGGCCGGCCGCCGCCCGCCGCCCGCTGAGAGCCAGGAGCCGGGAGGCGGGAGCCGGGAGCCGGGAGCCGGGAGCCGGGAGCCGGGAGGCGGGAGCCGGGAGGCGGGAGGCGGGAGGCGGGAGCCGGGAGCCGGGAGGCGGGAGCCGGGAGGCGGGAGCCGGGAGGCGGGAGGCGGGAG
>NZ_JBSFIA010000006.1:42682-253667 GCF_053597355.1 Streptomyces sp. NPDC001443
GGAGCCGGGAGGCGGGAGCCGGGAGGCGGGAGCCGGGAGGCGGGAGCCGGGAGGCGGGAGCCGGGAGGCGGGAGCCGGGAGGCGGGAGCCGGGAGGCGGGAGCCGGGAGGCGCCCACCACCTCCCGGCTGCCTCCTGCCGCGTCGAGGGAGCGGGGCCTCCTGACGGCGTGTGATTGACTGATCCGCATGGCTCCCGCCTCCCCGTCCGCCCGTTCGGCCGCCGGTCCGACCGCGGCGACCCGGCCCCGCAACCGCAAGCAGCTCATCGTCGACGCGGCCGGGCGGGTCTTCAGCGAGCGCGGCTACCACAACGCCTCCATGGAGGAGGTCGCCGCCGGTGTGGGGATCACGGCGGCCGCGCTGTACCGGCACTTCCCGAACAAGTACGCCCTGTTCGCGGCGTGCGCCCACGTCATGGTGGACGGACTGGTCGCCGCGCTCGACGAGGTGCCGTCCGAGGCGCCCTTGACGGACGTGCTCACGGCCGTCACCCGGATCACCGTCGCTCATCGCGCGTCGGGCGGCGTGTACCGCTGGGAGGCCCGGTACCTCGACCGCGACGACCGCCGGCGTCTCGCGGTGAAGTTCGGCCGCCTCGTCGAGCGGGTCGAGCAGGCCGTGCAGCGCGAACACCCCCTGTCCGACGAGCGTCTGCGGGCCATGGCGGCCCTCGGTGCGATCGGGTCCATCACGATGCATCACACCTCCATCGCCGCGCGCCGGGCCGAGGACCTGCTCCTGGCGTCCGCGCTGCGCGTGGCCGCGACCGATCCCGCGGCGGCCCGGACGGGGGCGCACCCGGTCGAGCTGCCCGCCCGGCCGGTGCCGCGCACCCGTCGCGCGGAGATACTCGCGGCCTCCGTCCCGCTGTTCGCCCGGGACGGATTCGCCAACGTCACCAACGGACAGATCGCGGAGGCGGTGGGGCTGACCCCGTCCGCGCTCTACCGCCACTACCCCGGCAAGATCGACATCCTGGCCGCCGCCTGCCTTCAGGCGGCGGGAGTGCTGGCCCAGGGGGTGGAGCAGAGCCTGCGGGAGGTCACCGGCCCGCACGAGGCCGTGGTCGCGCTGGCCGCGACCTATGTGGCCTACTGCTTCGAGTGCACCGAGCTCAACAGCGTCGCCGAGGCCGAACTCGCCGGCCTGCCGGCCGAGCTGCGGCGGCCCCTGGTCCTCGCGCAGCGGGAACACATCGCCGTCTGGGAGCAGCAGTTGAGGCTGGTCCGTCCGGAACTGGACCCGCGCCAGGCCCGAGTGTTGGCGCACGCCGGGTTCGGCGTGGTGGTCGAGGCGGGACGCAGACTGCGGTGGCGGGACAGCCCCGGGCATCGTGAGGCCGTGACCGCCCTGGTCGTGGGGGCGCTGGGGCTGTGAGCCCCGCCGCGCCCGCCCCTCGGTCCGACGGCCGACGGGGCGGGTGCGGGTGGGAGCGGCCGGATCGAGGGCTCAGGCCGCCCGGTTCGCGGTGGGGATCGTGATGGGGGTGGTGGTCCCGGAGGCGCCCTTGTTGAGGAACAGCATCGCCAGGGTGCGGATGAACTGGTCGAACAGGTAGAAGGTGCCGGGCATGACGGGCGACAGCCCCTCACGGAACAGGATGTACGCCGGCCACGCGGTGCGGATCAGGGCCGCCGACGCGTAGTCGCGGGTCAGCCCCAGCCAGTCGCCGACCTGGTCGCTGAGGACGTAGCGTACGAACTCGTTCAGGAACCCGCGGGTGACACCGAGGTCGACCTGTGCGGTCAGGCCGAGCAGGTCCTCGGCCAGTGCGATGCCCTCGGTGGTCGGGGTGAGGATCGGGGTGAGCACCTGCGCCGACTGCGCTTCGGCGGCCGCCCAGGTCTGGGGGATGTGCTCGTCCGGCACACCGAGCAGATGGACGGCGACCTGCCACGAGTGCAGGAAGGCCTCCTGGTCCGCGGCCGGGAACGGGATCTTCCAGTCGAGCAGCTTGCGGTGCACGTAGGTGCCCAGGCTGTGGAAGGTGACCAGGATGTCGGCGGCGCTGATCGGGGTGGTCTCGTCGGTGACCGCCTTCCAGTGCGGCGACTGCGGCAGCAGGTGACGCACCGCCGCGTGCACCACGCGGGTCTTGTTGGCGGTGACGACGAACTGGCCCGTCGGCTGGAAGGCTCCCAGTTGGGACAGGTCGTAGCCGAACGTGAACGTCTTGGCGGCGCGGTCCTGCATGTTGGCGCCGCCCGCGGACCAGTAGACGCTCCTCGCCTCGCGCGGGATCACGGTGCTCATGATTCCGCTGCCGAGGCCGTACAGCATGAACAGGTACGTGTCCCTGCGCCGGTTGAAGTCGGCGGCACGGGCCAGCTTGGCGGGGTCGGCCCAGGTGGGCAGCACGTTGACCTGTTGCAGGTACGCGGTGAACTCGGCCGGTACGCCGCCGGGCAGCGGGTCGTTGTTGTTCACCCACGACGCCCAGGCCGTGTTGATCGTCGGCACGTGTCCGTTGTCGAGCATCGAAGCCATCAGAGGGTCCGCCAGGCTGTCCCAGATCCACTCCGGGCCGGTTCCGGCGGCGGCCGCGGACACCGAGCCCGTCGACGCCCAGGCCCGGGCGGGGCCGGTCACACCCACGAGACCGAGCGCGACACCGAGTGACAGAGCCTTGCGCCTGCTGAGGTTCTCCATTGACTTACCTGCTTCCCTGATGGGTCAGATGATTACAAGTTCCGTCGCAGACTTGCCAGTTGCACGATCAACACGCGATGAACCTTGTCGCGCAGATGTGATTTTCGATTAACATAGCGAGGTGCGTAGCGGTCGGCAATGGTGGTGACCGAGGGCGCTGACGGGCAGCGGGTGACAGGCGGCGCGCGACGGGCGGCGGGCGGCGGGCGGCACTTCACCGTGGCCGTCGGCGCCGACGGCCGGTACGCCGGGCCGGATACCCTCATGGGCCCCGGACCGGCAGTCCGGGATCCGCACAGGAGGAGCGACCACGTGACGAGCCGTGTCACCTTCATCACGCCCGCGACGAGTTCGTCGCTGCGCCGGGCTCGTTTCGACGACGGTGACCCGATCGACGACCGCGGTGCCGCGCGGGCCCGGGCGGCGGCCGGCTCCCTGCCGCCGGCCGTCCGCGTCCTCGCCTCACCGAGCGTGCGCTGCCGCCGGACGGCCGCGGAACTGGGTCTCGACGCGACCGGCGAACCGGCGCTCGCGGGCGGGGACATGGGGCGCTGGCGTGGCCTGACCCTCGACGAGGTCGCCGCCGCGGAGCCGCAGGAGCTGGCGCGCTGGCTGTCCGACCCGGGGGCCGCTCCGCACGGCGGGGAGTCGGTGCGGGACGTATGCGATCGGGTCGCCCGCTGGCTGGAGGCGTCGGCGGGAAGCGACGGCAGGGTGCTGGCCGTGGTGGAGCCGGAGATCGTACGGGCCGCGGTGATCCATGCGTTGGCGGCTCCCGAGGCCGCCTTCTGGCGCCTCGACGTGCCGCCGCTGACGGCGACCGAGCTCACCGGACGCGCGCACCGCTGGAACCTCCGGCTCGGCCGGCCGCTAGGTCCTGTGACGGCCGGCCCGCAGGACTGACCGCGCACCTCACCCGCGGCGCATCGCCCTCGGCGCATCACCGACAGCACACGCCACCGCATGCACGGGTCACCGGACGCACACGTCACTGACGCCGAGAGGGCCCGCGGACGGATCCGCGGGCCCTCTCGGCGTGACGACGGGGTCGCTACGGGGCGGTCACCGCCGAACCCGCGGCGACCCGTGCGGGCTTCGGGTGCAGCAGTCTCTCGGCCAGTTCGCCGAAGACGAGGCCGAAGCCCGCCCACAGCGTGGCCTGGATGGCGAGGGCGGAGAGCCGGAACCGCCACAGCAGGGTGGCCGGGAAGTCCGCCGGGACCTCGTTGACGACGGGCAGGAACGCGTACGCCAGGCCGATCACGGCGATGAAGCCGAGGACGGCGACGACGGTGGCGTACCAGGTGCCCAGTCTCGGTGCGAGCCGCTTGCCCGCGATCACCGCGGCGACCGCGAGGAGCACGCTGAGGACCATCATCAGGAAGTACAGCGTGGTGCGCTTGCCGATGGTGTCGGGGTCGCCGACCGACGGCGGGTTGGCGGGGTACTTCAGGAACGGCACGACGTAGACGGCGAGCAGCGCGGTCCCCGACAGCAGCAGCGCGGTGGCGCGGGGGCCGAAGCGGCCGACGCGCCCGAGGGCGAAGCAGAAGGCGAGGGCGGCGATGCCGCCGAACGCCACGCCGTAGATCAGCACGCCGGTGGCGAGGCCGGCGGTGGACTGGAGGCTGCGGGAGACGAGTTCGACCTCGTGCTCGTGGGCGTGCGCGTGCGCCTCCTCGAAGCCGATCGCGCTGTCCACGCTCGGCTCACCGAGGAAGTAGGCGACGATCAGGGCGAGCACGCCGACCTCGAGGCCGGCGAGCATGCCCCGCACGAGCAGGTTTCTCACTGTTGCGGAGTTCACGGGAGTTCGGCGCCCCTCGTCAGTGGCAGGGGAAGCCGAGCAGGTGGCGGGCGTCGTGCACCCACTCGTGGACGTCCTCGCCGGAGACGACGGAGGTGGCGCCCTGCTCGGCGCCGACGAAGTACAGCAGGACCAGCATCAGGATGCCGAAGAAGACCGCCCAGGGGGCAATGTCCTTCAACGGCAGCTTGCCGGTGACGACGGGGGTGGTGGCGGTCGGCTGAGCGACGTGCTGCGCCATGGCAGGGCCTCCTCTGGGAGTTCGCGTCCCATCTCGGTGGTGCACAGGACGACGGCCCCGGGTCTGACTCGCGATGCGCCCCGTCGAGGAGGCATCGTCCACAGTGGCGCGACCGTGCCGGATTCTCACCGGCTTCCGTGATCCCGTCGTCGTATCAGAACGACAGTACCGTGTGTCGTATGCAGGGCCAATAGCGCGTCAGCAGGGGTGATCCCGTGCCTACTTGGGACGCCCAGCGTCAGGAGGCGGGCAGCAGCGGGCGCAGCGGAGTGGCTGTCAGCAGGCGCGCCAGCGTGTCCGCCCGGCGCCGCACCAAGGTCATGAGGCCCTGGGCGACGAGTCCGCCGACGAGGATTCCCGCGACCACGTCGTGCGGATAGTGCACGCCGACCCAGACCCGGGACACGCCCATCGCCAGCGCGGCCACGACCGCCACCGCGCCCAGCCGGCGCGAGACGGACAGCAGGGCCACGGCGCACGCGGCGGCGATCACCGTGTGGTTGCTGGGGAACGACCAGTCACCGGGTGCCGGACACGTCTCCAGGGTGCGCACGTGCAGCGTCAGGCACGGCCGGGTCTCGCGGACCAGCAGCTTCAGCACGGAGTCCACGCCGTAGGCCAGCACCGCGACCACCGGCACGGCCAGGGCCGTCACCGTCCGCGCGGCCCCCTCGCGCCGGGCCCGCCACCAGCCGACGACCATCAGGACGGCGAACAGGGCGAGTCCGTACGTCGACCACGCCGACACCGCGGTGTCCAGCCATCCGGGCGAACGCCCCGCGAGACCGACCACGTCCCGGTAGGCGGAGCCGTCCATCGACGCGCCGCCGAAAGCGGTGTTCATCGGCATGAGTTCTTCCCTTCGCACCCCGTGGACTGCGGGACACCAGGCGTCCGGCCGGAGTCCGACACGTCCACAGCAGTCGACTACAGACGTGTAGTCGGTCTACGACACTGTAGACGATCAGGGAGGGTGAGGCGTTCCCGCGACGGGCGGGAGCGGGAGAAACCGGACCCGACGGGCCGGGCGCCCTCAGAGTGCCGAGCGCCGTGCGAGCAGGAGCAGGACCAGCAGGCCGGGAGCCATCGGCAGCCACGCGGTGAGCAGGCGGTAGCCGAGGACGGCCGAGATCGCCGCCCGTCCCGGCGCCCCGTCCGCGGTGAGAGCCAGGGCGAGCGCGGCGTCCAGGGAACCGAGACCGCCGGGCGTGGGCAGCAGCGCGGCCGCACCGCTGGCGACGAGGTACGCCATGACCACATGGCCCGTGGACAGCCCGAGGCCGAGCGCGTGGACGACGGCGACGACCACCCCGGCGTGCAGCAGCGCGAACGCGGTCGAGCCGCCCCACAGCGCCCAGGCCCGCGCCCGGGACCGGTGCACCTCCCGCACCTCCGCGAGAGCCCGGCCCACGGCACGCCGCAGCCGGGCGCTCGCCGCGACGGCCAGCACCACGGCCCCGGCCGCCACCGGCAGCAGCAGCACCAGCCCCTGCGGCACGCGCGCCGGCACCCGTACGGTGTCCGGCGAGGTCAGCAGCAGGGTCAGGCCCAGCACGCAGCGGACCAGCCCGCCGGCCGCCGCCTTCACCGCGAGCGCGGTCGCCGAACGGGTCGCGGACAGCCCGCACCGGGTCAGGAAGCGCAGGTTGACCAGGGTCGCCCCGGCCCCGGCCGGGAGGAGATGGTTGGCGGCGGACGCGGCGAACTGTGCGGCCACCAGCCTTCGCCGTGGCAGCCGTTCGGTCACCGCGCCCTGCTGGACGACGGCCGCGCACACCCAGGTCGACGCGGCGGCGACGCACGCGAGCAACAGCCACGCGCGGTCGGCGGCGGCGAGCCGGTCGGCCCCGCTGTCGAGGACGTCCCGGCGCGCGACGAGGACCCCACAGGCGGCCAGGAGTACCGCGAGCGTGACCCCCAGCCGCCAGTACCGGCGTCGGCCCGTGCTCACCGGCAGGTCGGTCGCGGTCACGCCGGTCCTCGGGCGCGCCGGACGAAGGGAGAGCCGTCGGCCATCGTGCACCTCTCGTCGTAGCGCGCCACGGGATCGACTCCCCTACAAAATGTAGGGTCGCATCACACCCTACATTTTGTAGGGTTAAAGGCAGGTGAGAAGATATCCGCCCGTCTCGGTAAGGTGGCCGACATGGCTGGCACCGGCCCACACAAGAGACCCGGACGGCGCAGTGCGGGCGAGTTGGAGGGCGCGGTCCTGGCGGCACTGTGGGCGGCGGAGCTGCCCCGGACCCCGGCCGAGATCCAGACGGAGCTCGGCGGCGACCTCGCCTACAACACCGTCCACACCATCCTCAAACGTCTGTACGACAAAGGACTCGTGCTGCGCGACGCCGACGGGCGGCGCGGTGCGTACCGGCCCACGCGCGACGCGGCCGAGCTGACCGCCGAGGCGATGCGCGACGCCCTCGACCGGGGCCCGGACCCGATCGCCGCGCTCCAGCACTTCGTGACCGGACTGAGCCCGGCCGAGGAGCAGGTGCTGCGGGAGCTGCTCGGGGAGAGCTCCGCCTGAGCTCCTCCTGAGTTCCCCCCGAACGGGGCCGGACCCGTGCGCGGACGGCCGTTCAGGCTGCGTTCAGGGTCGGGGTGCCAAGGTGCGGATCATGACCGCAGAGCACATCCTCGACGACCGGCCCCGCATACCCGTACACCGGATGGCGAACAAGGTGCCGGAGGTGACCGCCTACTTCTGGATCATCAAGGTGCTGACCACCGGCATGGGCGAGACGGCGTCGGACCTCCTGGCGCGACTGCTCGGTCCGGTCCCCGCGGTCGGGCTCGGCGGCCTCGCCCTGGTGGCCTCCCTCGCCGTGCAGTTCGCGCTGCGCCGGTACGTCGCCTGGGCCTACTGGACGGCCGTCGTCATGGTCAGCGTGTTCGGCACCATGGCCGCCGACGTGCTGCACGTCGGCCTCGGCGTGCCGTACGCCGTCTCGACCCCCGCCTTCCTCGCCGTGCTGGCCGCGGTCTTCGTGCTCTGGTACGCGGTCGAGGGGACGCTGTCCATCCACAGCATCGGCACCCGCCGGCGCGAGGCGTTCTACTGGGCGGCCGTGCTCGCCACCTTCGCCCTCGGCACCGCCGCGGGTGACCTCACCGCCACCACCGGCTTCGGCTACCTCGGCTCGGTCGTCCTGTTCACGGCCGCGATCTGCGTGCCCGCTCTGGCCCATCGCTTCGGCGTCCTGGGCGCGGTGGCCGCCTTCTGGACGGCGTACGTCATCACCCGGCCCCTCGGTGCCTCCCTCGCCGACTGGATGGCGCTCGGCCATACCCGCGGCGGCCTCGGGCTCGGACTGGCGCCGGTCACCGCCGCCTGGACGGTCGCGATCGTCGGGTTCGTCGGCTACCTCGCCGTCACCCGGCGCGACACGGACGCCGCGCCGGGCCCGTCCCGCGCCTTCTGACCGCACCGCCGACGGTCGCGTCACCATCCGTCGCGTCACCATCGGTCGATCAGCAACAGCAGAAGCAGGACGGCCACGCAGCTCACGGCGAGGAAGCAGAACAGCCACCGGTCGTCGGACGAGTCCGCCCGGTGGCCGTCACCGGGTGTCGTACGACGTGCCACGACCGGCGCCGACGGCTCGGGCGGCTCGGGGGCGGCCTCCCGCGGCGGCCCGGCGGGGACCTTGCGCAGGTGCCGGGCCAGTTCGTACCAGACCCGGTCCGGCAGCTTCGGCATGCCGTGGACGGGGGAATCGAGCAGCAGCTCAAGGAAGCGGCGCTCCACCGGACCGCCCTGTTCGCGCAGCCCGCGGAACAGCTTCACCAGACCGTCCTCGATACCCCGATGCCCGGCGTACGGGAGGACGGCCCAGTGGAGCAGCCAGACGGCTGTCTCCGCCGTGAGGTGGTCGTCGTGTTCGCCCGACCTCCCGGCGGCGGTGGTACGGCGGTGGCGCAGGAACAGCTTCTGCCTCAGCAGGCGTCGGCAGACCTCGTCCGCCTCCGGCAGGGTGCGCCAGCCCGCCTTGGCCGCCAGCGCGACGAGAACGCGGTCGGCCTCCTCCCGCGGGACGTCCTGCCTGGCGAGCCGTTCGAGCAGTTCGCTGTCGGGCAGCAGGTCGAGGCCCCCCGACGACGACCTCCGCGATTCGTGCCGCCGACGAGCGAGGCCGAGTCTGCGCGCCAGGCGCACACCCCGTGTCGGCAGCTCGGGCAGCTCCCAGTGGTGCCCGGCCGGCCAGGGCGGGCGTCCGTCCGGGGACCGCTCCGGGGTCGTCTCCTGCGGTTCCACCGCCCGTGCCGGATGCGGTGGCGGGTGCGGCGGGGTGTGCGCGGGTCGGGGGGCATCGGTGGCCGGGCGGGCGGACGGCACCGGCCGGGACGGCGGCGGTGCCGTGGCGGACGTCGGCTCCTGGGCGGGCGGGCGCCGGGTACGGCCCGTCGCGGGCACGGAGTACGGCTGGATGCGCGGCCGTCGCTCACGCTGGTGCCCGTACAGCCGGTCCCGGTACGGTCCTCCGTCCGCACCGGGACCGGATGCGTCGTCGGGCCCCGCGTATCCGTCGGCCCCGTGGGCCGGGCCGGGGCCGCCGGTGGTCCCGGTGTCCGGCCGTCCGGTGCCCTGGGGCGTGTGGTGGTGTGCGCCGGCGTAAGGATCGGTGGAATCCGGCGGCCGGACCGCCGCCGTGCCGGCCCCCGGCCCGACCGGACCACCCCCCGAACCGCCGACCGGGCCGTAAGCCGGACCGACCGGCCTGTACCCGGTCTTTGCGGCCGAACCGCGAGCGGTCTCCGGCCCGGGGCCGGGACCGGGACCGGCTACTGGCCCGGGTCCGTGGATCGGCTCCGCGACCGACCCGTGACCGGCCTCCGAACCAGGACCGGGGCTGGGGCTGGGGCTGGGTCCATGGCCGGGACCGGGACCGTGAATCGTCTCCGCGGCAGGGCCGTGACCGCCCTCCGGACCACGCCCGGAACCCGGACGAGGACCAGGGCCGAGCCCGTGAACCGGCCCCGCAACCGACCCGTGACCGTTCCCCGAACCGGGGCTGGGGCCGGGACCGGGGCTGGGGCTGGGGCTAGGGCTGGGACCGGGGCTGGGGCTGGGACCGGGGCCGGGACCGGGGCTGGGTGCATGGCCGGGACCGGGACCGTGAATCGTCTCCGCGGCAGGGCCGTGACCGCCCTCCGGACCACGCCCGGAACCCGGACGAGGACCAGGGCCGGACCCGTGAACCGTCTCCGGGACCGGCCCGTGGACCGGCCCCGCGACCGGCCCGTGAAGGGGCTCCCCCCTGGTGCCCTGGAGCGGATCCGCCTCGGGCCTGTGGGCCGGCTCCGGCCTGGGCCCATGGGCGGGGTCCGCTCCGGGGCCATGGACCGGCTCCGGCAGCGCGCTCCCGGGCTCCGTCGGCCGGTTCCGGATGCCGCGGGTCGTCCCGAGCAACCGGCCCAGCGCGAGCAGCCGTTCGGGCACCGGCAGATCGGTGTCCAGGGGCACCTGCCTGAACAGCCGCCGCAGGTCGGCCGCGTAATCCGGGTCCGACACGAACAGCCGGACCAGCTCCCTCGCTACCGCGTCGGCCTCGTCCTGCGGCGCGTTCCCGAGCGTGATCCGCTCCACCCGCGCGTCCGCGGTCGCCGACCTGCGCCAGGTCGGCACACCCACCACACGCAGCCCATGGGTGTCGGAGGTGTCGCAGGTCGCGTACGTCCAGTAGTCCTGTCCGAGCCAGTCGCCGAAGATGCCGCACAGCCCCCAGACGAGCAGCGGGGTGTCGTTCGCCCCGGCCACGGAGAAGTCCGGGATCCGGATCGACATCAAACGCTCCGGGGTGCGCAGCAGTTGGCCCGTCACCACGGTGAGCGGACGCGCCACGGTGTGCACCCGCGCGCTGAACCGCCGCCACTCCCGTTCCACCGTCTCGCCGAACGCCTCGGGCGCCGCCTGCCGCAGCCCGCGGATGCCGGTACCGGCCAGACCGGCTGCGGGAACCGGGAGTTCACTGAGCGTCAGACAGAACCGCGGCTTGAGGACGTTGCGACCGCCGACCAGGGCATGGGACTCCGTACTGGTGCGACCATGGGCGTCGAAGCCGCTCCTGCGGTTGATGACGACCACGTCACCGCTCTTGCTGATCTGGCGGACCTGGCTCGGCCGCTCGCTCCCCTCCACCCGCAGCAGCGGCGCCAGTTCCTCTCTCAACTCCTCGGCGCGTTCCCCCGCGCACGAGTACGCCGCCGCGGTGATGCCCGTGCCGTTGCGGTCCCGGTTGCCCTCCCAGCGGAAGACGATCTGGTCGAGCCACTCCTCGCTTCGCTGGTCCACGTCAGCTCACATCCCCATCGTGGACGGCCGGTGCGCCGGGTCCTCGGTCAGCAACCCGCACATGGCGAGGATCGACAGCAGCGGGCCCAGCACCCGCCGGGAGCGCACCCCGTGCGGGAAGCGGCCGTTGGCCGGCTGGCCCCCGGTCGCGGAGGCGAAGTGCAGGGTGCAGCGCAGGGCGTTGTCGAACGGCCGCAGCCAGGCGGGCGCGGCATGACGACGCAGGAACGCGTACGCGTCGCGGCTCTCCTCCCGCACC
Organism: Streptomyces sp. NPDC001443; assembly: GCF_053597355.1. Classification (NCBI taxonomy): domain Bacteria; kingdom Bacillati; phylum Actinomycetota; class Actinomycetes; order Kitasatosporales; family Streptomycetaceae; genus Streptomyces; species Streptomyces sp. NPDC001443. The sequence continues at coordinate 53,935 of NZ_JBSFIA010000006.1, forward strand.
GCCCGCGGGTCGAACGGGGCCGTGGTCGGGCGGCTGAGCCAGCGGTCCACAGGGGGTTCGAAACGCAGCAGGTCCGCCTTGCCGACCACCAGGGCCGTCGCCACGTCGAGGTACGCCCCGTGCCGGGGCAGCCGGTCGAGCACCGTCTCGAAGGCGGGGTCGCTCGCGCTGACGCGCAGGCCGTACCGCTCGCGCGGCTCGTCGAGTTGGGGCAGGCCGCAGGCGAGCAGCGGGTCGACGACGAAGACCAGGGCGTCGACGCCCACCAGGAAGGTCAGCAACGCGTCCGTGCGCACCAGGTCCTCGCCGCCGAGGTCGAAGAAGGCCACCGGCCGCACCTGGCCGTCCGCGCCGGTGAGCAGCAGGGCCTCGATGAACTCGGCGAACGGCGTCTGCGCGGTGGCCCCCAACTGCTCGCCTGCGCGCAGCGGCGCCACCCGCTCCTTGAGGAAGACCGAATGGTCGGCGGGGTTCACCGACTGCCACCGCACCCCGAAGGGCGCCAGGCAGCCGTCGGTGATCTCGGCGACCATCTGGGTCAGCAGATGGCTCTTGCCGGTGCCCGACGTGCCGACCATGGCGACGGTCAGCGGGCGGCCGTGGGTCAGGTAGGGCACGGGGATGTAGTGGTGGTTGACGCCCTCGGTGTTCCGGCAGAGCTGGAAGGCCCCGCGCAGGACGTCGGCGCGGCGCAGCGGGTTGGTGAGACGGCTGGTGTCGAGACGTTCGTACTGCGACTTCTCGTTGCGCACGTACAGGGCCCGCTCGTCGTAGACGACGATCTCCAGGCAGTACGGGCAGGCGATCTGCCCGGGTTCGAGCCGTGCCGACGGTGCCGTCGTGACGCTCACCGGCGTCCCCTTCCGTTTCTGCCTCGCCCGCGATCGGCAGTGCCGCCCAGCCAGCCGCGCAGGCGGCCCCGGTCCTGACCCGACGGGTTCGGGGTCTCCCGCGGTCCGTCGTCCGGGGGCGCGCCGTGACCGTGCGCGGCACTCGCGCCCGGACCGCCGATGTCGGCGGGTCCCAGGTCTTCGATGTGCTCGATGTTCTTGACGGTTTTGATCGCTTTGACGGTTTTAATGTTTTTGATGTATTCGATGTGTTCGACGGGTCCGTCGATGCCGGCGGTCGCGCGCTTGCGGGCGAGCTCGTCGTCGAACGCCCTGCGGTGCGGCTCCAGCGGGTCGGGGCCGGCCATCAGAACGGTCGCCGGGTCCGGGTCCGGCACCAGCAGGCCGAGCAGCCGGGCGGGGCTCGGACGGCCCTCGGCCCGGGGGGCGAACGCGTCGCCGAGGCTCTGGGCCAGTGACCGGTAGGCGTCGAGGTCGGCCGGCGGGCCGTCCGGTCGGCCCTGACGGCCGGCCACGAGCTGGTACATCAGCTGGGCCGTGCTCCACAGCGCGTCCCGCGCGTCGACCTCGCCGACCCCCGCCCGCTGCTCGGGCGACGCGTACGGTGCGGCACCCCAGGGTGTCCTCGGGGCGCCGATCCGCGCCGTCGCGCCCAGGTCCCAGAGCTGCGCCCGTTCGCCGTCCCAGCGGACGGCCGCGGGCACGATGCCCCGGTGGACCAGTCCGAGGCCCTCCAACAGGCGTACCGCGAGCACCAGATCGCGCTCGATGATCCGCTGGTCGGTGGTGGAGATGCCGTGGGTGAGGCCGGTCGCCGGCTCACCCCGGGGGGTGACGTAGATCAGGAAGGGTTCGGCCGCGTCCATGTCGTAGCCGACCGGGACCGGGAACAGCTTCTGGTACGGACTCCCGAGGAGGGCGCGGTGGATCGTCAGGGCCGCACCGACCTCGGCCTCCAGCGCCTGGTACTCCTGCGGGTCGCGGACGTCGGCGGACGGCAGTCTCACCTGTACGCCCGTCCACGCGTCGCCGAGCAGCAGCTCCCGGGCCAGCAGGGGCGGGCGGACCAGTCGCCTGAGCTCGGGTCCGAAACGGGCGGGAGCTCGGCGACGCAGGCCGCCCGGGGTGGTGAAGGACAGGTCGGGCGGCATCTCGGTGCCGTCGGCCTGCCGGCCGAGGTCCCAGGTGACCGCGCCGCGGCCCGTCGGCCGCGCCGTACGCTCGTTCACTCGCCCCCCTCGTCGCCGTAGCGGTCCCGGGCGCCGTCGCCGTCGCGGTTCCGGGCCTCGTCGCCGTCGCGGGCCGGGGACCGGTCGTCGGCCCATTCACGCAGGCGGACCGGCCGCACCACGCCGGTCCGCAGCGGAACCAGCTTCAGCAGTCCGGCGTAACGCCCGGTGGAGGTCCACACCGAGCGGCTGCGCATCCCGGGCGGGGTCGCCTCGGGGCTCCGTCCGTCCGGCCCGGCACCGTCGCCCGTCCCGCCACGGCCCTCCGTGCCGCTCCAGACCGCCTGGGGTGCGAACCTGATCCACTCCACGCCGGCGGGATCCTTGCTGAGCAACGGTGTCTGAAGCGGTGACGCCAGATCGACGATGCGACGGCCCTGCGGGTCGGGTTCGATGGCGTCGGCCACCCGCTGGTGCCCGATGCCGAGCAGTCCCTCGGCGTTGCCCCGGCGCTCCACCGACCGGGCGTACGGCGGTGGCGAGACGACCCCCTGGGTGAACAGGTGACGGCGGGTCACCTCCAGCATGAGGCGCATCCGTTCCTCGACCCGGCTGAGCGCGGGCCCCGCGGCCTGGCCCCGCGCGACGGCCCCCCAGTAGGGGTCGAGGGCGCCGACCAGGGTGTCGGTGAGGTCGCCGACCAGGGTGTCCACGAGCCTGGGTCCGCCTTCGCCCGCCTCCCTGTCCAGCCAGCGCGGGCCGTCGCCGGACGCCCGGTCCGCCTGCGGACCGTGGCCGCCCGTGCCGTCCGTCCCGAAGGTCGCAGGTCCGTCGCCGGTGCCGCCGGACGTGGCCGGCCGGGAGACGGGATCCGTCTCCGGTGTCCAGCCGGGCCGGGCGAATCCGTCGTCGGGGTCCGCGGACCGGCCGAAGACCCGGCCGTCGGGGCCGGGAGCCTCACTGAGCGGGTCCTGCCAGCCCCCGGCCGTCGACGCGGCGAGGAAGTCCGGCTCCCCACGGCGCTGTTCGAGCTCCTCGACGGTGGCCGCCGCGCCGCGCAGCGCACCGGCCACCATACGGGCGGCGTCGGCACAGTGCAGGCGCTCGTCGGCGGCCCAGCGCTGGCGCAGCACCGCTTCCGCGAGCAGCGCGTCGAGGCCGTCCAGGGCCCGGCGGGCGTCGTCCGCGCCGGTCAGCCCCCACCAGCGGTCCAGGGCCCGGCGCCGGCGCACGACCACGAGGGCGACGGCCAGGGCCGTGCCGCACAGGGCGCCCAGCAGCCCCGCCCAGGGCGGTACGGACACCCCGACGGCGCTCAGCAGCGCCCCGCCCATGACCCCCACGGCTCCCGCCGCGGCCTGTGCGGCCGCTCCGGCCGCCCCCGGGCCCGCGGCGGGGCGGCCGGGCTGTCGCAGGCCGGTCAGGAGGCTGCCGCCGACCAGGACCAGCAGGACGGCGAGCGCGGCGAGGGTCCCGGGCCAGGGCCACAGGGCCGCGAGCGCGCAGGCGGCCAGGGCGCCGGCCAGCTGTCCTGGGCTGGTCGTGGAGACCGTGAAGTCCTGGTCGGCCGAGACGAGTTCGGGCAGTTCGGGCGGGCAGCGCCGGTCGGCCTCGGCGAGCAGCCCCGCGCTCGACGCGGGTGCCACCTGCTCGGAGAGGGCGGCGAAGCGCTCGGCGACGCTGCGCAGGGCCAGTCGCTCGGCGAGCATCCGTTCGGCGAGCCGGTGCAGACCGTCCCCCACGGCCTCCCGGCTGCCCGTGTACGGCGGGACCCGGACCCCGAGATCGGCCAGGGCCAGCGCCGATTCGGGGGTGGCCGGGGAGGCTCCCGCGGCGCCCTCCTTGAGGGCTCGGGCGACCAGTGCGCGGTACCCGCCGAGGGCGCGTGCGGCGGTGTCGAGTGCCGAGGCGACGGCATGCCGGCCGGTGCCGAAGAGGAGTCCGCCGGCGCTGCCGAGCCGTGCCCAGGCCGCGCAGGCGTCGTCGAGGGCGTCGACGCAGGCCGTGTACGCCCGGTCGGCCGGGCCGCCCGGGACCCGGTGGCCCGGTACCGGTCCGGTGGGCCGGCCCGCGGCGAGTTCGTCGACCGGCTTGGGGAGTTCGATCCGGGCGGTGTCCTCGCCGTCCGGCGCCGGCGGGGTTCCGGAGGACCGCTCACCGGCGAACCGGTTCAGTGCCTCGCGCCACGCGCGCGCCCGGGCGGCGCCGGACAGGTCGTGCTCCAGCACCCGGACACCCGGCACCGCCACGGCGTCCGGGAACCTGGCGAGCGTGTCCAGGGTCTCGTCGAACAGCGCCCGCAGCAGGTCCACGAGGACGGCCAGCGCCTCCGGGTCGTCGGCGCCCACGGGGTCGCCCGCGGTGCGGGCGGCCCGCAGGTCCCCGGCCCACAGGAGTCCGGAGTCGGGGCCGTGCAGGGCCGCGGGCCGCAGCAGGCGACGACCGAGCCCGGCGCCGGGCTCGGCGTCGGGGTCCGACTCCAGGGCGGCCGGGAAGTCGTCGTACGGGCCGGTCGGCGCGTAGGTGTCGGCCGCGCCCGGCAGATCGCCGATGACGAGGCCGAGCAGCCATGCCTTGGTGCCGTAGCCGAGGACCTTCTCGTACAGGCTGTGGTGGTCCGTCAGTCCGCGCGGGGTGTCCAGCAGGAGGAACCGGTAGTGTCCGTCGCCCGGTTCGGGCAGCCCCTCGTGCCCGAGTTGCTTCTGGACGGCTCTGCGCAGTGCGCCGGGGGCCGTCAGCCGGTGCGCTCCGGACCGCAGGTCCAGCACGATCACCGCGTGTGTCCCGTCCCTGACCTCGCTCACTCGGGGTCACGCTCCCAGGGGTCGCGGGCCGTACGGTTGCCGGCCGTGCCGTCGTGTGTGTGGTCCGGTCCGGGCCCGCTGCCGGAGTCGCTCCACGTGGACTCGCTCCATGTGGACGCGCTCCACGTGGTGTCACGCCAGGCGGAGTCGCCCGGTGCCGGGTCGGCGGGACCGGGGTGGTCCACGGCGGGGTCGCCCGACGCGGAGTCGTTCGACGTGGTCCAGGGGAAGTCCTGCTGCGGGTGCGGGGGGCGGCCCTCGGCGGCGCCCGATCCCGAATCCCGATCCGGACCGGAGCCGGAACTCCAACCCGAACCGGATCCGGAGCCGGAGCCCGAGCTCCAATCCGAGCCCGAACCCCCTTCGTACGAGCCGGACTTGTCGAGGCTGTCGCCCAGCCACGGGAACTCCTCGGCCGCCGGGGCGTCCACCGCGTCGGCGCGGTCCGCGTCCCGGGACTCCGCCCGGGCGGTGGACGCCCCGGCCGCCGCGCCGCCGGCCGGTCGGGGATCGGCGGGTGCGCGCCGGGGACCCGGGTCCGGCTCGCCCGTCAGCCGCTCGGGCCAGCGGGGTTGCTCGGGCCAGTCGGAGAAGTCGTACCGGCCGGTGGCAGCCGCTTTCCGCTCGGCGGCAGGAGGCTCGGCGCCAGGTGGCGGCTCGGCGGCAGGCGGAGGTTCGGCGGCAGGAGACCCGGCGGCGAACCGGGTCGCGGCACGGTCCTTGCGGGCGCCGGCGCGGTACGGTTCGTCGGCCCCCGCGGAGCGTGCCCGGGGCAGCCGCGTGGTCCCCCAGTCGTCCTTCTCGGTCGTGCGCCGTGGCGCACGCGGCGGCACGGGCGGCCCGGGATCCGTAGCGGTGAAGGGACCGTTGTCCATCGTCTCCGCCAGCGACAGCAGGTTCGGCTCGATCGCCCGCTTCTCGGTGAACGTCACCTCCAGGGCGCCGCGCAGGGTCTCCTCCCAGAACTGGCGCAACGGAGCGATCCATTCGGCGGACCAGTGCCCGGACTGCTGCTCCAGCTTCTCCAGCAGCCGGCGCTGGCGCGGCGCGATCTCGTTCACGAACCGTACGAACAGCGGGTCGGGGGTGCTGCCGGAGAGCGACAGGCCCTTGGGCTGGACCCGCATCAGGACACCGCAGTAGTCCTCCACGATGCGTCCCTCGTCCAGCAGCGCCCACCGTTCGTAGGAGCGCAGCAGTCCGGCCCAGCCGGAGATGTCGCCCTGGTAGTCGTCGAGCCGCAGCGTCATGCCGGGGACGTCGGGGCCGTCCTCCTCGTACAGCCGGACGCGGACCCGGGACGGCGAGTCGGGGTCTCCCTCGACGACGGTGAGCTGGCCGTTCCACATCGCGCACAGCAGGCGGTGCAGGATGTGCCGGCGGTCCTCCTCGGTGCTGGCCAGCCAGTCGTCGCGGTAGCCGAGCCGCTGCCGCCAGCTCAGCACGTCCTCGCTCTGTTCCACGTCGCGGGCCCTGGCCCAGCGGCGCAGTACGTTGCGGGCCTCGGGGACCTCGGTCAGGCTCATCTCGCTGCGGAAGAGCACGACGGTGATCGAGTCCGTCTCGACCCCGCGGAACTCGATGGAGCGCTTGCCGTCCCTGGGCAGCAGCAGGGACTTGCGCAGGTACTCCTCGACCGCGTCCTTGTTCTGGATGCGCGGGTAGACGATGAGGACCTTCAGCGGTCCGCCGCCCTCGGGCACGAAGCCGTGCGGAAGCAGTCCGGCGATCTTGAACCGGAACTGTTCCAGCGCGCTCTTGCCGACCTCCTCGGCGGCGTCGCCGACCCCGGCCGCGGCGCTCAGCAGCATCGCCATGGACGGCAGCAGCGGACGCTCGTCGGCCTGCATGCCGCTCTCCGCGAAGAGCGTCTTGACCCGTTGCTCGACCGCGGCCTTGACGGTGGCGACGGCCGCGGCGGGGTTGCGGCGGCCCGCGGTGTACGAGGACTGCCAGCAGTCGGCGTCGACGAGTTTGAGCAGCAGCGCCGACTCGTCGTCGTTGTCCCGCAGGCCGACCCGCTTGATCAGACGTTCGCGCAGGTCGTCGTAGAAGTCGCGGAGGTTGCTCTGCGGCGGCAGCAGGTAGGAGACGCCGGTGCGGTCGTCGTAGAGCTCCTGCACCTGTTCCTGGAAGGCTCTGGGCTCCTCCTCCACGTGCTTGCGGAACGCCTCGACCAGGAGGCCCAGTTCGGCGTTGAGCGCCGCGGCGGCGGGCCGCCAGCGCTGCTCCTGGCGTCGCCATCCCTCGTGCCAGACGACCCGGCTGCGCCACTGGTACCAGCGGTCCTGCGCCTCGACGGCCGCCACCACGTCGGCGTCGCCCCAGTGGGCCTTGGACAGGCCGCCGATCCGGCCCTTGATCCGGGGGACCGCGGGGGGCTGGGCGTCCACTCCGGCCGGGCGTACGGGCTGCCGGCCGCGGTTGTCCAGCATGCCGAGGAAGCCGAGCACGGTCACCGGGTCCGGGTCGCCGGGCACCCCCTTGACGATCCGTTCGGCCTGGAAGAGGTCGGCGGAGCGCAGCACCCGCTCCAGCGCCGCGCGGGGTGCGAACTGCTCGGCGAGCGCGGGGGCGCGCCGGTCCACCTTGCGCCGCAGGTCGTCCAGGAGGCCCTGCATGTCGCTGATGCGGTCGCGCAGGGCCTGTTCGATGGCGATCCCGCCGCGGGGCAGGGGGTCGGGCTCGGGTACGGGGAGGGCTTCGCGGGTCCACAGTTCGTCCAGGCCCGAGTCGGCGAACATCTTGCGGACGGTGCCCGCGTACTCGTGGCTGGCCTTGGCGACGGGTTCGGTGAGCCGGCGCACGGACATGGCCAGCATCCGGGAGGAGACCAGCGCGGCGAGTTCGTCGAGGGGTGCGGTCATCGAGGCGACCAGGCTGGTGGACACCCCGCGGTGGCCGATGCCGGAGGCGGCGCGTACGGCGCGGTGCAGGCCGCGGTTGATGAAGCTCGCGGCGAACGTCTGGTAGTCGTCGTCGGCTCGGGCGCGCGGGCCGGTGCCGTCGCCCAGTTCGGTGCCGACGAGCGACATCACCAAGGAGACGATGGAGCGGCGCAGGTCGTCGGGGCGGATTCCGGCGGTGCGGCTGAACAGGAAGGCGGTCGGCACCATGCCGGTGCGCAGCCGGATCGGGTGTACGCCGGGGTAGCGGATGTGGGTCGCGGTGTCCAGGTCGGTGTCGCCGAGGTCGGACTCGGCGGTCGGCACGTTCTGTTCGTCGACCAGCCGGAAGAGGTCCACCGCGGCGCGCGCGGCGTTGAGTTCGGCCTCGCGGCCGCCGCCGGAGGAGGTGGGGAAGGCGGACGGCATGACCACCAGGGGGTAGATGCGGGCGCCGGTGAAGTTCTTCGCCCGGAACGCCTCCCCGATCAGGTGGAGGTAGTCGAGGAAGATGCCGGCTCCGGTGCCGCCGGCCACCGAGAAGGCCACGAACACGTCGCAGCCGGACATCGGTCCGCCGCCGAGCTGGCTGAGTTCGCCGCCGGAGCGGCTGATGGCGTCGATGGCCTGGAGCAGCGGCCCCATGACCGGGTCGAGTCCGTTGCGCAGGGTGCCGAACAGGGCGGCGCGGCCGACCGTGGGCAGTTGGCCGGCGCCGTTGCGCAGCGGGGTGACCTTGGGTTCGCCGGTGCGCGGCGGCAGCCAGCCGCTGACCTCGTCGCGCATCACCGCGCGCAGTTCCCGGGTGACCTCGGGGGAGCTGTCGTGGTCGGGGAGCAGGTCGTGGGTGGCGCGGGCGGTGCGGCCGTAGGCGGCGCGCAGCGCGTTGTCGGCGCTGAGGTGGGGCAGCCGGGCGAGTTCGGACTCGCTGAAGTCGGCGTAGACGAACTGGAGGCACTCCGGCAGTTGGTAGCGCAGCGGAATGCCGAGTGGGTTGAGCGCGGTCCCGTCGGGTCCGCACAGGTCGGCCCGCAGCCGTCGCTCCAGCTCGGCTCCGACCAGTCCGCCGGTGCCGCCCAGACCGACGAACAGCATCGGCTGGAAGATCTTCATATGGTGGTCCTCCGCCGGGGCGCGGGGCGTCCCGGTCGCTGGTGGTCGAGTACGGGTGGGGGGACCGCGGACGCGGAGGCGCGGTCCGGTGGGGCGGGCGGCGGCTCGGGGTGCCGCCCGTCCGGTGGGGTGTGCGGGGCTGCTCCGGTGGTGCGGGGCGGTCCCTCAGATGTCGGGGTGCTCCTGTTCCGGGCCGCTCGCCGCGTACGAGCCGGTGTGGTCCCTCGAGGAGGCGTCGGCCTTGGCGGTGGTGCCGCCGGGCGTCCGTGGCCTGCCGACGAAGGACGGGCCGCCGCGTCGGCCCGGGTCGGGGCGGCGGCCGCGGCCGTCGGCGATCCGCAGCGAGAGGGTGCCGGTGAGAGCCAGTTGTTCGCCGAGGCGCAGGGTCCGCTCGCCCTGGCCGCCGGCCCGCAGCACCACTCCCCCGGCGAGGTCGCGCCGGAGCGCGTAGGTGCCCCGGTCACGACGTTCGATACGGGGGTTGTCGGTGGCCGCGTCGACGAGGTCGAACTCGTACCGGTTGCCCCGGCCGGTCTTGGCCTTGCGGCTGCACACGAGGGTGCCGTCGGCGCCCAGGAGTTCCAGGAGGAGTCCGCCGGGGGCGATCCGCAGACGCTTGACGCGGCGACGGGAGAGCAGCAGGGCGGCGGCGACGACGAGGACGAACGCGCCGGGGACGATGAGCTGCCACCAGGCGTCCCAGATGCGCTGCGGCATGCCGGGCACGGCGGTGACGGTGATGCTGAGCGGTGCGTCGTCGAGGACCCGGGTGCCGTCGGCGGCGGTGACCTTGCCGCCCAGGGCGGTGCCGTCCTCGTCGACCGGCGCGCCGAGCGCGTCGGCGTCGGCGACCCGGACGGTGACGTCGAGCGTGCGGGCCGCGCCCGGTTCGACGGGCACCTCGGCGGGGTCGACGCTCAGGCCGGTGCCCTCGGCGTCGGCGACGGCGAGCCGCACGGTGTGCGCCGTCGTGTCCTTGTTGCTCACCTTGAGCGTGCCCGTGACCCGGCCGCCGGGGTGGACGGTGGCGGCGGGGATGTCGAGCACGGCGCCGAACCTCGCGTTCGGCGGGGCGATGCCGGTGGGGTAGGAGCGGGTGTCGGGCCGCAGGCCCACCGATTGGACGGTGCTGGAGAAGAGCAGGTCCCCGGTGGCGTCGCGGGGCACGGTGACGGTCCCGGAGAAGACGCCGTCGAGGCCGTGCTCGTCCTGGCCCCGGCCGTCGTCGGCGAGGGTGATGGGGACCTTCTGGGTGAACCCCTTGCCGGTGAGCTGCCCGGAGACGGTGATGCCGCGCAGGTCCCGCTCGTCCAGTTTGACGCCGGCCCTGGTCAGGACCTCGACCTCGACTCGGGTGCGGTCCCCGGCGCTCGGGGAGGGCTTCTCCAGCCGGATGTCGGAGCGCACCGCGCCCTGCCACAGGACGCTGATGCTGGCGGTGCGGTCGCGGTGTCCGGCGGGTGCTTCGAGGTGCACCCGCCAGGGCCCGGCGAGGGGCCGGGTGATGCGCAGGGACTCGACCGACTTGCCGCGCCCGGTGAACTCGAAGGACGACTCCTTGTCCCCGGCGCCGTCGCCGGCGTCGGGGATCCTGTGGCCCTCGGGGTCGTAGTACGTGGCGGTGACGAGGGGGTCGCCCTTGGAGACGACGATGGTGCCTTCGGTGGCCAGCGGGGAGACCCGCACGGTGAGGTCGCCGGGGGGCCTGGTCTGCGAGCCCGGATCCCGGTAGAGGCAGCGGGCGGCGGCGAACGCGGTCTCCAGGGCCCTGCCGAGGTTCTCGGCGTCGACGACCTCCGCCTGCGGCCTGGTCTGCGGGAGGTCGCGGCAGCCGTTGCGGTAGCCGCCGGCGGCCATCTCGTCGAGGCGCCCCCGGTCGACGGCCCTGCCGAAGCCGAGCGGCCGGATCTGCACCTTGGCGTCGGCGGCCTCCCGCAGGGCGCGGGCGAGGTCCTCGTTCGCCTGCTCGTCCCGGGTGCGGTCGTCGAGGCCCTTGTAGCGGTAGCTGTCCTTGACGTCGAGGTAGCCGTCGGTGAGCAGGAACAGCACCCGGGGCCGCCCGGGGTCCGGGGCCTCCTTCAGCCGGGTGACGCCCTGGCGGATCGCGGAAATGAAGTCGGTGCCGGAACCGCCCTGGGGTGTGCGCTCGCGCAGCTGTCCCGCGCAGTCGCCGATCTGCTCCCGGCCGACGGCGTCGAGCTGCCGCATCGGGCAGACCTCGTCGACGGGTGACTGGGTCGCGGTCCTGGCGTCGGCGAAGCCGTAGACCACCATCCTCGACCGGGGCGAGGGGTCGCTGACGGCGATCGCCGTCACCGCGTCCTTCTCCCGGTCGAGTTCCCCCGCCCCGAGGCTCGCCGACTCGTCGACCGCGACGGCGTAGTCGACGGGGTCGTCGGAGGCGTCCGTCGCGGCCGGGGCCGCGGCGACGGGCCGGTCCTGGGCCGCCGGGCCGGCGCCGAGGGCCGACGGTGCCGCGCCGGGGACCGCCGCCGCCGGCAGTGCCGCGGCGGGCAGCGCGGCCGCGGCGAGCGCCACCGCGGCGAGGCGGTACGCCCTGGCGCGCACCGCGCGGAGCGGGTGCCCCTTCGTCGTCGAGGCGCGTGCGCACGCACGCCCGACCGCCCCCGTTGTATACGTCACGCTTGGCTCCCCACCCATCCGAAGCCCCCGAAATTCCCCGCATTCCGACGACTGCCGGAACGACATCCCTTCGGTGGCGTCCTGCACGATGAGATTAGTCTCACCGGGCCACGCTTTTGGCCGGAATCCCCTGTTTCCCCGACGGATAAAGCGACCACCCTTAATTAGCGATCATCCGAAAATATATTTCGCCTTTTCGGGCATGCTCGCCGCCATTGCCTGTTCATTCGTGACCCATTCACGATCGACTGTTGAGCTGGGCCGCGCGCAGCCGCTCGGCGAGCCCGCGCCTGCCCTTGGCGACCGCGGCCCGGCGCAGCGTCTCCAGGTCGACCCGCCCGAGCTCCAACTGCCGGGAGAGGGAGTCGACCCGGGCGCGCAGCCCGTCGGGATCGTGGCGCAGCCGGGCGCCGAACTGCCGGTCGAGGCGTTCGACGAGGGCCCAGGCCCGGGTGTCCCGGTCCTCGCACCAGAGCTGGAAGAACGAGCGGCCCAGCACGACGAACCCGCCGATCCGGTGCAGTCCGACCGGGCCGTCCGCCCCCACGCGGTCGCGGGGCAGCGTGACGCGCCAGGCCCCCTGCGGGTCCCGTACCGGCGGGTACTGTCCGAGGCCCCGCTCGCTGAGCCAGCCCGTGATCCCCTGCTCGACCGACGGGGCGGCGGCCAGTTCCTCGTTCCGCAGGGCGTGCACGCACTCGGGTGTCTGTTCGCACGCGGCCGAGAGGAGGACGTCGTGCTCGCCGTCGTGGGCCCGGGTGTACACGAGCTGGCGGGTCCGGCCGTCGTCCCCGACCGCGCGCACGACGTACGCGGGCAGGTGCAGGCACTCCGGTGCGCCCACGCGCTCCAGGTCGTCGACGCCCGCGGGCAGGTTGAAGCCCTCCCGCCCGGGGTCGTCCGCCAGTTCCCGCACGGCCTCGTCGCGGAACGGGTGCGCCATCAGCCGCTGCGGACGACCGCCGCGGTGCCAGGCGGCCGTCGTGCCGTCGTGGGGGACGCGGACGACGGTGTCACGGTGGTAGTGGGCGGTGGTCAGCGCACCGGAGCGGAACCCGTCGAAGTACAGGCGGCGCCGGTCGTCGTGCTTCACCGTGTAGCGCTTGCCGTCCTTCACCGACCGTCGGCCGAGCGGGGTGAGCGAGAGTCGGCCGTCCTCCTCGGCGACATGGTCGATCGAGGTCAGGAAGGCCAGCGCCCGGTCCACCAGGACGGGGTCGATCGCGAGGAAGGAGGCGAGCTCGCCCGCGGTGGCGAGCCCGGCCCCGGCGATACCGCGCTCGACGAAGCGGTCGATCAGGTCGTAGGGCTGCGCCTCGGTGACCTTCGCCCGCACCTGCACGCACCACACGGGCAGCAGCACCGCGTGGATGCCGGTGGGCCGCAGGCCCAGCGTGAACGCGGCGTTCTCCAGGGCCAGGTACGGCGGACACGGCCCGCGCAGGGTCGCTCCGCTCATCGGCCGCGGCCCTCCGTCGTGATACGGCTCATCGGCCGCCCTCCGTCGTGATACGGCTCATCGGCCGCCCTCCGTCCCGATCCGGCTCATCGTCCGCCCTCCGTCCCGATCCGGCTCATAGGCCGCCCTCCGTCCCGACACCGTCCAGCAGCGCGCGGACCTCGTCGTACGACCGCAGCTCGCCGCGTGCGGCGACGTGCTCGCGCAGCGCGCGGACGAGGTCGCGAAAGCCCGGGTCCCGGGCCCGGGTCAACGTGGACAGGTCCCCCACCAGCACGAGCTGGCGGCGGGCCCGGGTGAACGCGACGTTGGCCCGGCGCAGTTCGTCGAGGAACCCCACCCGGCCGACTGGGTTGCTGCGGGTGAAGCCGTAGAGGATCACGTCCCGCTCGCCGCCCTGGAACGAGTCGACCGTGCCGAGGTTCTGCCCGACGTGTTCCGCCCGGCCGGTCCGCCGGGTCAGGGCCGTGCCGATCAGCGCGGCCTGGGCGGCGTACGGCACGATCACCGCCCACTCCTCGCCCCGGGCGGCGTAGTGGGCGGCGAGCAGGGTGAGCAGGTGGGCCTCGGCCGGGTTGACGTACCCCGTCCGCGTGCCGCCCGACGGGTCCACCGCGTCCTGTTCGAAGCGTCGGCCGTCCGGCAGCCGCGAGGTGTCGACGAACACCATCGGGCTGCGGAACAGCAGGGAGTCGTGGGGCAGGCCGGTCCCCGGAGGGGTGCGCAGTGCGCCCTCGTAGAACGCGCCCGAGACGAAGTCGGCGACGACCGACGGCATCCGGCGCTGGTCGGTCAGCGACACGACGGCCGGGCCGGGCAGGTGCGGTTGCAGCATTTCGAGGGCGCTGGTGGCCAGCAGGGCGGTGACGTCCGGGTCGGCACGGCGCCCGCCCCGGCCGCCGGCCTCGGCGTCCAGGTAGGGCGGCAGCTGCCGGTGGTCCCCGACCAGCACCGCGCGGCGGGCCCGGACGAGCGGGACGAGCAGGTCCGGGACGGCGATCTGGCCCGCCTCGTCGACGACGGCGAGGTCGAAGCCGACGCCGGTCAGTTCGGGGCGGGAGGCCACCCCGATGCAGGTGGCGGCGACCACATGGGCGTACCGGATCAGTTCGGTGTGCAGCTGCCCGGTCGCCGACGCCACCTCGTCGCGCCACTCGGCCAGCAGGGTGTGCCGGGCCAGCAGGCCCGGCAGCCGTCGCGTCAGGCCGTCGTGCAGCCGGATCATCGCCCGGTCGGCGGCAGCGGGGTCCGCCGTGGGCGAGGCGATGTCGGGCGGGGCGACGTCGGGCGGGGGCTCCCCGGCGGCCGCGAGCAGGGTCCGGCAGCGGTCGGCCGCGTTCAGCGCCTCGGCGCGGCAGGTCGCGGCGCGCCCGGCGGCCTCCTCCAGCGCCCGGCGGGCCGTGCGCACGGCCGGGACGCCGGCGGTGGCCTCGTCGAGGACGCGCTCGGCCTCGGCCAGGTCCCGTCGGTGGCGCGCCTGCCGCCCGGCGAGCGCGGCGGCCGCCGCCTGCGCGCGGGCGAGACTCCGCTCACGGAGCCGGACGAGGAAGCGGAAGACGAAGCCGACCGGCCGCAGGCCGGTGCGGCGCAGGGCCGCGTCGCGCGACCGGGTGAGCCGTTCGGTCCTGCGGGTGCCGTGCTCCTCCTCCCGGTCGAGGCGGTCGCGCTCGGCGAGCAGTTCGTCCACCCGCGTCAGGGCGGGACCGCCCGCGGCCCGCCTGGCCTCGGCGAGCGCGGCGTGCCGGGCCGCCTCCTCGGCCGCGAGCGTGCCGAGCCGGTCGAGGAGCCGGCCCAGGGTCTCGTACCACTCCTGGACCGCCTCGATGTCGCCCCGGGCGGCCAGCCGGGTCTCCAGCCGGCCGAGGATCTCCTGGCGCAGCCCGGCCGCCTGCTCCTCCAGGAGGTAGGGCCGCCCCTCGGGGGTGACGCGGGACTCGTTGCCGACCCGGACGACGACGAGGTCCTTGGGGAGCCGGCCGAGGACGTTGTCGACCGCCCGGTTGCTGTGGGAGGCGATCAGCACGCGCTCCCTGGTCGGCCGGGCGGCGACGGCTCGGGCGATCTCGCTGATCACGCGGGTCTTGCCGGTGCCGGGCGGCCCCAGCACGATCATCAGGTCCTCGGCCGAGAGGGCCCGGCGGAAGGCGTCCGTCTGGGCGGGGTCGAGTGCCTCGCCGAGGGCGTCCGGGGCCGGATCCGACGGGCGGACCCGGTGGTCCACCAGGACGTCCAGCAGGTACGGGTTGAGCGACCGGCGCTCGCGCAGGATCCGCACCGCCTCGCGCCGCCGCTCGTGGACCGCCTGTCCGGTGGGGAGCTGGAGGGCGCCCTGCCGTGGCACGCTGCCCCAGTCGACGGCCCGGTCGAACGCCACGGTGACCGAGGTGCCGCCCGCGGCTGCGCGGACGACCTGTCCGCGCAGCTCGCGTTCGCCGCCGATCTGCACGAGGGCGCCCTCCTCGGGTCCCCGCTCGACCGCCAGGTCGAAGGTGTAGACCGCCCGGGTGCCGTGCCGCCGCTCGCCCGCGGCACGGGCGGCGCGATAGGGGAAGTCGCCGGTCTCCCGCGCCCGGTCGGCGGCGATGTCCTCGACCATGTCGACGGCCCGTTCGACGGTGTCGAGGAAGCGGGCGTGCCGTTCGGCGAGTTCCGGCGCGCCGTGCCGCGCGGCCAGTTCCTCGGTGAGCCGTCGCCACGCGTCCTCCAGCAGCGGCCAGTGGGTGTCGCTGCCCGCGGGGGTCCCGGCGTCGGGGTGGCGGGCCAGCCAGCCGCCGGGCCGCACCAGCAGGCAGCCGCGCTCGATGTCGCGATGGTGCCGGAACGTGAGCGGGAGGACGGCGGCCACCCGGTAGGCGCCCCGTTCCTTCCTGCTGCGGTGGAGGCGCGCGACGTAGGACCTGCCGTACAGCAGCAGACTGCGGTCCCCGCGGGGCCGTCGGGGCTCGGCGACGATCGCGGGTACGCCGCTCTCCCGGCCGCCGAGGTCGGCGACGAGGTCGTGGATGTCCTCGGGCAGGTGGTCGGAGCGCCGGCGCAGCAGCTCGGCGTCGAGGGTGGCACTGGGGACGAGGACGAGGTTCCCGGGCACGTCCACGGTGCGCCGGCGCATTCAGACCTCTCCGAGCAGGTCGTCGCGGGCCGCGCGCAGGGCGGTGCCGAGGGCGCGGGCGGCGGGACGCTCGCGGGGGTCCTCCGCCAGCGCGGCGCGCAGCGCGCGGTCCAGGCTGTCGGGGGCGCGCTCCAGCCGGGAGCTCGGCGGCGGGGCTCCCGGCGACTCCGGTGGCCGGCCGGTGGCCAGGTGGTAGGTGAGGGCGGCCAGTTGGTAGACGTCGGCGGGCGGTCCGACGAGGCCCGGGCGGTGGCCGTCGCGCCACTGCTCGGGCGCCCGGTAGGAGGTGGGCCCTTCGCCGGGGCGCGGGGCGTGGGCGGCCAGGCCGAGGTCGCGCAGGACCAGCCGTCCGTCGTCGCGCTCCAGGACGCCCGTCGGGGCGAGGTCGCGATGGGTCGCGCCGGCCCGGTGCAGCGCGGCCAAGGTGTCGCACAGCCCCGCGACCGCGGCGAGCAGCCGGGCCAGCCGGCCGGCGTTCAGCGGGGCGGCCCGGCCGGCGAGCCACCCGCTGTGCAGCGTCCCGCACCGGCGGCCGGAGCGGGTCAGCGGCCAGGGCAGGGTGAGCACGGCCCGGCGGTCGCCGATCCGCTCGTACCGTCCGGGGCCCGGCAGGCCCCGCGCGCGTCGGTGGACCCGGCCGATGAGGTCGTGTTCCCGGCCGAGCGCGGCCAGCGCCTCCAGGGCGTCGGGGGTGGGCTGCCGCACTTCGGCGTGCCGCAGCCAGACGTAGGGCGAGGCGGTGCCCGCCGCGGACGGCTCCAGCCGGCAGGCCACCGCCTGGTGCCGGACGAGCGCGTGGTCCGGGGAGGGCTGTTCGTCGAGGAGTTCGTCGTGCAGCAGATACCGGCAGTCGGGCGTGGCCAGCGAGCGTCCGCCGGTCCACTGCTGCCCGGGGGTCCACGGCTGCCCGTCCGGTCCCGCGGACGGCGGTGGCGACGGGTACGGCGGCGGGTACGGTGACGCCGACCGGGGCGGCCACGGGGGCGGCGCCAGGTGCGCCGGTGCGCCGTACGGCAGGGGCGGCGCGGACTCGCTGCGGTGGACCAGGGAGGCCGGGGGCGCGGCCGGTACCCGGAACCCCTCGGGTACGAAGAAGCCGTCCGGTACGAGGAACCCGTCCGGGTCGGGGGCGGCGTACGGGTCGAGGAAGGCGTACGGGTCGGGGGACGTGCCCGGCTGCTCGTCCCCGGCCGCCAGCTCGCGGACGACGCACAGGGCGAACGCGGCCGCGTTGCGGGCGGCGACGGCCTGCCAGTCGGCCTCGTCGCTCTGCCGCTTGGTGCCGTCGGCCCGGTCGCTGATGCCCCGCACGATCAGCGCGGGCACCCGGTTGCCGAGGTGGGCGGCCTGGGCCACCCCCGCGCCCTCCATCTCGACGGCCACCGCGTCCTGGTAGTGCCGGTCAAGCAGCCGCCGCAGCCCGGATTCCGGCGCGTCGGAGACGACCTCTCCGGCGGCGATCGGTTTGAAGTGGACGGCCGGCGGGGCGTGTCCGGCGCCGTCGCGGAGCCGTGCCCCCGACCACGTGCTGTCGCGGTCGACGAACCGGGCCAGCTGCTCCAGTTCGTGCGGGGCCTGCCAGGACACGGGCCGTGCCGCGAATCCCTCGCCGGTCTCCTTGCCGCCGTGGTAGGCGTACACCTTGGTCGGCACGACGACGTCGCCCAGCGCGATGTCCGGCCGCAGTCCGCCCGCGACACCGACGAAGAACAGCGCGCGGGGGGCGAACGCCTCGATGGCCCGGCTCGCGAGGACCGCGGAGGCGTGGTTCCCGGCCCCGGTCTGCGCCAGCACGATCTGCCACGGCGTGCCGTTGAGCCAGCCCACCTCGAACAGCGTGCCCTGGTGGCTCGGTCCCCTGCGTACGGAGACCAGGCGTTCGCGCACCGCCCGGTACTCCACGGGCAGGGCGGTCAGCACCAGGACCGGCCCGGTCGGCGTCCGCGTACCGTTCACGGCATTCCCCCGCTGAGATATTTCCCGATGACCTGACGGACGGCAGCGCGCACGCCAAGGCAGGCGACCCTACTCCACGGCGCACCGCACCCGGCGCGACGGGAATTCCGCACAAGGAAAGGCCGGAAACCCGGAATGTAAATGCCATCACACAATCACGAACAAAGCACATCCGATCATCGTCATTCCTGAATGGAAAAAGCCGAGCGAGGTCCCGGGCCCGCCGTCACAGGACGCCCGGTGGTCTGATCCAGCCCAGTGACCGCTCGACGGCCCGCTGCCAGTTCTCGTACTCCGACACGCGGCGGGCGGGGTCCATGTCCGGCAGCCATTGCGCCGCCCGGTGCCAGTTGCCCCGCAGGACCTCCAGGTCCGGCCAGTACCCGGCGGCGAGCCCGGCGGCGTAGGCGGCGCCGAGGGAGACCGTCTCGGCGACCATGGGGCGTACCACGGGCACGTCGAGCACGTCGGCCACGAACTGCATCAGCAGATTGTCCGCGGTCATGCCCCCGTCGACCTTGAGCTCCCGCAGGGCGACCGAGGAGTCGGCGTTCATGGCGTCCACCACCTCGCGGGTCTGCCAGCCGGTGGCCTCCAGGACGGCCCGGGCCAGATGCCCTTTGGTGATGTACGAGGTGAGGCCGACGACGACACCGCGCGCGTCGCTGCGCCAGCGGGGTGCGAACAGGCCGGAGAAGGCGGGGACGATGTAGCAGCCGCCGTTGTCCTCGACCGTCCGCGCGAGGGTCTCGATCTCCGGCGCGCTGCTGATCAGCCCCAGCCGGTCTCGGAACCACTGGACCAGGGAGCCGGTGACGGCTATCGAGCCCTCCAGGGCGTAGACCGTGGGCCCGTCCCCGATCTTGTAGGCGATGGTCGTCAGCAGCCCGTGCCGGGAGCGCACGAGATCGGTGCCGGTGTTGAGCAGCAGGAAGCTTCCGGTGCCGTACGTGCACTTCGCCTCGCCCGGGGAGAAGCAGGTCTGTCCGAACAGCGCGGCCTGCTGGTCACCGAGCGCGGCCGTGATCCGGACGCCGGGCAGCGCCGCGCGGGCCTCGCCGTAGCTCTCGGCGGGGGAACGGATCTCCGGCAGCATGGGGCGGGGCACCCCGAAGAACGCCAGCAGCTCGTCGTCCCAGGTGAGCGAGCGGATGTTCATCAGCATGGTGCGGCTGGCGTTGGTGGCGTCCGTGATGTGCAGACCGCCGTCCGCTCCCCCGGTGAGGTTCCAGATCAGCCAGCTCTCCATGGTGCCGAACAGCACCTCGCCGTCCCTGGCCCGTTCCTCCAGCCCCTTGACGTGGTCGAACAGCCAACGGATGCGCAGCGCGGAGAAGTAGGTCGAGGGAGGCAGTCCGCAGCGTTCCAGGAAGAAACCGTCACCGGGCCTGATCCTGAGGTCCTCGACGAGCGGGGCGGTGCGGGTGTCCTGCCAGACGATCGCCCGGCCCAGCGGGGCGCCCGTGCGCCGCTCCCAGAGCACCGTCGTCTCGCGCTGGTTGGCGATGCCGATGGCGGCGACCTCGTCCGGGCCGGACTCCGCCGCGGCCAGGGCCTCGGGCACGACGCGCAGCAGATTGCGCCAGATCTCGACGACGTCGTGCTCGACCCAGCCGGGCCTGGGGAAGTGCTGCCGGTGCTCGCGCTGGGCGACCGACACCAGCCGTCCGTGATGGTCGAACAGGATGCACCGGGTGGAGTTGGTGCCCTGGTCGATGGACATCACATACCGTTCAACCATGATCGGGACTGCCTTCCGACGGTGCGGGGCTGCGGGCTCACCAGCGGGCGGCCCCCAGGTCCCGTGAGATCGCCCGGGCGGCGTCACGGAGCAGGGTGACCAGGGCCGGCCGGGGCCGGCCCCGGCCGTCGCAGATCCTCTCGACCGCGCCGGAGAGCCCGATCGCCCCCACCACCAGCCCGCCGTGTCCTCGGATCGGCATGGCGACACCGGCTTCGCCCATGCTCATCTCCTGGACCTCGGCGGCCCAGCCGGCCTCACGGACGTCGGTGAGCGCCTGGGTGAGCTGCTCCCGGGTCACCAGGGTGTGCCGGGTGTACGCCTCCGGAGCGGGCTCCAGGGCCTCGTCGAGCGGCGCGGCCCCGAAGGCCAGCAGCACCTTGCCGAGCGAGGAGGCGTGCAGCGGCAGCAGCGAGCCCACCTCCAGGCTCTGGAGCGTGTCGTCCGGCCGGAACACGTGATGGACGACGAGGACCCTGCCCTCCAGAGGGGTGCCCAGCCGGACCGACTCCCCGCTGCGCGCGGCCAGGGCGTCGGCCCAGTTGATGGAGCGCGACCGCAGCTCGTTCACGTCGAGGTAGCTGGTGCCCAGATGCAGCAGAGCCGCTCCGAGCTGGTATTTCCCGGTCGCCGCGTCCTGCTCCACGAAATCCACGTGCTGAAGGGTGCGCAGGATGCCGTGGGCGGTGCCCTTCGCGAGGCCGAGCGAGGCCGCCACCTCGCCGAGCCCCAGCCGGCGGGGTCCGCCGGCGAGCAGCCGCAGGATCGCCGCCGCCCGTTCGATCGACTGGACTGGGCCGGCCATGAGGCGAGCCTATTACCGCCCGGAAGCGTCCGCTTCACATACAGGTGGGTGCTTTGCCGCTGTATGCGGCCCTTCCGTTCGGTAATGGCGACCCGCGTTCATTGACCCCCTTCGTGTCGCTTCCTACGGTGCTCTGAAGCCCGGCACCCTCGCCGGACTCCGGCGCCAGGCCGGCAGCCTCCATCCGGAGGAGCCCGGCAGCGTTCGTCCTGGAGGAGTACAGATGGCGGCACAGCTGAACACGATGCTTCCGCAGGCATGCGAACACGTCTGTCCTCTGCCGCCCGTGCCCGGGGCCGTCTCGGACGTACGGCGGAACGCCGGGGACGTCATGACCGCCTGGGACGTCTGCCCGCAGATCGTCGAGGACGCCCTCCTGGTCGTCTCCGAGCTGCTGACCAACGCCGTCGTGCACGCCCTGCCCCCGGCGCAGCTGCGCCTGACCTGGGTCAAGGACGCGGGGCTCGGCACCCTGCGGATCGAGGTCACGGACGCGGGTCCCGCCTATGGCACCGGAGAGGCGCAGGACGGGATCGACCCGGACGAGCACGGCCGGGGCGAGCAGATCGTGCACGCGCTGGCGACCCGGCACGGCATCCGGATCCACTCCGGCGGCGTGGCCCGGTGGGCCGATCTCGTCGCGGCCTGAGCGCTCGCGACGTACGTACGGCTCCTCTGCGACCTGCCCGATCCCTCGAACGCGCGGCACAACGGCCGACCCGCTCGATCCCGTGAACGCGCGAGCGCGCGGTGCGACCGTCGACCGGCCCGATCCCGTGAGCACGACCCCGTGAACGCGCGGGACCGCCGTCGACACCGGCCCGGTCCTGTCCGGCGAGCCGGTCAGACCTGGTCCCGCAAGGGCAGGACGGTGGTGTCCTCGACCTCCGGCGCGCGCCGCTCCGACGGGAGCAGGGAACCGGCGGCGGACCGGGGCCGGTCCCCGGGCACGGCCGGCTCGCCGGCGTCCCGCCGCGCGGGCACCGGCTTGTGGAGCAGGAGCAGCGCCGCGTCGTCGTGCAGCCGGCCGCCCACGTGCGCCAGCAGCTCGGCGTGGAGTGCGGTCAGGGTACGGTCCGGTTCGTCGCCCACATGGCGCGCCAGCCCTTCGGCGAGCGGATAGAACGCGCGGTGGCGGTCACGGGCCTCGGTCACCCCGTCGGTGTACAGCAGCAACTGGTCGCCGTCGGCGAAGGGCAGCACCTGGAGGCCGGGGGTCTGCCCCGACAGGGCGCGCAGTCCGAGCGGCGGGGCCGGATCGGCGGGCTCCACCGGCACGACACCGCCCGCGGCGCGGACCAGCAGCGGCGGCGCGTGTCCGCAGTTGACCAGCTCCAGGCGGTCCTCGCTCGGGTATCCGGCGACCACGGCGGTGACGAAGTCGTCGCCGTCCAGATTGCGCTCCAGGCTCCGCTCGATCCGGTCCACGACGGCGACGAGGTCGGGCTCGTCGTGGGCGGCCTCACGGAAGACGCCGAGCACCAGGGCGGCGGTGCCCACGGCGGGCAGGCCCTTGCCCCGCACGTCACCGACGATCATCCGGATCCCGTACGGGGTGGGGATCAGCGCGTAGAGGTCCCCGCCGATCCGGGCCTCGGCCGCGGCGGCGCTGTAGCGGACCGCCACGCGGAACGGGCCGACGGTCTCCGGTACGGGCTTGAGCAGCGCGTGCTGGGCGGCCTCCGCGACCGAGCGGACGGCCGCGAGCACGCGCTCCCGGCGTCCGCGCAGGCAACTGGCCAGGTCACTCGCCAGGGTGACGGCCAGCAGGGCCGTCAGTACGGCCGCCAGCTCGCCGTCCGGGACGTCCGCGCGGGCCCCGAGGATAAAACCGAACACCAGGGCGAGGAAGCCGACGAGGAGGACCCCGCGCGGCCGGTTGGTGGTGGCGGCCAGCGCGGGCCCGGCGACGAGCAGCGGCAGCCAGATCATCCCCGCGCCCCCGAACAGCTCGGCGAACACCACGACGGCGACGAGCAGGACGGGCAGTACGGCCTTGCCCGCGGTCGGCAGGACCGCGGCGCGTCGACGGGTGGATCCTCGGGCCTGGGTCATATCGCGTCCGTTGTCCTCACGTGCACTCGGGAACACCCCCGGCATGTCCGTTTCATCCAGATAAAGGCGTCTGGGGCGGGTGCCACAAGGACCGGGATTTCACATAGTGAGCGACAGGCTCCGGGTCACCCGGTCCGCGGTCGGCATCAGCCGGGCGAGGACCTCCGTGATCCGGCGGGCCCGCGCCACCGGCATGGAGACGCCGAGCGCGCCGAGGGTGTCCCCGCTGTAGACGGGCGTGGCGACGCAGACGGTGCCGAGGGCGTACTCCTCCAGGTCCGTGACGGCCGGCGCGACGGGTGAGGAGTCGATCCGCCGGAGCAGTTCCGGAGAGCTGGTCACGGTCCGCGGGGTGAGGTCGGCCAGCAGGTGCCGGGAGAGGTAGTCCCGGCGGGCGTCGTCATCCAGCTCCCGCAGGATGCACTTGCCCAGCGCGGTGGCGTGCCCGGCGTCCTCGAACCCCACCCAGAGGTCCGCCCGGGGCGCGCGGGGGCCGTCGACGATCTCGGCGACCCGGATCTCGCCCTCCTCGTAGAACGTGAGGTAGGCGGCGGTGGCGAGCTCGTCCCGCAGCGCGGCGAGCACGGGCCGGACCCGGCTGAGCAGCGCCTGCTCGCGGCTGGTGGCGTGCAGCGCCTGCACCCTGTCGCCCAGGACGAAGCCGCCGTCGTCGAGTTTGCGCAGGTATCCGTCGTGGACCAGCGTCCGCAGCAGGTGGTAGGCGGTGGCCAGGGGCAGCTCGGTCTCCCGCGCGAGCTGTTTGGCGGGCGCACCGTTCACGTGTCCGCCCACCGCCTCCAGCAGGCGGAAGGCCCGCTGGACGGACGTGATGAGCGTGGGGCCGTCCTGAGCGCGCATACCACCAGCGTGCGCCCGGCGCCCGGCACGGGCAAGACACGCACGGAACGTGACGGGTCCGACACGCCACGGCAGAGGTCCTGATACCCACGCCGAGGGGGATTCACCCGATGGCAGGCGTTCCCTCACTCGTTCTCGTGCAGTAGCGCGCAGGCCACCCCGTGACGAAAAGGGTTCTGCTGAACTTTTCCGACGTACGGGTGAGTTGACGCGACCTCAGGGGATCAGGTGACTTTACGTCGGACGTGGTTCGGGACGGGAAGATCGGCACTGACGGCTCTCACGGCGTTCAGCGCGCTGGCCGGTGCGACCGTGGTGGGGGCGGCGCCCGCCGACGCCGCACAGGGCACGACGGTCGCACCGGGCGTGGTGTACCGGCAGTTGGACATCCGGGGGGCCAGGGGCGTGACGCGCGCCCATGTGCTGAGCGTCGACCTGCGCGGGCGGGTGCGCCTCGGGCTGCTCCACCCCAAGGGGGTGGCGGCGCGGGCCACGATCTCCGGGCTGGCCCGGGCCCAGGGGGCGGTCGCGGGCGTCAACGGCGACTTCTTCAACATCAACGAGATCCAGCATCCGGGGGTCCGGGCGACGGGCGCCGCCGTGGGACCGGCGATCGCGTCCGGCCGGGCTCTCAAGGCGGCCGTGCCCGACGGGCAGCGGTTCGGTCCCGCGCTGCCGCCCGGCACCGACGCCACCGAGGTCGTCGGCGTCGGCTCCGACTGGCGCGCCCGGCTCGACCGGCTGCGCCTGGACGGGTCGGTCCGCACGCCCGTGGGCACGCTCCCGCTCCGCGGGCTCAACCAGTACGCGCTGCCGGTGGGTGCCATCGGCGCGTTCACCTCGGACTGGGGCAGCGCCTCGCGGGTGCGGGCCACCTGCGGGACGGACACCGAACGGGCCGCGTCGTGCAGCGCGGACACCTACGAGGTGACGATCCGGCACGGCAGGGTCGTCGCGCTCGCCGACCGGCCCGGCAGCGGCGCCGTCGCGCCGGGCACGACCGTGCTCGTCGGCCGCGAGGCGGGCGCGCAGCAGCTGCGCAGGTTCTTCCGGGGCGAGCCGGTCTCGGTCCGGCACCGGCTGGTGGCCACGGGCAGCCGGATCCCGTTCCGGTTCGCGCTGGGCGGGTACCCGGTGCTGCGCGGGGGACTTCCGCTGGCCGGTCTCAACAACACGACGTCGGCCGTACGCACCGCCGTGGGCATCTCGAACGCCGGACGGCGCGTGTTCCTGCTGGCGCTGGACGGCGCGCCCGCGTACCGCAGCGGCCTCACGATCGCCGAGGTGGCGGGTGTGCTGCGGAGCCTGGGCGCGGTCGACGGGTTCAGCCTCGACGGCGGCGGCTCGTCGACGCTGGTGGCCAGGGCCCCGGGCGCGGCCCGGGTCTCGGTGCGCAACCACCCCTCGGGCGGGACGGAGCGCGCCGTCGCAAACGGGATCGGGGTCTTCACCATCGGGTGACCCCGCGCGGGATCACGGATGCAGGCTGCTCACCATGTCGGCCGTCGCCGTGATCCCGCTGCTGATCGTGGGAGCGATGCTGGTGCCGGCGAGACAGAAGCCGAACAGGGCGCAGATCAGCGCGTGGGAGATCTTCAGCCCGCCGTTGCGCAGGAAGATCACCGCCAGGATCAGCAGGAGCAGCACCGCAGAGATGGAAATGGCCATCGTCAACCTCCTCCGCCACGTCCGCTTCGCGGCGTTCGGCCGTAAGTGTGGCGTAGCGGAGGGTCCGTCCGGGCGGTTGACCTGTCCGCCGAACGAGTGGTTTTACGCGGCGGGGCGGTAGGAGTCGAGGAAGGCTTCCAAGCCTGCCAGGTCGTCGGTGTTGAGGTAGTCGACCCCGGCCGCGAGGAGTTCGCTCCACAGGGCGGTGCGGGCGCACCCACCGGTGCCTCGGCGAACGCGTTCCGGGCCACGGGTTCACCCCGTGCGCGCGGGCACACGCGAGAGCCCGCCCCGGGTGGATGCCGGGCGTGACCGGCGTCCGGGCGGGGCGGGCTCAGGACCCGATGGACCCGAGGGCGGTCAGGGAGCGCGCAGGTCGACGAGTTCGGCCAGCGCGGACCGGTGGGCGCCCGCCGTGCCGTACGCGATCGAGTCGGCCTTGGCCCGCTTGAGGTACAGGTGGACCGGGTGCTCCCAGGTCATGCCGATGCCGGCGTGCAGCTGGAGGGCCTCCTCGGCGGCGTGCACGGCGACGGAGGCCGCGTACGCCTGGGCTACGGCGGCCGCCACGTCGGCGTCCTCGCCGGTGGCGAGGGCGTCGGCCGCGTTGCGGGCGGCGGCGCGCAGGCCGACGGTCTCCAGCCACAGCCCGGCGAGCCGGTGCTTGAGGGCCTGGAATCCGCCGACGGGCCGGTTGAACTGCTTGCGTTCCTTGAGGTAGCGGACCGTCTCCGTCAACGTCCATTCGGCCAGGCCGAGTTGCTCGGAGGCGAGCAGTCCGGCACCGGCCCGCAGGGCGCGCCGGACGGCCGGTCCGGCCTCGCCGACGCGGCGGCCGGCGGCGCCGTCGAGCCGCACGGTGGCGAGCGGGCGGGTGAGGTCGAAGGACACCTGCGGGGTGACGGTCACGGCGGCGGAGTCCACCGCGTACAGCCCGCCGTCGTCGGCGGGTACGAGCAGCAGGTCGGCGACGGCCGCGTCCGCGATGCCCGTCAACTCGCCGTGCAGAGTGCCGTTCTCCAGCCGTACGGTGGCGAAGGAGGCGCCCGGGGCGGTGTGCAGTCCGACGGCCAGCGCGCCGATCGAGGTGGCGGTGGCCAGCCGCGCGAGGAGGTCGTCGGCGCCGCACTCCAGCAGCGCCTCGGTGGCGACCACGGCGCTGGTCAGGTACGGCACCGGCGCGACCGCCCGCCCGAGTTCCTCCAGGACGACGGCGGCCTCGCGGTGGGTGGCGCCCTGGCCGTCCAGCTCCTCCGGGACCAGCAGGCCGGCCAGGCCCATCCCGTCCGCGAGCGTCTTCCACAGGGCGAGGTCGTGCGGTGCGTCCGACTCGGTGCGCGCGATCACCGCGGCCGGGTCGCAGCGGTCGGTCAGCAGGTCCCGCACCGCCGACCGCAGCGCCTCTTCCTCCTCCGAGTACAGCAGGTCCGGCGTGGTGCTCATCGGGCCAGGTCCTTCCAGGCGACGTCCTTGTCGGTGCGCGGCTCGGACGGCAGTCCGAGGACGCGCTCGGCGACGATGTTCAGCAGGACCTCGCTGGTCCCGCCCTCGATGCTGTTGCCCTTGGAGCGCAGGTAGCGGTAGCCGGCGTCACGGCCGGTGAAGTCCACCAGTTCCGGGCGGCGCATGGTCCAGTCGTCGTACAACAGGCCCTCTTCGCCGCGCAGTTCCACCTCGAGGCCGCTGATCTGCTGGTTGAGGCGGGCGAACGCGAGCTTCATGCCCGCGCCTTCGGGGCCGGGCTGGCCCGCGACGAGCTGCTGGCGCAGCCGTTCGCCGGTGAGCCGGGTGACCTCGGCCTCCACCCAGAGTCCGAGCAGACGCTGGTGCAGGTCGTGGGTGCGCAGTTCGGGGCGCTCGCGCCAGGTCTTGGAGACCGGGCCGATCATGCCGCCCTCGCGGGGCAGCCGCATCCCGCCGATCGCGACGCGCTCGTTGTTCAGGGTGGTCTGTGCGACCCGCCAGCCGTCGCCGACCTCTCCGAGCCGGCGCGAGTCGGGGATGCGGACGTCGGTGAGGAACACCTCGTTGAACTCGGCCTCACCGGTGATCTGGCGCAGCGGCCGGACCTCGACGCCGGGGTCGGTCATGTCGCACAGGAAGTAGGTGATGCCCGCGTGCTTGGGCACGTCCGGGTCGGTGCGGGCGATGAGGATGGCCCAGCGGGCGAGGTGCGCGCTGGAGGTCCACACCTTCTGCCCGTTGACCACCCAGTCCCCGTCGCCCTCCCGGACCGCCCGGGTGCCGAGGGCCGCCAGGTCGGACCCGGCGCCGGGCTCGCTGAACAGCTGGCACCAGACCTCCTCGCCCACCCACAGCGGGCGCAGGAAGCGCTGCTTCTGCTCGTCGGTGCCGTAGCGCAGGATCGTCGGCGCGGCCATGCCGAGGCCGATGCCGATGCGCCGCGGGTCGTTGTCGGGGGCGTCGGCAGCCTCCAGTTCGGCGTCCACGACGGCCTGGAGGGAGCGGGGGGCGCCGAGTCCGCCGAGGCCCACCGGGTAGTGCACCCAGGCCAGGCCCGCGTCGAACCGGGCCTTGAGGAAGTCCGTGCGGTCCGTGGTGGCGGGCGGGTAGGCGGTCAGCAACTCCTGGGTGAGGCTGCGCAGTTCGGCTGCGTCGGTCATGCGGCGGCTCCGTTCTCCAGAGCGGGCAGCACGGCGACGCGGCCGGTGGTGACGCCGTCGGCGACCCGCTGGACGGCGGCCGCGGCCTCGCCCAGCGGGACGCGCTCGCTCACCAGCGGCTTGATCGCGCCCCGGGCGGCCAGCTCGGTGAGCTGTTCGTGGCAGTGCTGGACCAGCTTCGGGTTCTTGGTGTTGTACAGGCCCCAGTGCAGGCCGAGGATCGTGTAGTTCTTCACCAGGGCGTGGTTCAGCGCGGCGGACGGGATCGTGCCGCTCGCGAAGCCGACGACGACGATCCGGCCCTCGAAGGCGACGACCTTGGTGGACTGGGTGTAGGCGTCGCCGCCCACCGGGTCGAAGATCACGTCGGCGCCCCGGCCGCCGGTGGCCGCCTTGACGGCGGCGACGACGTCCTCGGCGCGCCGGTCGATCACCACGTCGCAGCCCAGTTCGCGGGCGACGGCCGCCTTGTCCGCCCCGCCGACGACACCGATGACGGTCGCACCGGCGGCCTTGCCGAGCTGGACGGCCGCGCTGCCGACCCCGCCCGCGGCGGCGTGCACGAGCAGCGTCTCGCCGGCCTCCAGCCGGGCCCGGCGGTGCAGGGCGAACCAGCCCGTCTGGTAGCCGATGTGCAGCGCGGCGGCCTCGGCGTCGTCGAGCGATTCGGGGGCGGGCAGCAGGGCGGCGGCGTCGGCGACGGCGTACTCGGCGAAGCCGCCGTACGGCAGGGCCGGGTTCGCGATCACCCGGCGTCCGTCCTCGGTCTCGCCGCAGATCTCCACGCCCGGCGTGAACGGCATCGGCGGCCGGACCTGGTACTGGCCGCGGCACATCAGCGCGTCCGGGAAGTTGATGTTCGCAGCGCGCACCTTCAGCAGGACCTGGCCGTCGCCGGGCGTGGGCCGCTCGACTTCCTGGAGCCGCATCACCTCACTCGGCTCGCCGTTCTCGTGCACCTGCCATGCCTGCATGCGAAGCCTCCACGGGACTGCGTCCTCGACCGGTCGATCGCATACTAAGCGGTCGCTTGCCGATCAGGGAACAGTCGGATCCGTCACGGCCCCGGACGCCGGGGCCGTGCGGGACCCGCCCCCGGCCCCGCCCCCGGCCCCGGCTCACGGGCGCGAGGGCCGCGCCCGTACGTGCATCCGCTCGCCCTGTGGCCCGAACAGGCTGAGGAACTCCACCGGCCCCTCCCCCGTCGACCCGAACCAGTGCGGCACCCTCGTGTCGAACTCCGCCGCCTCCCCGGGGCCGAGCACCACGTCGTGCTCCCCCAGCACCAGCCGCAGCCGCCCGGACAGCACGTACAGCCACTCGTAGCCCTCATGGGTGCGCGGGTCC
Source organism: Streptomyces sp. NPDC001443 (assembly GCF_053597355.1). NCBI lineage: Bacteria > Bacillati > Actinomycetota > Actinomycetes > Kitasatosporales > Streptomycetaceae > Streptomyces > Streptomyces sp. NPDC001443. The sequence goes on from NZ_JBSFIA010000006.1 coordinate 83,022, forward strand.
GGGTCGAGGCCGCGCTGCGGTTCGAACACCTTGAACGCCTGGAGTCCGCCGGGCTGCCTGGTCAGCGGCCAGTGGGTACGCCCGTGCCGCATGATCGGCTTCGCCCGCACCCGCGGGTCCCCGACCGGCGGCGCACCGACCAGCTCGTCCAGCGGCACCTGGTGGGCCCGGGCGATCGGCAGCAGCAGTTCGAGGCTGGGCCTGCGCAGGCCGGACTCCAGCCGGGAGAGGGTGCTGACCGAGATGCCGGTCGACTCGGACAGCGCGGCGAGGGTGACCTCCCGCTCCTTGCGGATCCGGCGCAGCCTGGGGCCCACCTCCGCGAGAACGTCGTCGGTACTCATCCTCGTATTGCAGATTCGGCAAAGCCGTTTGTCAATTCCGCCGGACGCGGGCGGCCGTCTCCCCGAAGGTGGTCACCATGACCGAGAACCACGAGGCGACCGAGAACCACGGGACGACCGGGACGTACGAGGTGATCGTCGGCGGCGGCGGCGCGGCCGGGCTGTCCGCCGCCCTGGTCCTGGGCCGGGCCCGGCGCCGCACGCTCGTCGTCGACGACGACCGCCTCACCGGCGTCCGGCTCCCGGACGGCACGGTGCACGCGCGTGAGGTGCTGTTCGTGGCGCCGCGCGCCGGGCTGCCGCGGGGGCTGGGCGCCGAGCTGCGCGACACGCCGTTCGGCGCGTATCCGGTGATCGACGAGCGGGGTCTGACGACCGTCCCGGGGCTGTGGGCGGCCGGGAGCGCCTCCGGCTTCGCCGAGCAGGTGGTGAACGCGGCGAGCCGCGGCTACCGGGCCGGTGCCGCGATCAACGGCGAGCTGCTCCTCGCCGACCTCGACGCGCCCGTGCGGGTGTAGTCGCCGCGCCCGCGGTGCACCATGGCTGCATGCTGCTGAGCCGGCTCGCGCAGGTGTCCCGGGAGGTCTCCGCCGCCTCGGCGCGGTCCCGGAAGACCGCGCTGCTCGCGGAGTTGTTCCGGGACGCCGACGCGGACGACGTGCCGCTCGTCATCCCGTACCTGGCCGGGCGGCTGCCGCAGGGCCGGCTGGGCGTCGGCTGGAAGGTGCTGTCCCGGCCCGTCCCGGCGGCCGCCGCACCGGCGCTGACCGTGCGCGAGGTGGACGCCCGGCTGACCGGGCTCGCCGCGGTGTCCGGCCCCGGCTCGCAGGCCGAACGGGCGCGTCTGGTCGGGGCGCTGATGGGCGCGGCCACCGAGGACGAGCAGCGGTTCCTGCTCGGCCTGATCACCGGCGAGGTACGGCAGGGCGCGCTGGACGCGGTCGCGGTCGAGGGCCTGGCGGCGGCGACGGGGGCGCCGGCGGCGGACGTACGGCGGGCGGTGATGCTGGCCGGTTCGCTCCCGGCGGTGGCGCAGGCGCTGCTCGCCGACGGACCCGCCGCCCTGGACCGGTTCCGGCTCACCGTCGGGCGCCCGGTGCTGCCGATGCTCGCGCACAGCGCGGCCTCGGTCGCGGACGCGGTCGGCAGACTGGGCGCCTGCGCGGTGGAGGAGAAACTGGACGGCATCCGGGTCCAGGTGCACCGCGACGGCGCCACCGTGCGCGTCCACACCCGCACCCTCGACGACATCACCGACCGCCTGCCCGAGGTGACGGCCGCCGCGCGGGAGCTGGCCGGCGAGCGGTTCGTCCTGGACGGCGAGGTGATCGCGCTCGGCCCGGACGGCCGGCCGCGGTCCTTCCAGGAGACCGCCGGGCGGGTCGGCTCGCGGGTGGACGTGGCCACGGCCGCCGAGGCGGTCCCCGTCTCCCCCGTCTTCTTCGACGCGCTGTACGTGGACGGCCGGGATCTGCTCGACCTGCCCCTGACCGAGCGGCACGCCGAGCTGGTCGGGCTGGTGCCCGAGCCGATGCGGGTGCGGCGGACGCTGGTGTCCGGGCGGCCGGAGGACGTCCGGGAGGCGGAGGACTTCCTCGCCGCGACCCTGCGGCGCGGCCACGAGGGAGTGGTGGTCAAGGCCCTGGACGCCCCCTACAGCGCGGGGCGGCGCGGCGCCGCCTGGCTGAAGGTCAAGCCCGTGCACACCCTGGACCTGGTGGTGCTGGCCGTCGAGCGGGGGCACGGGCGGCGCACCGGCAAGCTGTCCAACCTGCACCTGGGCGCCCGCACGGCCGACGGCGGCTTCGCCATGCTCGGCAAGACCTTCAAGGGCATGACCGACGCGATGCTCGCCTGGCAGACCGAGCGGCTGGCGGAGCTGGCCGTCGACGACGACGGCCAGGTGGTCACCGTACGTCCCGAACTCGTCGTCGAGATCGCCTACGACGGCCTCCAGCGCTCCACCCGCTACCCGGCCGGCGTCACGCTCCGCTTCGCCCGCGTGGTCCGCCACCGGCCGGACAAGCGCCCCGAGGAGGCGGACACCGTGGAGACGCTCCTCGCCGCGCACCCGGAGGTACGTCCGTGAGCGCCGCCCGCGGCCGACGCAGCGCCGGACTGCTGTTGTTCCGGCACACCGATCATGGCCTCGATGTGTTGCTCGGGCATATGGGCGGTCCGTTCTTCGCCCGGAAGGGCGCCGGGGCGTGGACCCTGCCCAAGGGCGAGTACGGGTCCGAGGAGCCCGCCTGGGAAGCTGCCCGGCGCGAGTTCCTGGAGGAGCTGGGGCTGACACCGCCCGACGGCGCGGCGGTGCCGCTCGGGGAGGTCCGGCAGAGCGGCGGCAAGACCGTCACGGCCTGGGCGGTGGAGGCCGACCTCGATCCGGCGGCGGTCCGTCCGGGCACCTTCCGGATGGAGTGGCCGCCACGGTCCGGGCAGGTCCGGGAGTTCCCCGAGCTGGACCGGGTGGAGTGGTTCGCGCTCGACCGGGCCCGGGAGCTGATCGTCAAGGCACAGACCGCGTTTCTCGACCGCCTGACGGAGCACTCGGCCTGAGCGGACGCGCACGCGCGGCCCGAGCGGACGCGCGGGCGTTGCCTGAGCGGACGCGCACGCGTTGCGGTCCCCCGCGGCGCGCGCGAAGGTCGAGAGACAGCCTGCTCCCAGGGAGGACGGTCATGCCCATCGCAACGGTGAACCCGGCGAACGGCGAGACGCTGAAGACGTACGAGGCCATGGGCGAGGAGGAGATCGAACGCCGGCTCCAGCTCGCCGAGGCCACCTTCCGTACGTACCGCACCTCGACGTTCGCCGAGCGCGCCCGCCTGCTGCACCGGGCAGCCGACCTGCTGGAGGCGGACCAGGCGGACATCGGGCGGGTGATGACCACCGAGATGGGCAAGCCGGTCAGGCAGGCCCGCGCGGAGGCGGCCAAGTGCGCCAAGGCGATGCGCTGGTACGCCGAGCACGCCGAGGAACTGCTCGCCGACGAGCAGCCCTCCGACGCCGACGTGCGGGACTCCGGCGCCTCGCGGGTCCTGGTCCGCTACCGGCCGCTGGGCCCTGTGCTCGCGGTGATGCCGTGGAACTTCCCGCTGTGGCAGGTGGTCCGCTTCGCGGCGCCCGCCCTGATGGCGGGCAACGTCGGCCTGCTCAAGCACGCCTCCAACGTCCCGCAGACCGCCCTCTACCTGGAGGACCTCTTCCACCGCGCGGGCTTCGCCGAGGGCACCTTCCAGACCCTGCTGATCGGTGCGGGCGCGGTCGACGGGATCCTGCGCGACGAACGGGTCAAGGCGGCCACCCTCACCGGCAGCGAGCCGGCCGGCCGGTCGGTCGCGGCGACCTCCGGCGAGATGATCAAGAAGACGGTGCTGGAGCTGGGCGGCAGCGACCCGTTCGTGGTGATGCCGTCCGCCGACGTCGAGCGCGCCGCGCAGGTCGCGGTGACCGCCCGGGTGCAGAACAACGGGCAGTCGTGCATCGCCGCCAAGCGGTTCATCGTCCACGCGGACGTGTACGACGAGTTCACCGAGCGCTTCACGGCGGCGATGAGGGCGCTGAAGGTCGGCGACCCGCTGCTGGAGAGCACCGAGGTCGGTCCGCTGGCGAACGAGCAGGGGCGGGCCGACCTGGAGGAACTGGTCGACGACGCCAAGCGCAGCGGCGTCGCCGTGCTGTGCGGCGGCGAACGGCCCGAAGGACCGGGCTGGTACTATCCGCCGACCGTCCTGTCCGGGATCACCCGGGAGATGCGCATCCACCGCGAGGAGGCCTTCGGGCCGGTCGCCACGGTGTACCGCGCGGGCGATCTGGACGAGGCGGTGCTGATCGCCAACGACTCCCCGTTCGGGCTGAGTTCGAACGTCTGGACGCGGGACGAGGCCGAGGTCGACCGGTTCGTGCGGGACCTGGAGGCGGGCAGCGTGTTCGTGAACGGGATGACGGCCTCCCACCCGGCGTTCCCGTTCGGCGGGGTGAAGCGGTCGGGATACGGGCGCGAGCTCTCCGGGCACGGAATCCGCGAGTTCTGCAACATCACCACCGTATGGCAGGGAGCGTGACCGTTCCGCGGCTACGATCCCCTTTGTGAACCGCGAAGTGACCCTGCCGCTGATCGTCGACGACCGCGGCACGTTGCAGGTGTCGGCGTCCGACGTCAGCAAGCTGCTGCGCACGGTGGGCGGCCGCTGGCTGCATCTGGTGGAGGCCGGTCAGGGCGGCCTGGACGAGGACACGGTCGCGGCGCTGACCATCGAACTGGCCAAGCTGGCCGACCGGATCGACGTGGCGTGCATCGCGCACAGCAGCGGACAGCGGGGATAGGCAGCCGACAGCGGGGACCGCTCGTCGCCTGCCGCGCCCCCGGGATCCGGACGCGCACGCGGGTCCGAACACGTATGCGGTTCCGGGCACGTCCGCGTGGCCCGCGCCGGGGGCCCGCGCGCGCCCTGCCGCGGTCGGCCGGAGCGGCTCCGGGACGCCCTCGACGTGCACCGCCCGCTGCGTCCCGAGGCCCCCGATTGGAGTAGTCCAGCGAGAGACCGTCGCCCTGTCGGGTGATCGTGGGTGGACCACCCTCACGGGTGAACCACCTTCTGACCGGAGGACCTGCGAAGGGGTCTTCCGGACGGCGAAAGCAGGCACGGTCATGGCGACTTTGTGCAAGCCCTCGGTGTCGGTCCCTGAGTACGTCATCACCATGGAGGAGACGCTCGAGCTGGCGCGTAACCACCACCAGGACCACCCGCAACTGCCCCTGGCCCTCCGTCTGATCGAGAACACGGGCGTCCGCACCCGGCACATCGTGCAGCCGATCGAGGAGACCCTCAAGCACCCGGGGTTCGAGGAACGCAACAAGCTCTACCAGGCCGAGGCGAAGGCCCGGGTCCCCGCGGTCATCCAGCGCGCGCTCGACGAGGCCGAACTGCTCACCACCGACGTCGACGTGATCATCTACGTCTCGTGCACGGGCTTCATGATGCCCTCGCTCACGGCGTGGCTGATCAACGAGATGGCCTTCGACAGCACCACCCGGCAGATCCCCATCGCCCAACTGGGCTGCGCGGCGGGCGGCGCCGCGATCAACCGGGCCCATGACTTCTGCACGGCGTACCCGGACGCCAACGCGCTCATCGTGGCCTGCGAGTTCTGCTCGCTGTGCTACCAGCCCACCGACCTCGGCGTCGGATCGCTGCTGTCCAACGGCCTGTTCGGGGACGGCATCGCCGCCGCCGCGGTCCGCGGCAGGGGCGGCACCGGCATCGAGCTGGAGCGCAACGGCTCGTACCTGATCCCCAAGACCGAGGAGTGGATCATGTACGACGTGCGGGCGACCGGCTTCCACTTCCTGCTGGACAAGCGGGTGCCCGCCACCATGGAGCCGCTCGCCCCGGCGCTCCACGACCTCGCGAACCTGCACGGCTGGAACGCGGCCGACCTGGACTTCTACATCGTCCACGCGGGCGGGCCCCGAATACTCGACGACCTCAGCAAGTTCCTGGAGGTCGATCCGCACGCCTTCCGGTTCAGCCGGGCCACGCTCACCGAGTACGGCAACATCGCCAGCGCCGTCGTCCTGGACGCGCTGCGCCGGCTGTTCGACGAGGGCGGTGCCGAGCACCGGGCGCGCGGGCTGCTCGCCGGGTTCGGCCCCGGCATCACGGCCGAGATGGCGCTGGGCCGGTGGATCAGTGGCGAAGGGGCGTCATGACCGAGAGGACGATCACCGAGACCCTGCCCCCGGTCCGGCACTGGCCGGCCCTCGATCTGTCCGGCGTCGACTTCGACCCGGTCCTGACCGAGCTGATGAACGAGGGCCCGGTCACCCGCATCCAGCTCCCCAACGGCGAGGGGTGGGCGTGGCTGGTCACCCGGCACGACGACGTGCGCACGGTGACCAACGACCCCCGGTTCGGCCGCGAGGCGGTCATGGACCAGCAGGTCACCCGGCTCGCCCCGCACTTCGTCCCGGCCCGCGGCGCGGTCGGCTTCCTGGACCCGCCGGACCACACCAGACTGCGCCGGTCGGTGGCCCCCGCCTTCACGGCCAAGGGGGTCGAGCGGATCCGGGAGAAGTCCCGCCTGATGCTCGACGAACTGGTCGACGAGCTGATCCAGGACGGCCCGCCCGCGGACCTCACCGAGACGGTGCTCAGCCCCTTCCCCATCGCGGTCATCTGCGAGCTGATGGGCGTCCCGGCGATCGACCGGCACGGCATGCACACCTGGACCCAGCTGATCCTCTCCTCCTCGCACGGCGCGAACGTCAGCGAGAGGGCCAAGGCCGAGATGGGCGCGTACTTCGCGGACCTGATCGGCCGGCGGGAGGGCGGCACGGACGAGGACGTGACCTCGCTGCTCGGCGCCGCCGTGGGCCGGGACGAGATCACCCTGGAGGAGGCCGTGGGGCTCGCGGTCCTGCTCCAGATCGGCGGCGAGGCGGTCACCAACAACAGCGGGCAGATGTTCTACATCCTGCTGACCCGGCCGAACCTGGCCCGCCAGCTCCGTGCCGAGCCGGAGATCCGGCCGCAGGCCATCGACGAACTCCTGCGGTACATCCCGCACCGCAACGCGGTCGGTCTGTCCCGGATCGCGCTGGAGGACGTGGCGGTCGGAGGCGTACGGATCCGGGCCGGCGACCCGGTCTACGTGTCCTACCTGGCCGCCAACCGCGACCCGGACGTCTTCCCGTACCCCGAGACGATCGACTTCTCGCGGTCGCCGAACCCGCATGTCGCGTTCGGCTTCGGCCCGCACTACTGCCCCGGCGGCATGCTGGCCCGCCTGGAGTCCGAGCTGCTCGTCGACGCGCTGCTCGACCGGATGCCGGAGCTGCGGCTGGCCGTCGAGCCGGAGAAGGTGCCGTTCCGGAAGGGCGCGCTGATCCGCGGGCCCGAGGCCCTGCCCGTCACCTGGTGAGCCCCCGATGACGACGACCGAGGGACTGCTGGTGCCGCCCGGCCACGGCCGGGTGGTCCAGAGTCCCGCGCAGCACGTGACGTTCAAGGTGACCGGCACGCACTCGCGCACGTCCTCCACCTTCGAGGTGGTGGTCCCGCCGGGCTTCGACGTCGGTGCCCATGTGCACGCGCGCAGCGAGGAGTTGTTCTACGTGCTCGAGGGCGAGCTGGACGTGCTCGCCTTCGAGCCCCGGGTCCGCACCCCCGACAACTGGCGTACCTGGGAGTCGGGTTCGGGCAACCGGGTGGTGCGGGCGACGGCGGGCACGGTGATCGTCGTACCGCCCGGTTGCCCGCACGCGTTCGCGAATCCGACGGAGACGCCCGCGAAGATGTTCTTCCAGGCGTCGCCGCCGCCGGACCACGAGCGCTACTTCGAGGAGCTCCTGGAGATCCTGGACGGCGGAGGCCCGCCGGACCACGAGGCGATCGAGGCACTGAGGATGCGCTACGACATCGAGCAGCTGACCCCGCTGAAGCACCGCTGAGCCGCCGGTACGTGGCCTTCGGGGCGTGGGCCGGACCGGCCCACGCCCCGCCGTGCTAGCGAATGGGCATGCCCGACAGGGTGCGGGCGATCACCAGGCGCTGGATCTCGCTGGTGCCCTCGAAGATGGTGTAGATCGCCGCGTCCCGGTGCATCCGCTCCACCGGATACTCCCGGGTGTAGCCGTTGCCGCCCAGGATCTGGATGGCCTGTCCGGTCACCTTCTTCGCGGTCTCACTCGCGAACAGCTTCGACATCGACCCCTCGGCCGACGTGAACGGCCGGCCGTTGACCGCCATCCAGGAGGCCCGCCACACCAGCAGCCGCGCCGCGTCGATGGACGTGCGCATGTCGGCGAGCTGGAAGGCCACGCCCTGGTTGTCGATGATCGGCCGGCCGAACTGCTCACGGGTCCTGGCGTACTCGAGGGCGACCTCGTAGGCGGCGCGGGCGGTGCCCACCGCCATCGCGCCCACGGCCGGGCGGGACGCCTCGAAGGTGGCCATCGCGGCGTTCTTCACCCGCTCCCCGCCCGCCTTGGCCCGCTCCCGCGCCCGGGCGAGGCGCTCGTCCAGCTTCTCCTTGCCGCCCAGCAGGCAGGAACCGGGGACGCGCACGTTCTCCAGGACGACCTCGGCGGTGTGCGAGGCGCGGATGCCGTGCTTCTTGAACTTCTGCCCCTGGGACAGGCCCGGCGTGTTCGGCGGGACGATGAAGGACGCGTGGCCCTTGGAGCCGAGCTCGGAGTCGACCACGGCGACGACGACGTGGACGTTGGCGATCCCGCCGTTGGTCGCCCAGGTCTTCGTGCCGTTGATCACCCACTCGTCCTTGGCCTCGTCGTAGACGGCGCGGGTGCGCAGGGAGGCCACGTCGGAGCCGGCGTCGGGCTCGGAGGAGCAGAAGGCGGCGACCTTCACGTCGTTCGCGTCGCCGTACATCTGCGGGATCCAGGTGCCGATCTGCTCCTCGGTGCCGTTGGCGAGGACGCCCACGGCGGCGAGGCCGGTGCCCACGATCGACAGGGCGATGCCCGCGTCGCCCCAGAACAGCTCCTCCATGGCCATGGGGATGCCGAGGCCGGTGGGGTCGAAGTACTGCTGGGCGTAGAAGTCGAGGGAGTAGATTCCGACCTTCGCGGCCTCCTGGATGACCGGCCAGGGAGTCTCCTCACGCTCGTCCCATTCGGCGGCCGCGGGGCGGATGACGCCGGCGGCGAAGCCGTGCAGCCAGTCCCGGACCTCCTTCTGTTCGTCGTTGAGCTCCATGGTGAACTCGGCCATGTCCCCTCCAGCGGCGGCGCACGTGCATGTTACTAGCGGTAACGCGAGTCTGTTACCGACGGGTAGGCAATGTCAACTCCTGATGACCGGTCGGCATCCCGTTCGATGTCAGGAGGGTGTTGAGTGTTAGTTTGCGCAGGCGTCACCGAACCAGCACGGGTGGGGAGAGCTCATGGACACCACACAGCGGACCGAGCAGCAGCGGGCCGCCGACCGTCGACGGCGCGAGCTGCTGGAGGCCGCCGACCGCGTGGTGCTCCGCGACGGCCCGCAGGCGTCGATGAACGCCATCGCGGCGGAGGCCGGCATCACCAAGCCGATCCTCTACCGGCACTTCGGCGACAAGGGCGGACTGTACGCCGCCCTGGCCACGCGGCACACGGACGCCCTGCTCTCCTCGCTGCGGGCCGCGCTCGACGCGCCCGCCGAACGGCGCGAGCGGGTCGAGGCCACCCTCGACACCTACCTCGCCGCCATCGAGGCACGCCCCCAGGTGTACCGGTTCCTGATGCACCCGGCGGAGGGCGGCCAGTCCGGCGACCAGGGTTTCGACGTGGGCAAGCACAGCGCGCCGCTGCTGCGCCGGATGGGCGAGGAGCTGGCCCAGGTGATCGAGGAGCGGGTGGACCTGGGTCCGGGCAGCCAGCAGCTCGCGCGGGTCTGGGGACACGGGATCGTCGGCATGATGCACGCGGCCGGCGACTGGTGGCTGGGCGAACGGCCGTGCTCCCGCGCCGAACTCGTGCGCAGTCTCGCCGACCTGCTGTGGGGCCGGCTGGCGGCGGCCGGCGACAAGGTGGGCGGCCCGGGGTTCTGAGACCCCGCGCCACCGGAGTCCGGCTTCGCGCGGCAGTCCGGCTTCGCGCGGCGCGACGGGCGAGCCCGGCCCGCTCGCGCGTGCGGACGGGCACCGCGACGCCGGAGACCGGCCCGCGCGTACGCGCCGCGACGCCGGAGGACGGCCCGCGCGCGCCGACGCGTCACCGGCGCCAGGGGGCCCGCTCCACCTGCCGCCTGAGCCGGTGGCCGCGCCATCCCGTCACCCGGTCCGCGTACACCGTACCGTCCAGATGATCACATTCGTGTTGCAGACAGCGGGCGAAGAAGCCCGTCCCGTGCACGGTGACCGGCTCGCCCGTCACCGTGAACCCCTCGACGACCGCGTGGTCGTGACGCTCGGTCCCCGCCTCCAGGCCCGGCAGGGACAGGCATCCCTCCGGCCCGCGCAGCACCAGTCCGTCCGCCGTGACCAGCCGGGGATTGACCACGTGCCCCAGATGCCGGACGTCCTCGTCGTCCGGGCAGTCGTACACGAACACCCGCAGCGCCTCGCCGACCTGGTTCGCGGCCAGCCCCACTCCTTGCGCCGCGTACATCGTGGCGAACAGGTCCTCCACGAGCCGGGCCAGTTCGGGACCGAAGTCGATGACCTCGGCGCACGGGCCGTGCAGCACCGGGTCGCCGAGCAGGGTGAGGGGCCGGACGCGCCCGCGGGCGCCCGGGATCGGACCGTGTCGCATGGCGGCAAGGGTACGGTCCTGACAGCCACGCGGATGTCGCGTGGGTGCCGCGGGGGTGCCAGGGTTCGGGTGCGTGAATGGATCTCGATAGGCTGAGGTCCACACCACGTTGCCGAACGGCTTGAGGCGCGGCGCGTACGCAAGGAGGATCGAGAACTGATGGCAGGCAACTCGGACCCGCTCACGCCGCGGGCCAAGATCGCCGTGACCGCGGGCAAGGCGGTCGCGGCGGCATCGCGCGCAGCGGGGCGCGGCAGCGGTTCGGTGATCGGCGGACGGGTGGCGCTCAAGCTCGACCCCGACCTGCTCGCCCGGCTCGCCCAGAACCTGGACGTCGTCCTGGTCTCGGCGACCAACGGCAAGACGACCACCACCCGGCTGATCGCGGAGGCCCTGGGCGCCGCGGGCCCGGTCGTGTCCAACGCGCTCGGCGCGAACATGCCGGCCGGCATCACCTCGGCGCTCGCGGGCGGTTCGGAAGCCCGTTACGCGGTGATAGAGGTCGACGAGAAGTACCTCGCGGGCGTGGCCCGGGACACCGACCCGAAGTGCATCGCGCTGCTCAACCTCTCCCGCGACCAGCTCGACCGCGCGGCCGAGACGCGGATGCTGGCGGAGAACTGGCGTGAGGGCCTGGCCGGTTCCAAGGCCGTCGTCGTCGCCAACGCGGACGACCCGCTGGTCGTGTGGGCCGCGTCCTCGTCCGCCAATGTGATCTGGGTCGCAGCCGGGCAGATGTGGAAGGACGACGCCTGGTCCTGCCCGTCCTGCGGCGGTGTGATGCAGCGTCCGGGCGACGACTGGTTCTGCGGCGACTGCGGCTTCCGCCGGCCGTCGCCGAGCTGGGCGCTCTCCGGCGACCACGTCCTCGACCCGCACGGTTCGGCCTGGCCGATCCACCTCCAGCTGCCGGGCCGCGCCAACAAGGCCAACGCCGCCTCCTCGGCCGCGGTCGCCGCCGTCTTCGGGGTGCCGCCGCAGGTGGCGCTGGAGCGCATGTACCAGGTGCAGGCCGTGGCCGGCCGCTACGACGTCGTGCAGTTCATGCAGCGCGACCTGCGGCTGCTGCTCGCCAAGAACCCGGCCGGCTGGCTGGAGACGTTCTCCCTGATCGACCCGCCGCCGACCCCGGTGATCCTGTCGGTGAACGCGCGCGGCGCCGACGGCACGGACACCTCGTGGCTGTGGGACGTGGACTACACCCGGCTGTCCGGCCACCCGATCTTCGTGATCGGCGACCGGAAGCTGGACCTCGCGGTACGTCTGGAGGTCGCCAACCAGCACTTCCAGGTGTGCGAGAGCGTCGACCAGGCCGTGCAGATGGCACCTCCCGGGCGGATCGAGGTCATCGCGAACTACACCGCCTTCCAGGACCTGCGCCGCCGCGTCGGCAACTGACCCCCAAGGACGGTCATCTCATGAGCGACAACCAACTGCGGATCGTCTGGGTCTACCCCGACCTCCTCAGCACCTACGGCGACCAGGGCAACGTCCTCGTCGTGGAACGCCGTGCCCGCCAGCGCGGCCTCGACGTGGCCCGGATGGACGTACGCAGCGACCAGCCGATCCCGACCTCCGGCGACATCTACCTCATCGGTGGCGGCGAGGACCGGCCGCAGCGGCTCGCGGCCGAGCGGCTGCGCCGCGACGGGCACCTGTACCGGGCGGTGGAGAACGGCGCGATTGTGTTCTCGGTGTGCGCCGGGTACCAGATCCTCGGCCAGGAGTTCGTCAACGACCTGGGCCAGCGCGAGCCGGGTCTCGGGCTGCTGGACGTGACCACGGAGCGCGGCACCGGCGAACGGTGCGTCGGCGACGTGCTCGCGGACATCGACTCGCGGCTCGGCCTGCCCCCGCTGACCGGCTTCGAGAACCACCAGGGCGTCACCCATCTCGGCCCCACCGCCCGCGCGTTCGCCCAGGTGCGGATCGGCCGGGGCAACGGCACGGGGGACGGCACGGAGGGCGCGTACAACGACACGGTCTTCGGCACGTACATGCACGGGCCCGTGCTCGCCCGCAACCCTCAGGTCGCGGACCTGCTGCTGAAGCTGGCCCTCGACGTGAACGCGCTGCCGCCGATCGACGACCACTGGTACGAGGCGCTGCGCAACGAGCGGATCGCGGCCGCCCAGCAGCCTGCCTGAACGTCTCTGCACAGGCCCGTCGGACACCCGTCCGGACACCCGTCCGGCGCCCGTCCGACGGGCCTTCCGCACAGGTGAGCGGGCCCGTCTGACACCCTGTCCGCACAGGTGAGCGGGGTCGTCCAGCAGGCGGACGCACGGTGCGTTCCGGCCCCCTCCTGACGCTAGGGTGGCGACGTCCGCGCCGGACAGCGTGGTTCGGCCCCGGCCCACGTGGAGAAGGTTTTTCGGGCTATGCGCATTGGTGTCCTCACGTCCGGCGGCGACTGCCCCGGCCTGAACGCCGTCATCCGGTCCGTCGTGCACCGTGCCGTGGTCGACCACGGCGACGAGGTCATCGGCTTCCGGGACGGCTGGCGGGGTCTCCTGGAGTGCGACTACCTCAAGCTCGACCTCGACGCCGTGGGCGGCATCCTGGCCCGCGGCGGCACCATCCTCGGCTCCTCCCGGGTCCGCCCCGAGCACCTGCGGGACGGCGTGGAACGGGCCCGGGGCCATGTCGAGGAGCTCGGTCTCGACGCGATCATCCCGATCGGCGGCGAGGGCACGCTGAAGGCGGCCCGCCTGCTGTCGGACAACGGCCTGCCCATCGTCGGCGTGCCGAAGACCATCGACAACGACATCGCGGTCACCGACGTCACCTTCGGCTTCGACACCGCCGTCGGGGTCGCGACCGAGGCCCTGGACCGGCTGAAGACCACCGCCGAGTCCCACCAGCGCGTGCTGATCGTGGAGGTCATGGGCCGTCACACCGGCTGGATCGCGCTGCACTCGGGCATGGCGGCCGGCGCCCACGCCATCGTCGTACCGGAACGCCCCTTCGACATCGACGAGCTGGCGCGGCGGGTCGGGGAGCGCTTCGAGGCCGGCAAGCGGTTCGCGATCGTCGTGGCCGCGGAGGGCGCCAAGCCGAGGGCCGGCTCCATGGACTTCGACGAGGGCGGCAAGGACGTCTACGGCCACGAGCGGTTCGCCGGGATCGCCCGCCAGCTCTCCGTGGAGCTGGAGGAGCGTCTCGGCAAGGAGGCCCGGCCGGTCATCCTCGGGCACGTCCAGCGCGGCGGCACGCCGACCGCGTACGACCGGGTGCTGGCCACCCGCTTCGGCTGGCACGCGGTGGAGGCCGTGCACCGCGGCGAGTTCGGCATGATGACCGCGCTGCGCGGCACGGACATCGTGATGGTGTCGCTCGCGGAGGCCGTGCAGACGCTGAAGACGGTCCCGGAGGACCGGTACGCCGAGGCGGAGTGCGTGCTCTAGGGGCTTTTGCGGGCTTCAGCCGCCCCCGGCCGCAGTCGCGGCCGGGGGCGGCTCTAGTCTGGGTGCGGACAGACAGCTGTGGACAGACAGCGCGCAACCCCCACGAACCAGGAGCCGGCGGATGGATCACAGCGGGCACGGCATGACCATGGATCTGCCGCCGTTCACGCTGGGACGAGGTCTTCAGTGGTCGGCGGACCCCTTCTTCCTCGTGGCCTGCCTGCTGGCCCTGGCCCTGTACGGCTGGGGGGTCGTCAGACTGCGGCGGCGCGGGGACGCCTGGCCGGTCGGCCGGACCGTGTCGTTCACCGTCGGCGTGCTGACGGTCATGGCGGTGATGTGCACCGCGCTGAACGACTACGGGATGGTCATGTTCAGCGTGCACATGGTGCAGCACATGGTGATCAGCATGCTGTCGCCGATCCTGATCCTGCTCGGCGCCCCGGCCACCCTGGCGCTGCGCGCGCTGCCGGTCGCGGGCCGGGGCCGCAAGGGGCCGCGCGAGCTGCTGCTGGCGCTGCTGCACAGCCGTTACATGCGGGTGATCACGCATCCGGCGTTCACGATCCCGATGTTCATCGCGAGCCTGTACGCCCTGTACTTCTCCCCGCTGTTCGACTTCCTGATGGGCTCCCGGGCGGGGCACATCGCGATGATGGTGCACTTCCTCGCCGTCGGCGTGGTGTTCTTCTGGCCGATCATCGGTGTGGACCCGGGGCCGAACCGGCCGGGTCATCTGATGCGGATGCTGGAGCTGTTCGCGGGCATGCCGTTCCACGCGTTCTTCGGCATCGCGCTGATGATGGCGTCGACGCCGATGGTCGACAGCTTCCGCAACCCGCCCGCCTCGCTCGCCATCGACGCGCTCTCCGACCAGAACGCGGCCGGCGGCATCGCGTGGGCGTTCAGCGAGATCCCCTCGGTACTGGTACTGATCGCACTGCTGTTCCAGTGGTACGGGTCCGAGCAGCGGCAGGCCAAGCGCTCGGACCGGGCCGCGGAGCGCGACGGGGACAAGGAGCTGGAGGCGTACAACGCCTACCTGGCCTCCCTGAACGCGCAGGGGCGCTGAGGCCCGCCGCAGACCGCTCCGGGCCGCCACGGCGGCGGTGAGCACTCCTCCGACGGCCCGCCCGGCACCACGCCGGGCGGGCCGCGCGCGGTCGGTGGCGCGACGGCCGCCGGCGGTGCCTCGCGACGCCTCGCACACGCACAGGCGGTACCACCGAGCCGGAACCGGGGCACCATGGAGGGGGACGAACCCTGAGCAGGGTGTCCTGAGGAGGGTGTCGCGATGCCCGGTTCCACGGACGGTTCCACGAGAGCGATGGGGGTGCTCACCCTCAGCGGACTCGTCGTGGTGACGGCCTACACGGTGGCGCTCGGCAGCAACGGCTGGCTGTGGTTCGGCTGGGTCGTGCTGGGCCTGCTCACCCTGGCCATGATCGTCACCGACCACCGACCCGCCTAGGGCGCACGGCGGGGACTCACGTCCCGGTGAGCCGGCCCGCCGAGTGCACGCCCGGCTGGTACTTCGGCAGCCGGGCGGTGATCTTCATGCCCGCCCCGACCGCGGTCTCGATGACGAGCCCGTGGTCGTCGCCGTAGACCTGCCGCAGCCGGTCGTCGACGTTCGACAGCCCGATGCCCCCGGACGGGCTGACCTCGCCCGCGAGGATCCGGCGCAGCAGGGCGGGGTCCATGCCCGCGCCGTCGTCCTCGATGACCACCAGGGCCTCGGCGCCCGCGTCCTGCGCGGTGATCTGGATGCGGCACGTGTCGGCCTTGCCCTCCAGACCGTGCTTGACGGCGTTCTCCACGAGGGGCTGGAGGCACAGGAAGGGCAGCGCCACCGGCAGCACCTCGGGGGCGATCTGGAGGGTGACGGAGAGCCGGTCGCCGAAGCGGGCCCGGACCAGCGCCAGGTAGTGGTCGATGGCGTGGAGCTCGTCGGCGAGGGTGGTGAACTCGCCGTGCCTGCGGAACGAGTAGCGGGTGAAGTCGGCGAACTCCAGCAGCAGCTCCCGGGCGCGCTCGGGGTCGGTGCGCACGAAGGAGGCGATGACCGCGAGCGAGTTGAAGATGAAGTGCGGGGAGATCTGGGCCCGCAGGACCTTGATCTCGGCCTCGATCAGCCGGGTCCTGGACTGGTCGAGGTCGGCCAGTTCCAGCTGCACGGACACCCAGCGGGCAACCTCGCCGGCCGCCCGGACCAGGACCGCGGACTCGCGGGGCGCGCAGGCGACGAGCGCGCCGCGCACCCGGTCGTCGACGGTGAGCGGGGCGACCACCGCCCAGCGCACCGGGCAGTCGGGGGCGTCGCAGTCCAGCCGGAACGCCTCGCCGCGGCCGGTCTCCAGGGGGCCCGCGAGCCGCTCCCTGACCTCGGCCCGGTGATGACTGCCCGCGCCGTCCCAGACGAGGACGTCGTGGTCGTCGGCGAGGCACAGCGCGTCCGTGCCGAGCAGCGAGCGCAGGGTACGGGCCGATCTGCGGGCCGTCTCCCCGGTGAGGCCCTCGCGCAGCGGGGGCGCGGCGAGGGACGCGGTGTGCAGGGTCTGGAAGGTGGCGTGCTCGACGGGGGTGCCGAGGCCGTCCTGGCTCTCCGGGCGGGCCGTGCGCCGGCCCAGCCAGAATCCGGCGGCCAGCAGGGGCAGCGCGGCCACGCACAGGCCGGCCAGGAATCCGCTCACGCCCGCGCCTCCGGCCGCAGCTCCTCGGCGCGCAGTTCCTCCGGCAGGTGGAAGCGCGCCAGCACCGCCGCCGTGCCGGCCGGGACCCGCCCCGGGGTCGCGAGGGACACCAGCACCATGGTGAGGAAGCCCAGCGGTACGGACCACAGGGCGGGCCAGGCGAGCAGGGCGTGCGGCGGTCCGCCGGTGCCCGGGAAGCCCGCCATGGTCGCGGTGACCGCCACGAACGCCGAGCCGCCGCCCACCAGCATCCCGGCGGCCGCGCCGGGCGGGGTCAGCCGCCGCCACCAGATGCCGAGGACGAGCAGCGGGCAGAACGACGACGCGGACACGGCGAAGGCGAGCCCGACCGCGTCGGCCACGGGCAGGCCGCCGACCAGGACGCTCGCCGCGAGCGGTACGGCCATGGCGAGCACCGTGCCGAGCCGGAAGTGCGGTACGCCGCGCGCGGGCAGCACGTCCTGGGTGAGGACGCCGGCCACGGCCATGGTCAGCCCGGACGCGGTGGACAGGAACGCGGCGAAGGCGCCCCCGGCGACCAGCGCGCCGAGCAGTTCCCCGCCCAGGCCCCCGATCAGCCGTTCGGGCAGCAGCAGTACGGCGGCGTCCGCGTCGCCGGTGAGGGTCAGCTCGGGGGCGTACAGCCGGCCGAGCGCGCCGTAGACCGGGGGCAGCAGGTAGAAGGCGCCGACCAGGACGAGCACCGCGACGGTCGTGCGGCGGGCGGCGACCCCGTGCGGGCTGGTGTAGAAGCGGACGACGACGTGCGGCAGGCCCATGGTGCCGAGGAAGGTGGCGAGGATCAGTCCGTAGGTGGCGTACAGCGGGCGCTCCTGGCGGCCGGCGGCCAGCGAGGTCGACATGCCGGACCCGCCGCCGCGGTCGGCCGATGGCACCGTGCCGCCTGCGGCGAAGGTCAGCCGGGTGCCCCGCTCGATGCGGTGGACCCCGGCCGGCAGGGCGAGCCGGGTGCCCTCCAGGGGCCGGCCGTCGACGGTGCCGCTGACGGTCACGGTCAGCGGCCGGTCCAGCATCAGGTCGAGGGTGGAGTCGAAGCGCACGACGCCCGGCCGGCGGAAGGCGGCGGGTTCCTCGAAGGCGTGCGTGGGCGCGCCGTCGCCCTGCCAGGCGAGGACCAGGAAGAGGGCGGGGACCAGCAGGGCGGTGAGCTTCAGCCAGTACTGGAAGGCCTGGACGAAGGTGATGCTGCGCATGCCGCCCGCGGCCACGGTCGCCACCACGACGACCGCCACGATCACCCCGCCGAGCATCGCGGGTGCGCCGGTGAGAACGGTCAACGTCAGTCCGGCTCCCTGGAGTTGGGGCAGCAGATAGAGCCAGCCGACACCCACCACGAAGGCGCCCGCGAGTCGTCGTACGGCCTGTGAGGCGAGCCGTGCCTCGGCGAAGTCGGGGAGGGTGTAGGCGCCGGAGCGGCGCAGCGGGGCGGCGACGAACAGGAGCAGGACCAGGTATCCGGCGGTGTAGCCGACGGGGTACCAGAGCATGTCGGGGCCCTGGACGAGGACGAGGCCCGCGATGCCGAGGAAGGAGGCGGCGGAGAGGTACTCGCCGCTGATGGCGGCCGCGTTGAGGCGGGGGCCGACGGTGCGGGAGGCGACGTAGAAGTCGGAGGTGGTGCGGGATATGCGCAGGCCGAAGGCGCCGACGAGGACGGTGGCGACCACGACGAGGGCGACGGCGGGGACGGCGTAGCCGGAGTTCACGACGCTCAGCGGTCCTCCACGAGGAGCACGAAGTCCCGTTCGTTGCGTTCGGCCCGGCGTACGTACCAGCGGGCGAGCAGCACGAGGGGGGCGTAGAGGCAGAAGCCGAGGACGGCCCATTCGAGGCGGCGGGCGTCCGGCATGGCGGCGAAGAGCAGCGGGAGCGGCCCGACGAGCAGCACGAGGACGGCGAACACGGCTGAGGCAGCGCGCAGTTGGGTGCGCATCAGGGAGCGGACGTAGGTGTGTCCGAGGGTGGTCTGCTCGGCTATCTCGGTGCGGGGACGGTAGTAGCCGGAGGCGCGCCCGGTGCGGCGGGGCGGGCCGGTGACGACGACGCGGCGCTCGGCGGGGTCCTGGGGCACGAGTTCCTCCCTAGCTGGTCGGGCGGCGCATCAGCAGGTCCCTGAGCTCGCGTGCGTGGCGGCGGCTGACCTGGAGCTCCTCGGTGCCCACCTGGACGCTCACCGTACCCGCGTCCAGGCGGAGTTCGCCGATGTGGCGCAGGGCGACCAGGTGGCGGCGGTGGATGCGGACGAATCCGCGGGAGCGCCAGCGCTCCTCCAGGGTGGACAGCGGGATGCGGACGAGATGGCTGCCGCGGCCGGTGTGCAGCCGGGCGTAGTCGCCGTGCGCCTCGACATGGGTGATGTCGTCGACCGCGACGAACCGGGTCACACCGCCGAGTTCGACCGGCAGGTGGTCGGGGTCGGGTTCGTGCACGGGGAACCGCGGTGCCGTGCCGCGCAGTTCGGCGGCCCGTCGTACCGCCTCGCCGAGGCGTTCCTTGCGGACCGGTTTGAGCACGTAGTCGACGGCCTTCAGGTCGAAGGCCTGGACGGCGAAGTCCTCGTGTGCGGTGACGAACACGACCAGCGGGGGCCGGGCGAAGCCGGTCAGCAGCCGGGCCAGGTCGAGGCCGTCGAGACCGGGCATGTGGATGTCGAGGAAGACGACGTCGACGGCCTCGGGGCCGTGCGGGCCGGACTCCAGGGCGCGGTTGATGCGGCGCAGCGCCTCGGTCGCGTCGCCCGCGCCCTGCACGCTGCTTATCCGGGGGTCGGCGTTGAGCAGGTAGAGCAGTTCCTCCAGCGAGGGGCGTTCGTCGTCGACGGCGAGGGCGCGCAGCATGAAGGTGGAGTGTAGGAGCAATCGGTACGTCTGGACATGTGCCCTGCGTGTGGGTTCGCGCCGGGATCGCGCTGGATACAGTGCGGCCATGAACAGCAGGCCCACGTCGTTCGACGAGCTCGACCGGAAGATCCTCACCGCGCTGATGGCGAACGCCCGGACCAGTTTCGCCGAGATCGGCACGGCGGTCGGGCTGTCCTCGACGGCCGTGAAGCGCCGGGTGGACCGGTTGCGGGAGACGGGGGTGATCACGGGGTTCACGGCCACGGTGAAGCCGTCGGCGCTGGGCTGGAGCACGGAGGCGTACGTCGAGGTGTACTGCGAGGGCGCGGCGCCGCCGCGGCGGCTGGCGGAGGTGGTGCGCAACCACCCGGAGATCACCGCGGCGATGACGGTGACGGGCGGCGCGGACGCGCTGCTGCACGTGCGGGCGCGGGACGTGGACCACTTCGAGGAGGTGCTGGAGCGGATCCGCGTGGAGCCGTTCATCCGGAAGACGATCAGCGTGATGGTGCTCTCCCATCTGCTGCCGGAGAGCCCGGAGGCGGGCGCGAGCCAGCCGGCGCCCACGGAGTCCGCGCAGGACGCAGGGGAGCCCGCGAGGGACGCAGTGGACATGCGCCGACCGGCGTAAAGACGCAGCGATGCTGCGTGAACACGCAGGGTTCGTTCCTTGTCGTGCGGTTCCGTCACTTCTTACCTTGGTGTCAACCCTCAGTCACCACCCGTAGGAAGCGGAGGAACCCCTCTGTGCCCGAAAGCCGTGTGCCACGCTCCCGGCGTTTCCTGGTCTGCGAACCCAGACACTTCGCCGTGCAGTACGCCATCAATCCGTGGATGCATCCCGACACCCATGTCGACGTCGATCTGGCCCAGCAGCAGTGGCGGGCGCTGATCGACGCCTACCGGGCCCACGGCCACACCGTCGAGACGGTGGAGCCGGTGGCCGGTCTGCCGGACATGGTCTTCGCCGCGAACTCGGCAGTCGTCGTCGGCGGCCGGGTCTTCGGCTCGCTGTTCCACGCGCCCGAACGGCGCCCCGAGGCCGTGCACTACGACACCTGGTTCAAGACCGCGGGCTTCACCGTGCACCGTCCCGAGTCGGTCTGCGAGGGCGAGGGCGACCTGGTCTGGACGGGCCGGTATCTGCTGGCCGGCACCGGGTTCCGGACCACCCGGGAGGCGCACCGCGAGGTGCAGGAGTTCTTCGGCCGGCCGGTGATCGGCCTGACGCTGGTGGACCCGTACTTCTACCACCTGGACACGGCGCTGTTCGTGCTCGGCGACGGCCCCGACGCGAACGTCGTGTACTACCCGCAGGCGTTCTCGCCGGGCAGCCGCGAGGTGCTGGAGCGGCTGTTCCCCGACGCCGTCCTGGCCACCCGCGAGGACGCGCTGGCGTGGGGCCTGAACTCGGTGTCCGACGGCCGTCACGTCTTCATCGCGCCGCAGGCCGAGGCGCTGGCCGCCCGGCTGGCCGAGCGCGGCTACCTCCCCGTCCCCGTCGACCTGTCCGAGCTCCACAAGGCCGGCGGCGGCATCAAGTGCTGCACCCAGGAGATCCGCTGATGACCGCACCCGCCCGTACGCTCCCGGACAGCCGCACCTCGGCCGACCTGATCCGCGCGGAGGAGCCCGTCCTCGCGCACAACTACCATCCGCTGCCCGTGGTCGTGGCCCGGGCCGAGGGCGTCTGGGTGGAGGACGTCGAGGGCCGCCGCTATCTCGACATGCTGGCCGGCTACTCGGCGCTCAACTTCGGCCACCGCCATCCGGCGCTGATCGAGGCGGCGCACCGCCAGCTCGACCGGCTGACCCTCACCTCGCGCGCCTTCCACAACGACCGGCTCGCCGGGTTCGCCGAACGGCTGGCGGCGCTGACCGGCATGGACATGGTGCTGCCCATGAACACCGGCGCGGAGGCGGTGGAGAGCGCGATCAAGGTGGCCCGCAAGTGGGCGTACGAGGTGAAGGGCGTGCCCGCCGACCGGGCCACGATCGTGGTCGCGGCGGACAACTTCCACGGCCGTACGACGACGATCGTCGGCTTCTCCACGGACGAGACGGCCCGCGCGGGCTTCGGCCCCTTCGCGCCCGGCTTCCGGGTGGTGCCGTACAACGACCTCGCGGCACTGGAGGCGGCGGTCGACGGGACGACGGCCGCCGTCCTGATCGAGCCGATCCAGGGCGAGGCGGGCGTCGTGATCCCGGACGACGGCTATCTGGCCGGTGTCCGGGAGCTGACCCGGCGCGAGAACTGCCTGTTCGTCGCGGACGAGATCCAGTCGGGGCTGGGCCGCACCGGCCGCACCCTCGCCGTCGAGCACGAGGGGGTCGTCCCGGACGTCCTGCTGCTGGGCAAGGCGCTGGGCGGCGGCATCGTGCCGGTGTCGGCCGTGGTGGCGCGCCGGGAGGTCCTCGGGGTGCTGCGGCCGGGCGAGCACGGCTCGACGTTCGGCGGCAACCCGCTCGCCGCCGCGGTCGGCACGGCCGTCGTCGAACTGCTGGAGACGGGCGAGTTCCAGCGCCGGGCCGCCGAGCTGGGCACGGCCCTGCGCGACGGCCTGACCGCGCTGGTCGGCCGGGGCGTGGTCGGCTTCCGCGCCCGCGGGCTGTGGGCGGGCGTCGACGTCGACCCGGCCATCGGCACCGGCCGCGAGATCAGCGAGCGCCTGATGCGCGAGGGCGTCCTGGTCAAGGACACGCACGGCTCCACGATCCGGCTGGCGCCGCCGCTGACGATCACCGGCGAGGAACTGGCGGGGGCGCTCGCAGCCCTGGCGGAAGTGCTCACGCGGGCGGCCTGATCCGGGCCCGCACGAGCCCGTCCGTACGAACCCGTCCGGCTCGTACGGACGGGCTTGTACGACGGGTCGCACGTCTGCGGTGGCGCGGGCGCCTGCGGTTGCGCAGGGTGAAGACTGACGGGTGGTGGTGGACCCCTGTCAACGCCAGAGAGGCCGGCCGTGAGCGCACACGAGGAGCACGACGTGGCTCGCCCGCGCTTCGACGTGGCCGACGCCGCACCCCTGCTGCTCGACGCGCAGGGTGTGGTGACGAGCTGGACCGGCGGTGCCCGGCGGCTGCTGGCGTACTCGGCCGCGGAGGCGGTCGGCCGGGGGCTGGCCGAGCTGCTCGGGGAGCGGGACGCGGCGCGGGTGCCGGAGCTGGTCGAGCACTGCCGTGCGCACGGCGGCTGGGCGGGGCTGCTCACCGTACGGACCAGGGACGGGCGGCCGGTCAGCGTGATGGCCCGGCTGGTCCGGGCCGAGGACGGCGCGGGCCCGGCCCGGCTGCTGATGCTGTTGTCGGAGCTGTCCGGGGCGGCGGGCTGGGACCTGAGCCGCAGCATGCTCGAACAGCTGGTCCAGTCGCCGATCGGTATCGCGATCGTGGACCGGGACCTGCGCTACGTGTGGTCCAACGAGGCCCTCGCACAGTTCGGCGGCGGGTCGCCGCACGAGCGGCTGGGCCTGCGGATCTCGGACATCCAGCCGGGCCTGGACACCGACCGCATGGAAGCCCGGATGCGGCACGTGCTGGAGACCGGGGAGACGGTGACCGGCTACGAACACGTGGGCCGCGTACGGTCCGCGCCGCACCGCGAGACGGCCCACATGATGTCGTTCACCCGTCTGGAGGACGAACAGGGCCACCCGGTGGGCGTCTACTACACGGTCGTGGACATCACCGAGCTGCACCGCGCACGGCAGCGGCAGGCGCTGCTGGACCGGGGCGGCGAGCACATCGGCCGCAGCCTGGACATCATGCGCACCGCGCAGGAGCTGGCCGACGTGGTGGTCCCGGCCTTCGCCGACTTCGTCACCGTGGACCTGCTGGAGCCGGTGCTGCGCGGTGCCGAGCTCCCGCCCGGCCCCCTGCGCGACGTGGACCCGCTGCGGCTCCGCCGGGTCGCCCAGCGGTCGGCGCAGGAGAACCTGCCCGAGGCCGTCGTCGCCATCGGGCAGACCGCCGCCTACGCGGCCGGATCACCTCCGGTGCGGTGTCTGTCCACCGGCACGTCGTGGCACGAGGAACGCCTCGACCCGCTGGCCCGGGAGTGGGCGACGAACATCCCGGAGGGCAAGGAGGCCACGTTCGTGGAGCTGGGGCTGCACAGTGTGCTGATCGTGCCGCTGCGGGCGCGAGGCATCACCCTCGGCATCACCCTGTTCTACCGGCGGCAACGCCAGGAGTCCTTCGACGAGGACGACCTGGCCCTGGCCGAGGACATCGTCTCGCGGGCGGCCGTGTGCGTCGACAACGCCCGCCGCTACACCCGCGAGCGCCTGTCCGCGCTGGTCCTGCAGCGCAACCTGCTGCCGCGCCGGCTGCCCGAGCAGGACGCGGTGGAGGCGGCCGCCTGCTACCGGCCCGCCGACGAACTGACCGGCCTCGGCGGCGACTGGTACGACCTCATCACGCTGTCCGGCGCGCGGGTGGCCCTGGTGGTGGGCGAGGTGCTCGGCCACGGGATCCAGGCCGCCGCGGCCATGGGGCGGCTGCGGACCGCCGTGGACACCCTGGCCGCGCTCGACCTCCCGCCCGACGAGGTGCTCGGCCATCTCGACGACCTGGTCGCCCGCTCGGCGCACGAGGAGGTCACCGGCGCGGACCCCGAGGGGGGCGACGAGGCCGGGACCCTGGGCGCCGGCTGCCTGTACGTCGTCTACGACCCGGTCGAGGGACGCTGCGGGATGGCCGCCGCGGGCCATCCCGCGCCGGTGGTGATCGCGCCCGACGGGAGCATCACCTTCGTCGAGCTCCCCCAGGGCCCGCCGCTGGGCGTGGGCGGTCCGCCCTTCGAGGCGGTGGAACTGACCCTGGAGGAGGGCAGCACGCTGGTCCTGCACACCGACGGTCTGCTGGCGCACAGTACGCAGGAGCACTTCGCCGACGCGGACCGCGACCGGCTGCGCACGGCCCTGGAGCGTCCGTCGACCAGCCTGGAGCTGCGCTGCCGGGACGTGGTGAACGCGCTGGTGCCGGCCGGGCCGCACGACGACGTCGCCCTGCTGATGGCCCGCACCCACCGGCTGGACGCCGGGCACGTCGCGTCCTGGGACCTGCCGGCCGAACCGGAGATCGTCGCGGAGGCCCGCAGGTCGGCCGTCCGGCAACTGGCGCAGTGGGGGCTGAAGGAGCTGACGTTCAGCACGGAACTGGTGGTCAGCGAGCTGGTCACCAACGCGATCCGGCACTCGGCGGGCCCGATCCGGCTCCGGCTGATCCGGGGGCACGCCCTGGTGTGCGAGGTCTTCGACGGCTCCGCCACCGCGCCCCATCTGCGCCATGCGCGCACCACGGACGAGGGCGGACGCGGCCTGCTGCTGGTCTCCCAGGTCGCCGACCGCTGGGGCACGCGCTTCGTCCCCGACGGCAAGATC
Organism: Streptomyces sp. NPDC001443; assembly: GCF_053597355.1. Taxonomy (NCBI): domain Bacteria; kingdom Bacillati; phylum Actinomycetota; class Actinomycetes; order Kitasatosporales; family Streptomycetaceae; genus Streptomyces; species Streptomyces sp. NPDC001443. The sequence continues at coordinate 107,969 of NZ_JBSFIA010000006.1, forward strand.
ATCTGGGCCGAACAGTCCCTGGCGGGGCACACGGGGTGACGGGTCCCTTCCGGGACACCGGGGGACGGGTTCGGTGCGAGGCGCCCGGGACGACCGGTCGCGCGGTGCCCGACGGCTCGTCCGCCGGGACCGGGGACCAGGGGCCGGGGACCGTCCCGGCCGTCCCGTCACCCGTCCGGAGGGGGTACGCGGTCCCCGCCTGGGTACCCGGCGTGGACCTCCCCTGGAAGGGCGGCTGCGATGGACGACATGACGCGGCAGCAGACAGCAGGCACCGGCGGACTGCGGGTGGTGGTCGTCGGCGCGACCGGCAACGCGGGTACGAGCGTGGTGGAGGCCCTGCGCCACCATCCCGCGGTGGCCTCGGTCCTCGGGCTGGCCCGCCGGGTTCCGGACTGGAGACCGGACGGCACCGCCTGGGCGGCCACGGACGTCGACCCGGGCGGCGGCGATCTCGTCGACCACTTCACCGGTGCGGACGCGGTCGTCCATCTGGCCTGGAAGTTCCAGCCCACGCACGACCCCGTCACGACATGGCGCACCAACGTGCTCGGCAGCATCAGGGTCTTCGAGTCCGCGGCGGCGGCCGGCGTCCCCGCGCTGATCCACGCGTCGTCCGTCGGTACCTACTCGCCCGGGCCCAAGGACCACCCGGTCGACGAGTCCTGGCCGACCCACGGCTGGCCCCAGGCGGCGTACTGCCGGGAGAAGGCCTACCTGGAGCGGTACCTGGACGCGTACGAACCGGCGCACCCGGACGTGCGGGTGGTCCGGATGCGCCCCGGATTCCTGTTCAAACGGGAGTCGGCGTCACAGCAGCGGCGGATCTTCGCGGGGTCGCTGCTGCCCACCCAGTTGCTGCGGCCGTCGTTCGTTCCGGCGGTCCCGGACCTGCCGGGTCTGGTCTTCCAGGCCCTGCACACCGACGACGCGGCCACCGCGTACGTGGCGGCCGTCGTACGGCCCGTGCACGGCGCGTTCAACCTCGCCGCCGATCCGCCCCTGGACGCGGCCGGGCTCGGCCGGATCCTGGAGTCGCGGCCGTTGCGGCTCCCGCTGCCGCCGGTCAGGGCCGCGCTCTCGATGGCCTGGCGGCTGCGGCTCGTACCCGCCTCCCCCGACCTGTTCGACGCCGTCCTGCGACTGCCGCTGATGGACAGCTCGCGGGCACGTGCGGAACTGGACTGGCGGCCGCGGCGCAGGGCCACCGAGGCCGTCCGGGAGTTCCTGGACGGCCTGCGCGACCACGCGGGCATGGACACGGCGCCGCTCTCCGCCTGAAGCGGACCGCCGCCGTACGAGGTCCGTACGAGGTCCGTTCGAGGTCCGCCGCCCGGTCCCGGGACGACACCGGCCCCGGCGGGCCGACCGACTGGCGGACCGGCGGACTGGCGGACCGTCGAACGAAGGGACACGCACACGTTGACCCCCATCACCACCGGTCCGCCCGCCCCGCACCCCCTGCGCGACTACGCCCTGCTCGCCGACGGCCGGCGCGGCGCCCTGGTCGGACCACGCGGCGACATCGTGTGGATGTGCGCCCCCGGCTGGGACAGCGACGCCGTCCTCGCCGCCCTGATCGGCGGCGAGGGCTGGTACACCGTCTCCCCCACCGGGCCGTTCGTCTGGGGCGGCTACTACGAGTCGGGCAGCCTCGTCTGGCGCAACCGCTGGATCACCACCGACGGCATCGTCGAGTGCCGCGAGGCCCTCGCCCACCCCGGCGACCCGCACCGCGCCGTCGTACTGCGCAGGATCCTGGCCGTCGACGGCGACGCCCACGTCGACGTCCGGCTGAACCCGGCGGCGGGCTTCGGCGCCCACCCGATGCGCGAGGCGCACCGCGACGAGGCGGGCCGCTGGACGGCGCGCACCGGCGACCTGCACGTCCGCCTCGGCGGCGCACCCGACGCCCGGTCTGACGGCGCGGCGCTGCGCACCACGGTGCGCCTGCGGGCCGGCGAGCACCACGACCTCGTCCTGGAGATCTCCGACCGGACGCTGCCGGACCCCGAGCCGGCCGACCTGCTGTGGCAGGGCACTCAGGCGGCGTGGGAGGCGGGCGTCCCCGACCTCTCGAACACCCTCGGGCGGCGGGACGCCCGGCACGCCTACGCGGTCCTGACCGGCCTCACCGGACCCGGCGGCGGCACCGTGGCCGCGGCCACCACGAGCCTGCCGGAACGTGCCGAGCAGGGCCGCAACTACGACTACCGGTACGTGTGGATGCGCGACCAGGCCTACATCGGCGAGGCGGTCGCCGCCGCCGGGGCGCACCCGCTGCTGGACGACTCCGTGCGGTTCGTCGTCGCGCGCCTGCTGGAACACGGGCCCGCGCTCGCACCCGCGTACACCGCCGCCGGGACCGCGGTGCCGGACCAGCGCAGACTCGACCTGCCCGGCTACCCGGGCGGCTTCGACGTCGTCGGCAACCGGGTCAACCACCAGTTCCAGCTCGACGTGTTCGGGGAGTGCCTGCTGCTGCTCGCCGCCGCGGCCCGCCACGACCGCCTCGACGCCGACGGCTGGCACGCCGCCGTCACCGCCGCCGACGCGATCGCCGCCCGCCACGGGGAGCCGGACGCCGGGATCTGGGAACTGCACGCCGACCGCTGGGCGCACAGCCGGCTGGTCTGCTCGGCCGGGCTGCGCGCGATCGCCGCCGCGGGCCCGGGGACGGGCGCCGGCCGCGCCGCCGGCTGGGAGGCGCTGGCGGACCGGCTGGTGGCCGGGACGTCCGCCGAGTGCCTGCACCCCTCGGGGCGCTGGCAGCGCTCCCCGGCACAGCCGGGGGTGGACGTCGCGCTGCTGCTGCCCGCCGTCCGCGGCGCCCTGCCGGCCGACGACCCCCGGACCGTCGCCACGCTGCGTGCCGTGCGCGCCGACCTCGGCGTGGACCACCACGTCTACCGGTTCCGGCACGACCAGCGGCCCCTGGAGGACGCCGAGGGGGCGTTCCTGCTCGGCGGGTTCGTGATGGCGCTGGCCGAGCACCAGCAGCACGACGAGGTGGCGGCGGTCCGCTGGTTCGAGCGCAACCGCGCGGCCTGCGGCCCGCCCGGCCTGTACGCGGAGGAGTTCGACGTCGCACAGCGGCAGTTGCGCGGCAATCTGCCCCAGTCCTTCGTGCACGCGCTCATGCTGGAGGCCGCCGCCACCCTCGCCCGCCGCCGATGACCCTCCCGTGCACCCGGAAGCGGCGACGAGATTGCCTCCGCCACCGCATCGCGGGAAGCTTGCGCAGGAGTATGCAGATCGACCGTGGAGGGGCGAGAGGCGAGCCGTGTTCTACTACCTCCTGAAGTACGTGGTGCTGGGACCGCTGCTGAGAGTGCTCTTCCGGCCCCGGATCGAGGGTCTGGAGCACGTACCGGCGTCGGGCGCGGCCATCGTCGCGGGCAACCACCTCTCCTTCGCCGACCACTTCCTGATGCCCGCGATCCTCAGACGGCGCATCACCTTCCTGGCGAAGTCCGAGTACTTCACCGGTTCGGGCCTGAAGGGCCGGCTGACCGCCGCCTTCTTCCACAGCATCGGGCAGATCCCCGTGGACCGCACCGGCAAGGAGGCAGGACAGGCCGCGATCCGCGAGGGCCTGGGCGTGCTGAGCCGGGGCGAACTGCTGGGCATCTATCCGGAGGGCACCCGTTCGCACGACGGGCGGCTGTACAAGGGCAAGGTCGGTGTCGCGGTGATGGCCCTGCGGGCCGGCGTGCCGATCGTGCCGTGCGCGATGATCGGCACCTTCGAGGCGCAGCCGCCGGGCCGGGTCCTCCCGCGCATCCACCCCGTGGTGATCCGCTTCGGCAAGCCGCTGGACTTCTCCCGCTACGCGGGGATGGAGAACGAGAAGGCGATCCTGCGCGCCGTCACCGACGAGCTCATGTACGCCATCCTGGCGCTGTCCGAGCAGGAGTACGTCGACCGGTACGCGGCCGAGGTCAAGGCCGAACTGGCGGCAGAGACGGCGGCAAGGCAGCTCAAGTTCCCTCGGATGCCGCTGAGTTGAGCTGGCCGCCGCACGCTGCCGCGACCGAGGGCGCCTGGCTCGATGCCCGGGACCGAGCGAGGGGCGGCGGGGTGATGGCCCCCGCCGCCCCTCCCCTCGTACGACCGACGGTTACGGCTTCGGCGTGGCGTGCGGGGTGCAGGTCACGTCCGCGCCGTCCAGCTCGCCGGTGAGCAGGTAGGCGTCCACCCGGGTGTTGATGCAGGGGTTCACCAGACCGGTCACACCGTGCGAGCCGGCGTCCTTCTCGGTGATCAGACGCGAGCCCTTGAACCGCTGGTGCAGCTCGACGGCGCCCGCGTACGGCGTGGCGGCGTCACGCTGCGACTGCACGATCAGCACCGGCGGCAGACCCTTGCCGGTCTTCACGTTCACCGGGGTCTGCTGCTTGGCGGGCCAGGTGGCACAAGGCAGGTTCATCCACGCGTTGGCCCACGTCATGAACGGGTAGTCCTTGTTGAGCCGCGTGTTGTCGCGGTCCCACTGCTTCCAGCCGGTGGGCCACTTGGCGTCGGCGCACTCGACGGCCGTGTAGACGGCGTTGCCGTTCTCCGAGGAGATGTTGCCCGCGGTGTCGGACAGGTCGGGAGCGGCGGCGTCGATCATCGCCTGGGTGTCCCCGGCGACGTACTTGCTGAACACCGTGGCGACCGGCACCCACGACGAGTCGTAGTACGGGGCGCTCTGGAAGAAGGAGATCAGCTCGGCCGGGCCGACGACCCCGCCGAGGGGGCTCTTCTTGGCGGTGGCACGCAGCGTGAGCCACTTCGCCTGGACGTCCGCGCGGGTGGTGCCCAGGTGGAAGGTGGCGTCGTTGGCGGCGACCCAGTCCTCCCAGTCCTTCCAGCGGCCCTCGAACGCGATGTCCTGCTCCAGGTTGGCCTGGTACCAGATGTTCTCGCGCGACGGGTTGACGACGCTGTCCACGATCATGCGCCGGACATGGCCCGGGAAGAGCGTGCCGTAGACGGCGCCGAGGTAGGTGCCGTAGGAGACGCCCAGGTAGTTGAGCTTCTTCTCGCCGAGCGCGGCCCGGATGACGTCCAGGTCGCGGGCGGTGTTCGGCGTGGTCATGTACGGCAGCATCTCGCCGCTGCGCTCGTAGCAGCCGTCCGCGTACTCGGCGGCCAGCTTGCGCTGGGCACGCTTGTCCGCCTCGGAGTCCGGCACCGGGTCGGCCTTGGGCGCCTTGACGAACTCCTGCGGGTCGATGCAGGAGATGGGCGCGGAGTGGCCGACGCCGCGCGGGTCGAAGCCCACGAAGTCGTACGCCTTGGCCGTGTTGGCCCACAGCGCGCTCTTGGTGGTGACACGGCGCGGGAAGCGCATGCCGGAGCCGCCGGGGCCGCCGGGGTTGTACACGAGGGCGCCCTGGCGCTCCTCCTTGGTACCCGTGTTGCCGATCCGGTCGACGGCGAGCTGGATCTTCTTGCCGTCGGGCCGGGCGTAGTCGAGCGGGACCGTGACGTAACCGCACTGGATCGGCTTCTCGAAGCCCCAGTCCGCGGGACAGTCCTTCCAGTCGATCCCCGCCTTCGCGGCGCGCTCCGCGGCGACGGCGGCACCGCGGGCCTCGCGGTCCTGGCCGGGGCGGCTCTCCGCGTTCGCCGTGGGCGCCGCGAAGGCGCCGGCTATCAGGGTCGCGGTGACCAGCGCTCCGGCCGAACCGAGCGCGGTCTTTCGATTCCTCGGTCTGATGTCCCTCAAGTGGGCACTCTCCGTATCTGGTTATTGACTGCAGAGGGATCATTTCGGCTGTGAGGTGTCTGAGAACAGGGTTCGTTGACCTTCTTTGCCAATCCGATAACCGGGAGCCATGTCCCGGTTACCGGATGCTCAGTGCCGAACCCGCCCGGCTTGCGGCCGACTTGACCCGGGACCGATTCGGTCCGGAGCCGGGCTCCAGGTCGGGCGTCGGCCCCGGTCCGGAGTCGACTCGGTCCGGGGCCGAATCGATCCGGGGCCGAATCGGTCCGGAGTCGGTTCAGCCCAACTCCGCGAGCGCCCCGTCCAGTACCCGGCGCAACCGCAGCGCGTCCGCGGCGACCGCGGTCACCAGGGCGCCCGGTCCGGCGAGCGGAACGAGCGCGGACTGCTCGCCCAGCATCCTGGCCGTCACCGGCTCGGCGGCGAACTCCGCTCCGATGACGACCAGTTGTCCCACGGCCCGATGCCCCGCCAGGACGGCGGGGCCGTCCCAGCCGCCGGGCGCGCCCGGCCCGCAGGCGAGTTCCTGGTCGAGCAGCGCCCGCCCGTCGATCCGGATGGTGAGACGGCTGGTGAGCCGTCCGGGTTGCTCGCCGACCCGCCCCAGCACCTGTTCCTCGCGCAGCACGAGCCGGGCGGAGCCGGACAGATCGGCTCGCGTCGTCACACACAGTTCGCTGCCGCCTGCCGAGATCAACTGCTCAGGCAGCCAGTGGAGTTCACCGCCGTCGGCGACGTCGAGCCGCACATCATAGCGGGCCTCCGCCTTGGTCTGGCCCGGCAAGGCGATGGTGGCGGCCGCCGATCCGACGCGCAGCCGGGCCCCGGGCCCGACCTCGGCCCGGACGGCGAGACGGTCGCCGCCGTGCGGCCCGCTCATCGCCCCGACGAGCATCACGTGTGCCTCGCGGCCGCTCGCCCGGGTCCGCCGGAGCGCGAGCGGCCCGTCGCTCTCCAGCACCGGAAGGGCGGTGCCGCCGCGGCCGTCGTCGCGCGCGACGATCCTGGCGACGGCGCTGACCGCGTTCACGCGCGCGCCGTCCAGGCGGCGAGTCGCGCCCGCACCCAGGCGGAGACCTCCCGCACTCCGTCCTCGCCGCGCAACGACTGGAAGACGACCGGGAGTTCGACCCGCTGCGCCTTGGCGTCCGAGGCCATCCGCCCGAGGTCGGACCCCACGTAGGGGGCGAGGTCGGTCTTGTTGACGACCAGCAGGTCGGCGGTGGTCACCCCGGGGCCGCCCTTGCGCGGGATGTCGTCGCCCCCGGCGACGTCGATCACGAAGATCTGCGCGTCGACCAGCCCCTTGGAGAAGGTGGCGGTGAGATTGTCGCCGCCGGACTCGACCAGGATCAGGTCCAGTGGCCCGACCGCGTCCTCCAGGTCCTCCACCGCCTCCAGGTTGGCGGAGATGTCGTCCCGGATCGCCGTGTGCGGGCACGCGCCCGTCTCCACGGCGGTGATCCGCTCGGGCGGCAGCACGGCCTCCCGCAACAGGAACTCGGCGTCCTCCCGGGTGTAGATGTCGTTGGTGACGACCGCGAGGGACAGCTCCGCGCGCAGGGCGCGGCAGAGCGCGGCCACGGTGGCGGTCTTGCCGGACCCGACGGGCCCGCCGAGGCCGATCCGCAGGGCCCGGCGGCGGCCGTCGGGACGCCGGGCGTCGGCGCTGACGGCGGACGGGCCGTCGTGGGGGTGGTCGAGATGCATGAAACGGCTCCTGCCTGTGTTCTGCGGCGCCCTCTCGAGCGGTCCGCGCGTGTGCCCTGCGGTCGTGCCCCCATGCCGCGGGGCTAGGACGCGAACAGCCTGGCCGGCCAGGCGGCATGGGCTTCCGCGTCGATCTCCAGCAGGGGGGCCGAGGCCGCGGGCAGGGCGTCGACCCCTTCGTCGAGCACCCGCCGGGCCGCCTCGACCGCCCGGTCGGCCACCTGGTCCAGCTCCGGCGCCAGCCGGGCCAGCACCGCCGTGGCGTCGAACGGGTCCAGGCTCAGCAGCCGCACCGTCGCGGTGGCCGGCCCGCCGACGCTCTCGTACGCCGCGCAGCAGGCCGCGTCGACGGCCCCGAGCCCGGCCGCCCGCGCCAGCAGCCCCAGCACCACCGGCTGATGCATGCCCTTGGGGAACTCGCTCGCCACGGCGTCGAGTTCCGGGGACGGCCAGGTGGCACGGGCGGCCCGCATCAGCTGTCGGCCCAGCCTGCGCGCCGTCGCGCGCAGCGCGGGGGACGGCGTACGGGCGTCCGCCGCCGCGTCCAGCACTGACGGGTCCACCCCGAGCGCGGCCGCGGCGGCGAGGGACGCCGACACCAGCCCCGCCGTGTGCAGCCTGCCCCGGGCGAAGTCCTCCAGGCTCGCCGCTCCCGTGATCCGCCCGGCCCGGACGGCCGCCTCGGCGCCGCCGGAGTGCGCGTGCCCTCCGGCGGGAAAGCGGCCGTCGGCCAGGACGAGCAGTGCCGCCCTGGCCATCAGAAGAGGAAGTAACGCTGGGCCATGGGCAGTTCGGCGGCCGGAGTCGCCTCGACGAGCTCCCCGTCGATGTGCACGGCGAAGCTGTCGGGGTCGACCCGGACCCGCGGCCGCGCGTCGTTCTCGCGCATGTCCGCCTTGGTCACCCCGCGCGTGGAGTCGATCGCCACGAACCGCTTCCCGAGCTGGAGCCGCTCCGGCAGCCCGTCCTCGACGGCCGCCGGGGCCACGAAGTTGAACGAGTTGGCCGCGGGCGCCCGCCCGATCGCCCCGAACATCGGGCGCGGCAGGATCGGCTGCGGGGTCGGGATCGAGGCGTTGGCGTCGCCCATCTGCGCGTACGCGATCTGCCCGCCCTTGAGGACGAGGTGCGGCTTGACGCCGAAGAACGCGGGCTCCCACAGCACCAGGTCGGCGAGCTTGCCGCTCTCGACGGAGCCGATCTCCCGCGCGAGCCCCTGGGCGAGCGCCGGGTTGATCGTGTACTTGGCGACATAGCGGCGGACCCGGCGGTTGTCCGCCCTTCCGTCGCCGGGCAGCGCGCCCCGGCGCCGCTTCATGACGTGGGCCGTCTGCCAGGTCCGCAGGACGACCTCGCCGACGCGCCCCATGGCCTGGGAGTCGGACGAGATGATGGAGATCGCGCCGAGGTCGTGGAGGATGTCCTCCGCCCCGATCGTCGACGGCCGGATCCGGGACTCGGCGAAGGCGAGGTCCTCCGGCACCGCCGGGTTGAGGTGGTGGCACACCATCAGCATGTCGAGGTGTTCCTCGGCGGTGTTGACGGTGAACGGCCGGGTCGGGTTCGTCGAACTGGGCAGTACGTGCGGCTCGGACACCACGGTCATGATGTCCGGCGCGTGCCCGCCGCCCGCCCCCTCCGTGTGGTACGCGTGGATCCCGCGCCCGGCGATCGCCGCGAGCGTGTCCCCCACGAAACCGGCCTCGTTCAGGGTGTCCGTGTGGATCGCGACCTGGATGCCGGTCCGTTCGGCGACGGTCAGCGAGGCGTCGATGACGGCCGGGGTGGAGCCCCAGTCCTCGTGCAGCTTCAGCCCGAGCGCTCCGCCGCGGATCTGGGACAGCATCGCCTCCTGCGAGACGGTGTTGCCCTTGCCGAGCAGACCGATGTTCAGGGGATAGGACTCCATCGCCGCCAGCATCCGGGCCAGATGCCAGGGGCCGGGCGTCACGGTGGTCGCCTTCGAGCCCTCGGCCGGTCCGGTGCCGCCGCCGACCAGCGTGGTGACACCGGAGGCGAGCGCCTCGTCGGCGATCTGCGGGCAGATGAAGTGGACGTGCGCGTCGACCGCGCCCGCGGTGAGGATCCGCCCGTTGCCCGCGATCACCTCGGTCTCCGGACCGATCACGAGATCCGGGTGCACCCCGTCCATGGTGTCGGGGTTGCCCGCCTTGCCGATCCCGGTGATCCGCCCGTCGCGGATGCCGACGTCGGCCTTGACGATCCCCCAGTGGTCGACGATCACTACACCCGTGACGACGGTGTCCGGGGTGCCCTCCGCACGCGTGGCGCGTGCCTGCCCCATGGACTCGCGGATGACCTTGCCGCCGCCGAACACGGCCTCGTCACCGGCGAGTCCGGGCCCGCCCGAGCGGTCCTCCTCGATCTCGATCAGCAGATCGGTGTCCGCGAGCCGGATGCGGTCGCCGGTCGTCGGGCCGAACAGGTCGGCGTACGCGGCGCGTGAGATCTCAGGCATCGAGTGCGCCTCCGGTCTCCCCGCGCAGTCCGGGCACGATCCGGGCACCGGCGAGGGGGACGAGTTCGACCTCGGCGGGGATCCCGGGTTCGAAGCGCACGGCGGTGCCGGCGGCGACGTTCAGCCGCTTGCCGTGCGCGGCGGCACGGTCGAAGTCCAGGCCGGGATTGGCCTCGGCGAAGTGGTAGTGGGAGCCGACCTGGACGGGGCGGTCGGCGGCGTTGAGGACGGTGAGCCGGGTGACCTCGCGGCCCTCGTTGTAGACGATCGGGTCGTCCTCGAACAGGATCTCTCCGGGAATCACGGCACTCCCCCGTCAGACGATCGGGTCGTGGACGGTGACGAGTTTGGTGCCGTCCGGGAAGGTCGCCTCGACCTGGACGTCGTGGATCATCTCGGGAATGCCGTCCATGACGTCGTCCCGGGTGAGCAACTTGCGTCCGGAGGACATGAGTTCGGCGACGGTACGGCCGTCACGCGCGCCTTCCAGGATGTGCGACGTGATGAGCGCGACCGCCTCGGGGTGGTTCAGCCTGAGACCACGGGCCCGGCGCTTCTCTGCGACGTCGGCCGCCACATGGATCAGCAGCCTCTCTTGCTCGTGCGGGGTCAGTTGCACGTCCCACCTCACAGTCCTCGCTCCGGACCGTGCGGGGTCCGGTTGCCGCAGCCCCGGGGCAGCGTCCCGGATGGCGTGGATCGGCAGGCTAGTTGGAGCGGGTTTCGAGCAAGTTAACCAAGTTGTGGTCGAGTCCGTGGTCCGGCGCACGAGCAGTCGGCCGCACGGGCCGTCGTACCGGCTGTCGTACGGGCCGCCGTACGGGCCCTGCCGCGTCAGGCCTCCGCGCGCGGGTCCCGCATGCTCATCAACGCCCGCAGCCCGTCCCGGAGGATCTCGGAGGGCATCTCCTCGATGAGGGCCGTCTGCGCGGCGAACCCCTGGGCCAGTGCGATCATCACACGCGCCAGGGCGTCCGCGTCGGCGTCCCGGGCGATCAGGTCGGCGGCCCGGTAGCTGTCCACGACCCGCGCCCAGGCCTCGCGCACCCTGTCGTACCCCGTCCGCACCACGGTGGCGAGTTCGTCGTTGCGCAGGATCTCCGCCCAGACCTGGATCATCAGCCGGGGGAAGACCCAGGCGCCGCCGTCCAGCACCCCGGGCCTGATCGCCCTCAACTGGGCGAGCGCGCGGGGGATCAGCTCGTCGGGCAGGGGCGGCGGGGTCTCGACGGCCGCCTTCTCGTAGGTGTCGCGCAGTACGTCGAGCACTTCGCCGACGATCGCCCCGATCAGCTCGTCCTTGCCGGTGAAGTACCGGTAGACGGCGCCCGCGGAGAGATCGACCTCCTTGAGCACGTCCTGCATGGACGTGGCGTGGAACCCGTTGCGGGCGAAACAGAGCGCGGCACCGTCGAGGATCTGCCGCCGGCGGGCGTCGAGGTGCGCCTGGGATACACGGGCCATGACCCACAACGTAAAACGAACATTCCTTCTTGACAAGCCGGAGATGTCGGGAGGACGGTGGGCACCGTCAAAAACGAACGCTCATTCTTTTTAGAGTCCATCCGTCTCGGCCTTCCTGGAGAAGCCCATGCCCACCGCCCTCGACTCCCCCACCCGAGTCCCCGTCCGCCGGCTGACGGCCGTCGTGCTGCTCGTTCCCGTGCTGGCCGCCCTGGCCCTGTGGGCCTTCGCCTGGCCCGCCGCCCGGACCGCGCCCCGCGACCTGCCGCTCGGCGTGGCCGGCCCGGCCGCCGCGACGGCGCGGATCGAACGCGGCCTGGCGGCACGGGAGGGGGCGTTCGAGATCCACCACTACGCCGACGAGGCGGCCGCCCGGCGGGCCGTGGCGGACCGGCAGGTGTACGGCGCGGTCGTGGTCACCGCCGACGGCCCCGAACTGCTGACGGCGTCGGCGGCGAGCCCGCTCGTCGCCCAGCTGCTCCAGCAGTCGGCAGCCCGGCTGGTGCCCGCCGACGGCACCGACATCAGGACGGTCGACATCGTGGCCGCCCCCGCGAACGACCCGCGCGGCGCCGCCCTGAGCGCGAGCGTGCTGCCCCTCGCGCTGGCCGGGATCGCGGCGGGCGCGGCGGTGACCCTGCTGGGGCTGCGCGGCGTCCGCGCCGCGGCCGCCCTGGTCGGCGCCGCCGCCCTGGTGGGTCTGGCGGCGGCCGGGATCGCGCACAGCTGGCTCGGGGTGCTGACCGGCGACTGGTGGGCCGAGGCCGGGGCGCTGGCCCTGGCGACGCTGGCCGTGAGCGGCGCCGTGGCCGGGCTCGCGGCCCTGCTCGGCCCGGCCGGGATCGGGATCACGGCGGGCGTGATGATGCTGTTCGGCAACCCCTTCTCGGGCGCGGCGTCGGCGCCGCGGATGCTGCCCGAACCGGTCGGCACGATCGGGCAGTGGCTGCCGCCGGGAGCCGGTACGACGCTGGTGCGCTCGGTGTCGTACTTCGACGGCGCGGCGGCGGCCGGCCCGGCCCTCACGCTGACCTGGTGGGCGGCGCTGGGTCTGGCCGCGGTGCTGGCCGGGAGCGCGCTGAAGGAGCGCGCGCGGCTCACGGAACCCGCCGCGGAGCGCGGCCTCGCACCCGTCTCCTGAACGGCGTCCCGGCCGCGCGCCCGGTCAGGCGGGGCCGGGCCCCCGGTGCTCGGCGGCGATCCCGAAGCGCTGACGCTCCCGGGGAGCGGCCGGGACCTCCCGGACCGCGGAGACCGAGCTGATCACCTGCTCCTCGGGGCCGTCGAGTTCGTCGAGCCGCTCCAGGTCCGCCGCGGAGACGAGGGCGACGAGGGGCTTGCCGTGGCGGGTCACGACGACGCGCTCACCGCCGTACACCACGCGGTTGATCAGGTCGGCGAGCTCAGCCCTGGCTTGTGTCACCGGAATCTCGTAGGCCATACCCCCATCATAACGTCACGTACGTCCTGTACATTTTTTACAGAGACACCTTGCCGTGAGGAGGGGGTTCCCCATGACCCGACCGTCCGCCCGCCATGTCCTGCCGGAGTTCACCGAACGCACGAGCTTCGGGCACCGGACGCTGGATCCCTACGCGAAGCTGCTGGAGGGACGGATCGTCCTGCTGGGGTCACCGATCGACGACACCTCGGCCAACGACGTGATCGCGCAGTTCATGCACCTGGAGCACGCGGCACCGGACCGGGCGATCTCGCTGTACATCAACTCCCCCGGCGGCTCGTTCAGCGCGATGACCGCCGTCTACGACACCATGCGCTACGTCAGCTGCGACGTGGAGACGTTCTGCCTGGGTCGGGCCGGGGCGTCCGCCGCGGTACTGCTGGCCGCGGGCGCGCCGGGCAGGCGGCACGCGCTGCCCGGCACCCGGGTGACGATCCGCCAGCCGGCGCTTCCCGGGCCGGTCGAGGCCCAGGTGAGCGATCTCGTCGTGGAGGCGGCGGAGTTGGCGCGCACCCGGGCCCTGCTGGAGGAGATGCTGGCCCGGCACACGGGCCGAACACCGGATCAGGTGGCCGCGGACATCGAACGGGACACGGTCCTGGACGCGCGGGGCGCTCTGGAGTACGGCCTGGTGGACCGCGTCGTCGACGGCCGCGAGGCCCCGCCCGCCGCACCGGGCACGGTCGGCGCCACCCGTCCCGGCGCACCCGGCGCGCCCACCGCTCCCGGCGCGAGGTGAGTCGGGGATGCTGCCGCCGGAACTTCCGCCGCTGCCCGCCCTGACCCGGGCCGAGGGCGAGCTGATCGACCGTTACCTGGAGGTGGTCGACCTGCTCGGCCGCATCAACCCCGCGCACCACGGGGACACCTACCGCGGACTGCGCGCCGCCCAGGCGCTGGTGGGCAGGGCGACCGCGCTGCGCGACGCGCTGGCGCTGATGCATCAGCGGGGCGAGGCCGAACTGCACGCGCCGACGCTCGCGCGGGCGCTGCGCGTCCTGGACGGGGAGCGCCGCACGGCGCGCGTCACCGTGCCGTCGCGCTCCGACAGTTGACCCGTCCCCGGCCCTCCCGGACGTCGCGCGCGATGCGCGAACCGTCCGGGTCTGAGTTCAAACGCTCCGAACGACGTACCCACTGTCGGAGTAGCGACGGATCCTTTTCTCGGGCCTCCAGGGTTGCGCAACGCGCGTAGCTCCACGGCGGGGTGAACTGCTCCGCCGCTGGTCCGGGGCTCGTCGTTCCCCTGGACGGACGATCGAACAAAAAGGTGTCCACCCGAACGGGTGAGTGGTGAGTAACGCCACAAATCCACGGTTCCGTTGGGATTTTCGGACACCTGTGAGTGAAGATCCCTGTCTGACGACAAGCCCCCGCCACAGCGGCGGGGCGGTCCGGGCGGACGCCGAGTCCTGCCGCCGCCCGGATGACCGGTCGACAGAAGTGCACCGGCAGGAGTGGAGGACCCAAGCACGACGGGTTCGCCGGAACGGTCAAGCCATGGCCGCACCGAGCAGCCCTTGGGGTGAAGCCGCGACAGCGGCCGGGCAACTTCGCCAGCCCGAATCCGACAGGTCATCCTTCACAGGCGGCTGACGAAGGGTTGCGCATGACTGCGCTCAATCGTGTCCCGTCGCTGATGGTCCGGGCCGGTACGGCTTCGGCGCTCACCATCGCCGCCGTGGGCGGCTCGATCGTGGTCCCGGGCCTCTCCGCGGACGCGGCGGCCGCAACGACCGCGACGAAGGTTCTCAAGATCGCGGCTTCCAAGAAGGGCTCGCCGTACCGCTACGGCGCCACCGGGCCGCGCAGGTTCGACTGCTCGGGGCTCACCCTGTACGCGTTCAAGAAGGCGGGCAAGAAGCTGCCCCGCACCGCGGCCCAGCAGTACAACAAGACCCACCACGTCTCGGCCCGCCACCGCAAGGCCGGGGACCTCGTGTTCTTCCACTCGGGTTCCAGCGTCTACCACGTCGGCATCTACGCCGGGAAGGGAAGGATCTGGCACGCCCCGAAGACCGGGGATGTGGTGCGGCTCCAGAAGATCTGGACCAAGAGCGTCTGGTACGGCCGGGTGAGCTGACCCGCCCGGTGCGGTGGCGGCGGCCTGGCACGCCCCCACCGCGCCGGGTCTCCTCCCTCGCCCCCTGGGCCTCCCCGGACCGGAGCCCGGCCCTCAAGGCTCCTGCTGCCCCGCGGCAGGCACCGGCTGGGCCGGGACGGTCCACGGGAGTTCGATGCACACCGTCTTGCCCCCCTCGGGGGTGGGACGGACGTGCAGCCTTCCGCCGCACTCGGTGGTCAGCCAGCGGACGATCACCATGCCCCGGCCGTTGTCCTGCTGGACAGCGGCCGGCAGCCGTTTGGGGAAGCGCGGATGGCTGTCGGTGACGCCGACGCGCAGCCGCTCGTCCCGGTCGAGGGTGAGGTCGACCGTGAACGTCGGGGACTGCCCGAACGTGTGCTGTACGGCGTTGGTCGTGAGCTCGGAGACGACCAGTCGGACGGTGTCGGCCATCTCGGCGTCCGCGGGCAGGCCCCACTCCACGAGGGCGCTCGCCACGAAGTTGCGGGCCGCGGAGACCGAGGCGGGATCGCTCGGCAGAGTGACGGATGCTTCCAGATGGTCTGCCATGGCGACGTCGTCCCTTTCCCACGGGACCGCAGTCCGACAAGGAGCGGATTCGAGTACGGTCCCGGACTGGTGCTTCTTCGCCAGACTGCCATTACCGGGCCGGTCGCGGTGCCGATCCACCGAGATATGCATATATCTGTCGCTCGAAGCGGTGAACTCTGCGACGGCAGACCGTATTTGGGCGGCTTGGAAGGAGTAGGGAGTATTCCCATGCAGTACGGTCCCGCCGTGCGCCGCCGAAAACTGGGCGCCGAACTGCGCGCGCTGCGCGCCCGCACCGGGCTCACCAGTGGTGAGGCGGCCCGTCTGGTGGGCTGGCACCAGTCGAAGGTCAGCCGGATCGAGACCGGTGCCAGCGGGGTGAAACCGGCCGATGTGCGGCTGCTCCTGGACGCGTACGGAGTCACCGAGACGGAACTTCGGGAGTTGCTGCTGATACTGGCGGGCCCCCATGACGGCGGCCGGGACCACTGGTGGCACGCGTACCGCGGTGTTCTCCCGCCCACCTACCGGGATTTCATCAGCCTGGAGTCACAGGCGAGCGCGATGCGCACGCTGGAGACGTCCGTGGTCCCGGGGTTGTTGCAGACGCCCGAGTACGCCCGCGCGGTGACCCGCGCCGCGGTCGAGGGACTGGACGAGGAGCGGCTGGACGCGCTGGTCGAGGTGCGACTGGCCAGGCAGGACGTGCTGCGCGCGCATCGTCCGCTGGAGCTGACCGCGGTCCTGGACGAGGCGGTGCTGCGCAGGGAGGTCGGCGGGCCCGAGGTGATGGCGCGTCAGCTGCGGCGGCTGGTGGACGCGGGACGGCTGCCCCAAGTGCGGCTCCAGGTCCTGCCGTTCCGGGCGGGAGCGCACATTGGCGTCACCGGACCTTTCGTTATCTTGTCATTTCCGAGCACTTCTGATCTGGATGTGGTTGTTCTCGACCACATGACGAGTAGCCTCTACCTCGAACGGAAAGAAGACCTCCAGGCCTACTCGGAGGCCTTCAACACCCTCAGGACACACGCTCTTTCACCCGAGGACTCATTGGATTTCATCGCCGGGATAGGTGACGA
Organism: Streptomyces sp. NPDC001443; assembly: GCF_053597355.1. NCBI lineage: Bacteria > Bacillati > Actinomycetota > Actinomycetes > Kitasatosporales > Streptomycetaceae > Streptomyces > Streptomyces sp. NPDC001443. The sequence goes on from NZ_JBSFIA010000006.1 coordinate 124,496, forward strand.
CACATAAGGAGGCACCATGACTGCACTGCCTCGCAACTCGATCCCCGCCGCGCGGCTGCGCGGCGCGATGTGGCTGCGCAGCAGCTACAGCACAGGAGCGAACAACTGCGTCGAGACGGCACGGCCCGGCCGAGGACCGGGGGCCAGACTGCTCGCCGTACGCGACTCCAAGGATCCGGCCGGTCCGGCGCTGCTCTTCTCCCCCGAGAGCTGGGCGAAATTCACGGCCACATTCCACTGATTCCGGTCATTCCCGGTCCACTCCGACCAATATCGGGCCAGTATCGATCGGCACCGATTCGACAGCAAAGCGCCGTCATTCACCGGTAATTGGCGAACGTGCGAAACAGGGCCGTGTCACGCCGACTCATGGTCGTGTCTCGTCGATCACCCGCACCGCGTGCGCGATCCGCTCCTCGGTGAGGTCCGCGCGCGCGGTGAGCCGGAGCCGCGAGATCCCGTCGGGCACGGAAGGAGGACGGAAGCAGCCCACCACGACACCCGCCGCCCGGCAGTCGGCCGCCCATTTCACGGCCGCCTCCGGGGACGGCGCCCGTACGGAGACGACCGCGGCGTCCGGACGTACCGCCTCCAGACCCACGGCCGTCAGGCGCGCGTGCAGGTCGCCCGCCACCGTGCGGGCCCGCGCCGCGCGCTCCGGCTCGCGGCGCAGCAGCCGCAGGGCCGACAGCGCCGCCCCCGCCGCCGCGGGAGCGAGACCTGTGTCGAAGATGAACGTCCGCGCCGCGTTGACCAGATGGTCGATCACCCGGGCCGGGCCGAGCACGGCACCGCCCTGACTGCCCAGCGACTTGGACAGGGTGACCGTCGCCACGACGTCGTCGGCGCCCGCGAGCCCGGTCGCGTACGGGGCTCCCCGGCCGCCGTCGCCCAGCACGCCGAGTCCGTGCGCGTCGTCGACGACCAGTCCGGCGCCGTGCTCCCGGCAGACCCGGGCGAGCGCGGCCAGCGGTGCGGCGTCGCCGTCGACCGAGAAGACCGTGTCGGAGACGGCGACGGCGGGCCCCTCGTGGGTCCGCAGCGCCTTGCGCACGGCGTCCGGGTCCGCGTGCGCGGCGACCTGGGTGACGCCCCGGGCCAGCCGGCAGCCGTCGATCAGCGAGGCGTGGTTGCCCGCGTCGGAGACGATCAGCGAGCCGTGCGGGGCCAGCGCCGAGACGGCCGCGAGGTTGGCCGCGTAGCCGGAGGAGAAGACCAGGGCCGCCTCGAAGCCGCAGAAGTCGGCCAGTTCCCGTTCGAGTTCGGTGTGCAGTTCGGTGGTGCCGGTGACCAGCCGGGAGCCGGTCGCGCCGCCGCCCCAGGTCCGCGCCGCGCTCGCCGCGCCCTCGACGACCTCGGGGTGCCGGGTCAGCCCGAGGTAGTCGTTGCTCGCGAGGTCGAGGAGCGGCGAGTCCGCCGGGCGCGGGCGCAGGGTCCGTACGAGCCCGGCGCGGCCGCGCAGTTCCGCCTGCTCGTCGATCCAGCCGAACGCCATGGGTCCTCCGGGGATTTTGTAGGCAGTGGACAGACCCTAGCCGGACGGCCGTCGGGCCAGGATGTGGCAATCCACACACCGTGAAGTGTCTCTGTTGTGTGAAGTCACCTTGGCCCCGAGCAGGTCCTTACGACAGGATCGGCTCTCATGGACCTGCTGAAGACGCTGGTGGAGAAGGGGCTTCGGCGCGAGCTGCCGAGCCGCGAGGAAGCACTCGCCGTACTGGCCACCTCCGACGACGATCTGCTCGATGTGGTGGCCGCGGCCGGCAAGGTGCGCCGGCAGTGGTTCGGCCGACGGGTGAAGCTCAACTACCTGGTCAACCTGAAGTCCGGACTGTGCCCCGAGGACTGCTCCTACTGCTCCCAGCGGCTGGGCTCGACGGCCGGGATCCTCAAGTACACCTGGCTGAAGCCGGACGAGGCGTCCAAGGCCGCGGCGGCCGGTCTGGCCGGCGGCGCCAAGCGGGTCTGCCTGGTGGCCAGCGGGCGCGGTCCGACCGACCGGGACGTGGAGCGGGTCTCGGACACCATCAAGGCCATCAAGGACGAGAACGAGGGCGTGGAGGTGTGCGCCTGCCTCGGCCTGCTCTCCGACGGCCAGGCGGAGCGGCTGCGCGAGGCGGGCGCGGACGCGTACAACCACAACCTCAACACGTCCGAGGAGACGTACGCGGACATCACCACCACGCACACCTACGCCGACCGCGTCGACACCGTGCAGAAGGCCCACGCGGCCGGCTTGTCGGCGTGTTCGGGGCTGATCGCGGGCATGGGCGAGAGCGACGAGGACCTGGTCGACGTGGTCTTCTCGCTGCGCGAGCTCGACCCCGACTCCGTTCCGGTGAACTTCCTGATCCCGTTCGAGGGCACCCCGCTGGCCAAGGAGTGGAACCTCACCCCGCAGCGCTGTCTGCGGATCCTGGCCATGGTGCGGTTCGTGTGCCCGGACGTCGAGGTGCGGATCGCGGGCGGCCGCGAGGTCCATCTCCGTACGATGCAGCCGCTCGCCCTGCACCTGGCCAACTCGATCTTCCTCGGGGACTACCTCACCAGTGAGGGCCAGGCGGGCAGGGCCGACCTGGAGATGATCGCCGACGCCGGGTTCGAGGTGGAGGGCGCCGACCAGGTGACGCTGCCCGAGCACCGGTCCGGCGGCTGCCACGAGGCGACGGCCGACAGCGGCTGCCACGACGACGGCGCCGGCTGCCACGGCGGCGACAGCGTCTGCGGCTCCGCCCCGGCCGCCGCTCCCGCCCCGCGGGTCGACGAGCCGCGCCCGGACCTGGTCGCCGTACGCCGCCGGGGCGCCGGCACGGACCTCGCGCCCAATGCCTGACCTGAGCGTGCCCGAACTGCTCGAACTGGACCGACGCCACGTCTGGCATCCGTACGGCCCGATGCCGGGTCGCCAGGAGCCGCTGGTCGTGGCGTCGGCGAGCGGGGTACGGCTGACCCTCGCGGACGGTTCGGGCGAACTGGTCGACGGCATGTCGTCCTGGTGGTCGGCGATCCACGGCTACAACCACCCGGTGCTGAACGAGGCCGCGCGCGAACAGCTCTCGCGGATGAGCCATGTGATGTTCGGCGGGCTCACCCACGAGCCCGCCGTACGGCTGGCGAAGCTCCTGGTCGACGTCACCCCGGCCGGTCTGGAGCACGTCTTCCTCGCCGACTCCGGTTCGGTGTCGGTCGAGGTCGCGGTGAAGATGTGCCTCCAGTACTGGCGTTCGCTGGGCCGCCCCGCGAAACGGCGGCTGCTGACCTGGCGGGGCGGCTACCACGGCGACACCTGGCAGCCGATGTCGGTGTGCGATCCCGAGGGCGGGATGCACGAGCTGTGGAGCGGGGTGCTGCCGCGTCAGGTGTTCACGGACGCCCCGCCCGCGGAGTACGACGAGGCCTACGCCGAGCTGCTGCGCGCGGCCGTCGAGGAGCACGCGGACGACCTGGCCGCGGTGATCGTCGAGCCGGTGGTGCAGGGCGCGGGCGGGATGCGGTTCCACTCCCCCGACTATCTGCGGGTGCTGCGCGAGGCGTGCGACGCGCACGACGTGCTGCTGGTCTTCGACGAGATCGCGACCGGATTCGGCCGTACGGGCGCCCTGTTCGCGGCGGAGCACGCGGCGGTGACGCCGGACGTGATGTGCGTGGGGAAGGCGCTGACCGGCGGCTACCTGACCATGGCGGCGACGCTGTGCACCCCACGGGTGGCCGACGGCATCTCGCGCGGCGAGGTGCCGGTGCTGGCGCACGGACCCACGTTCATGGGCAACCCCCTGGCGGCGGCCGTGGCCTGCGCCTCGGTCGAACTGCTGCTCGGTCAGGACTGGCGGGCCGAGGTCGGCCGGATCGAGACCGGACTGCGCGAGGGGCTCGAACCGGCCTCCGCGCTGCCCGGGGTGAAGGACGTACGCGTCCTCGGTGCCATCGGGGTCGTCCAGCTCGACCGCCCGGTGGACATGGCGGCGGCCACCTCGGCCGCGGTGCGCGAGGGTGTGTGGCTGCGCCCGTTCCGCGACCTGGTCTACACGATGCCGCCGTACGTCACCGATGACGCGGACGTGGCACGGATCGCGCGCGCGGTGTGCGCCGCGGCGCGGGAGGGATGACACATGCCGGTACTGGTGATCACGGGCACGGGCACGGAGGTCGGCAAGACCGTCACCACGGCGGCGGTCGCCGCGGCGGCGCTCGCCGCCGGCCGCTCGGTGGCCGTGCTGAAGGCCGCCCAGACGGGCGTGCGGCCGGACGAGCCGGGCGACGCCGAGGAGGTCGTACGGCTGGCCGGTGCGGTGACGGCGGGCGAACTCGCGCGCTATCCGGAGCCGTTGGCGCCCAACACGGCGGCCCGGCGGGCCGGGCTGGCGCCGGTGCGTCCGCAGGACGTGGCGGACGCGGCCCAGAAGCTGGCCACGGAACACGACCTGGTGCTGGTCGAGGGCGCGGGCGGGCTGCTCGTGCGGTTCGACGAGACGGGCGGGAACCTGGCCGATGTGGCCCGGCTGCTGCGCGCCCCGGTGCTGGTGGTGGCCTCGGCGGGCCTGGGCACGCTGAACACGACCGAACTGACGGCACGTGAACTGCGCCTGCGGGAGATCGAGTTGCTGGGTGTCGTGATCGGTAGCTGGCCCGACTCGCCCGATCTCGCGTCGCGTTGCAATGTGGCGGATCTGCCGGTCGTCTCGGGGGCGCCGCTGCTCGGCGCGCTGCCCGCGGGCGCCGGGTCGCTCGCGCCCGCCGACTTCCGCCGGGTGGCGCCGGGCTGGCTGGCGCCACGCCTGGACGGCAGCTGGGACGCGGAGGCGTTCCGGGCACGGGAGACGGACGGCGAGGACGGCTGAGGGCGGATCGGGCAGGGGTCTGCGCGGCTCGGGCGAGTTCGGGTGCGCGGGGCACGTGGGGCCCAGCAGCGCGACAGCCTCGCAGGGCCGCAGCCCGGGCCGGGGCGCTGCCGCGCGGGTCGGCCCGGCACGGATCAGCCCGGCGGGGAGCCGCCCGGCACGGATCAGCCCGGCACGGATCAGCCCGGCACGGATCAGCCCGGCACGGATCAGCCCGGCACGGCTCAGCCCGGCACGGCTCAGCCCGGCGGGGAGCCGCCCGGCACGGATCAGCCCGGCACGGCTCAGCCCGGCACGGCTCAGCCCAGCACGGGTCGGCCCGGCACGGATCAGCCCGGCGGGGAGCCGCCCGGCGGGGAGCCGCCCGGCGGGGAGCCGCCTTCGGCGAGCAGCCGGACCAGTTCGATCCGGGAGCGGATGCCCAGGCGGGTGAACACGCCCCGCAGATGATGGTCGATCGTGCGCGGGCTGAGCGCCAGCCGGGCGGCGATCTCCCGGTTGGTGGCGCCCTCCGCGGCCATCCGGGCGACGAGCAACTGCTGCGCGGTCAGCCGTGCGGCCGGGTCGTCGGGCCCGCGCGCGGGCGCGGCCGGGGTGCCCAGCGCGCGCAGTTCGGTGCGGGCCTGGTCGGCGCAGTGCGGAGCGCCGAAGGATTCGAACGCGGCCAGGGCGCCGTGCAGCCGGTCGCGCGCCTCCGTCCGTCTGCGCAGGCGGCGCAGCGCACTGCCGAACAACAGTTCAGTTCTGGCGCGTTCGAAGTCACGGGTGCCGTATGCGTGCAGGTCGAGTGCCGCGCGGTAGTGCTCGACGGCCCCCGCACCGGGGGTGAGCAGGGCCCGGCACCGCGCGCTGAGCGCCAGGTCGTCGGCGCTGCGCACGGCGCTCGCCCACCGGTGGTAGTCGGCGTGGGCGGTACGGGCGACCCGGGTGTCGCCGGTGCGGACGGCGGCCTCGACGTAGTGCGGGGTGGCCAGGTGCCGGACGGCCCGGTGTCCGTGCCCGGGGCCGAAGCCGGCGAGGGCGCGCAGCCGGGTGGCCGCGGTCCCGAAGCGGCCGGTGACCACGTCGAGGAAGGCGAGCGCCCACTGGGCGAGGGCAGCGGGCAGACCGAGGCCGTGGGCCAGGGCGTACCCACGGGCGGCGGCGGCGCGCTCCCGGCACAGGTCGCCGTCGCCGGTGATCGCGGCGAACATGGCGAGGGCGGCCTGGAGATGACAGGCACCGTTGTCCTGACCCGCGGCGTACGCCTGGTGCAGGGCGTGCGCGGTGGCCGCCTCGGCGGCGCGCGGCCGGCCGGTCCAGAAATCGGCGTACGCCCGGAACTCCATGGCCTGCGCCGCGGTGGCCGTCGCCCCTTGCACCCGTGCCGAGTCGGCGGCGCGCAGCGTGGCGGTGGCGGCGCGGGCGTGGTCGCCCAGCATCAGGGCGGCGATCCCGGCGTGCACGAGCAGGGTGGGGTCGCCCCCGCCGTCGGGCCGGCCCCCGCTCTCGCGTCCGATCCCGGGGCCACGACGCCCGGCCGCTCTCTCCAGGTGGACGCGCGCGACCTCGTAACGCCCGTCGGCGGCGGCCGTGATCCCGGCGAGCACTTCGGGCACCGCGACTCCCGAGCGCACGGCGACCCGTACCGCCTCCCGGCACCGGCGCAGGTCACCGGTGTAGACGGCGGCCTCGGTGGCCCGTACGAGGAGCAGCGGCACCGGGAGGCCGGCCGGGAGCCGTAAGTCGGACACCGACGGCCCCGCCGTCGCCCGGCGCGGCCCGGCGGGGGCACGGGTACCGGTCCCGGCATCACCGGCCTTGCCCCGGACGGCTGCCACCGCGGCCTCACGACCACCCGCCGGGCCCGAGCGATCGTCTGTCGAGACCGAGGCGTCGTCCCCCGGGCCCGAGCAGTTGCCTGTCGAGGCTCGGGCCGCCGCTCGCAGCAGGGCGTCGAAGGCCTCGAAGGCGTCGCCGGCGCGCAGGGCGAGCAGGCCGGTCAGCGCGTCGTCGGCGGTGGCCGCGGTGAGCCGACGGGCGCGGTCGGCCTCGCCGCAGTGCCAGGCGTCCACGGCGGCACGGGCGAGCAGCCGGGCCTGTTCGCCCGGTTCGGGGGAGAGCGCGGCCGCGCGTTCGACCAGCGCGCGGGCCAGTGCGGGGCGGCCCGCCGCGCGGGCCTGCACCGCCGCCGCGTCCAGTTCGACCGCCAGCCGCCCGCTCGGGCCCCACGCGCCCGCGCCCCGGTGCCAGGAGCGGCGGGGCGCCTCTCCCGCCCCGCGCAGCACGCGGGCCAGCAGTCGGTGGGCGTCGCGCCGGTCCACCGGTTCCGCGGTCTCGTAGGCGGCGATCCTCGTCCAGGCGTCGCGGAAGACGACCCCGCCCGTCGCCGCGTGCGCGACACCGGCGGCCTCGGCGGCGGCCAGCGGCCGGGTGTCGAGGCGGGCGGCCGTGACGGCGCGCAGGAAGGCGTGGCTGGGGACCGGATACTGGTCGGCCGCGGCGAGCAGGAGCAGCAGCCGGGTGTCGTCCGGCAGGGTACGGATCTCCCGCCGGTGTTCGCGCAGCAGTGCGGGCGCGAGGTCGCCGGGTTCCGTGGGCAGCGGGTCGAGGCCTGCCGCCTGCCGTTCGGTCAGCCGCGGCAGCAGCTCCGCGGCGGCGCGCGGATCGCCGTACACGGCCCGCAGCGCCCGGATGCGGACCGCTTCGGGCAGCCCGACGACCGGGGGCCGCGGGGTGTCGGGGAGCGGCGGGGGTGAAGTGCTCTCAGGAGGTGGGGGGTTCACCGGAGTCACCACACAACTGACGTTACTGGTGCGTTAATTGAGCAGTAAAGACCGGCGGTTTCACTGATGCGGCGCGCGTAGACCCGATCGGACACTCCTGCTGACCCCACCCGTCTCAGGAGGCACCATGCAACGCCACAGGCGTCGTATCGCCGCGGCCGTCCCCGCCGTCGCGGCATCACTCCTCGTGTCACTCTCCGTCTCCGCCCCCGCCGCGCACGCGGCGACCCACAACCCGGTCGTCTTCGTGCACGGCATCAGCAGTTCGTCGAGCAGCTGGGACGACTGGACCGCCGACTTCAAGGCCGACGGCTACTCCTCCGCCGAGCTCGACGAGTGGTCGTACGACTGGTCGCAGTCGAACGTCACCACCGCTCGGCAACTGGCCACCGAGATCCAGAGCGTGCTGGCCAGAACCGGTGCGTCCAAGGTCGACATCGTCGCTCACTCCATGGGTGTGCTCAGCGCGCGTTACTACCTGAAGAACCTGGGCGGAACGTCGTACGTCGACGACTTCGTCTCCACCGCCGGCGTCAACCACGGCACGACCACCGCTTCTTGGTGCTCGTGGCTGTACACGTCGTGCGCCGAGATGTACACCGGCAGTTCGTTCCTGACCTCGCTCAACTCCGGCGACGAGACGCCGGGCAGCGTGTCGTACGCCAGTTACTGGTCCGACTGCGACGAAGCGCTCACCCCGGACACCACCGCGGTCCTCAGCGGCGCGACGAACGTCGAGGTCGGCTGCATCTCGCACACCGACATGAACAACGACTACGGCGTGTACGAGCAGGTCCGGGACTTCATCGCCTGATACCTGTCCGGCGGTTGCCGCCGTCCACCGGGAGGACGGGGCGGCCGGGAACCGCCGGACGGACCCCGGCCGCCCGGCGCGACGCGGACTTCCCTCCCCGCGGATCGGCGCGGGCGGGGGGTGCGAAGGGGCTCGGCGGGGGACAATCCCCGTAGGGCCCCGTCCTGCCCGGGAGGTCGCCATGCCCGCACGGCCCGTCAACTCCGGCCAGGTGGCCGGGGATCCCGTCCACCACCCGCTGTTCGCCCGCTACTACGCCCGCGTGAGCGTCACCGCCGAGACCAGGCTGGGCATGGGCCGCGTGCGGGAGCGGCTGCTCGCCGGACTGTCGGGGCGGGTGATCGAGATCGGGGCCGGCAACGGGCTGAACTTCGCCCGCTATCCCCGCACGGTCTCCGAAGTCGTCGCGATCGAACCCGAGCGGCTGCTGCGGCACGCGGCGATGGAGGCGGCGCTGCGCTGCGAGGTCCCGGTGGACGTCGTGCCGGGCGTGGCGGAGGCGCTGCCGGTCAAGAGCGAGGCCTTCGACGCGGTCGTCCTCAGTCTGGTGCTGTGCAGTGTGCACGACGTGGAGCGGGCGCTGGCCGAGGCGAGGCGGGTCCTGCGGCCCGGCGGCCAGGTGCGGTTCTTCGAGCACGGCCGGGGCGGCGGCCCGGTGATGACGGCCACCCAGCGCCTGCTGGACCGCACGGTGTGGCCGCGGCTGGCCGGCGGCTGCCGTCTGGCCCGGGACCCGGTCGGCGCCCTGCGTGACGCCGGGTTCCTGATCGGTCCCTACCGGAGCCTGACACTGCCGGAGAAGGGACCCCGGCTGCCCACCTCGTTCTGTGTGCTGGGCACGGCCTGGCGCCCCGGGCCGACCGGCTGACCGGCGACCGGCCGACCCGTTCACCTGCTGAGCGTGAGCCTCAGGCGCTCCACTGCCGCAGCTCGCGCGCGATGTCGTCGACGGAGGCCTCGCCGCCCTTCACCAGGCGGGCCAGATCACGCACCCGCTCCGGCGTGGTGACCACCTTGAGGCCGCTGGCGACGAGGTAGCCGTAGGCGACCGCGGACGCGAACAGCGCGTTGGAGCGCTCCAGCGCCGGTATGTGGATGAGGAGTTGGAGCAGGGCCGCACCGCGGGCGTGGGGACTGTCGTAGACGGGGACGTCGAAGATCTCGGCCTGGTGGCGGGCGACCGCGGCGACGAGGGCTCCCCAGTCGGTGACCCGGGCATCGCCCGGTGTCCGCTGTTCGGCGAGCATGAGCAGCCAGGCCAGGTCGATCCTGAGGTCGGACAACGGATCAGCCGCGACCTTCGGCCCGGCGGTCGCCGTCCGTGCCCAAGTCCTCGGCGAAGACGGCCTCGTACTGCTTCATGAAGTCCGCGGCGGCCTCCACGAAGGCGTGGCCCGCCTCTCCGGCGTCCTGTCTGACCAGTTCCTCGATGTAGCGGTTGACGCTCACACCACGGGCCAGGGCGCGTTCACGCGCCGCGCGGGCGGTGCCCTCGTCCACGCGTACGTTCAGCTGGGTCTTCGCCATGTCTCGACGCTAGCGCCGGAGTGCTAGCACCGGCAAGTGCCTCCGTGGCCGCCGCGCTTCGTCCGGACCGGCTCCCGCCCCCGTCCGGCTCGCGTCCCCCTCGCGTCCCGCCCGTACCCCGTCAGCCGGACAGAACATGCCCCTTACATCGGTTACATCGATATCGGCCGCTCGCCCGACCTCCGGCGGAGAGCGCCTCGGCCCCAGGGGGGATACCGGCTGTGGGTCGGGTCACACTACGCTCGGCCGCGACGACGAGTCGGCACGTCCATGCGAGCGAGGAGGCAGCCTTGTCCACACCTGCTGCGGAGCACGCCCCCGGCCGGGCACCGGCCGGCGGAGTCGCGGCCCGCGCCCGCGGTCTGACCAAGGCGTACGGCTCGGGCGAGACGTCGGTGCTCGCCCTGGACTCGGTCGACGTCGACATCGCACGCGGCCGCTTCACCGCGGTGATGGGCCCCTCGGGTTCGGGGAAGTCCACGCTGATGCACTGCCTGGCGGGGCTCGACACCGTGTCGGCCGGGCAGGTGTGGCTCGGCGACACCGAGATCACCGGGCTCAAGGACCGCGAGCTGACCCGGTTGCGCCGGGACCGGATCGGTTTCATGTTCCAGTCGTTCAACCTCATACCGACGCTGAACGCGGCCGAGAACATCACTCTGCCCATGGACATCGCGGGCCAGAAGCCCGACCCGAAGTGGCTGGACCAGGTCATCGACACGCTCGGCCTGCGCGACCGGCTCCGGCACCGGCCCGCCCAGCTCTCCGGCGGCCAGCAGCAGCGCGTCGCCTGCGCCCGCGCGCTCGCCTCCCGGCCGGAACTGATCTTCGCCGACGAGCCGACCGGCAACCTGGACTCGCGCGCGGGTCTGGAGGTGCTCGGCTTCCTGCGCGAGGCCGTCGACGACCTCGGCCAGACGGTCGTCATGGTCACCCACGACCCGGGCGCCGCCGCCCACTCCGACCTGGTGCTCTTCCTCGCGGACGGGCGGATCGTGGACGAGATGGAGCGGCCCACCGCGGAGGCCGTACTGGAACGGATGCGACTGTTCACCACCGCCGGAGCCGCTTCCACATCCGCAGCCACGTCCGCGTTACCGTCCGCGTCCCCGAGTCCCGGCACCCCCGGCCACCCCGGCGGGGAGGACTGAGCCGGTGCTGAAGGCGACCCTGAGAAATTTCCTCGCGCACAAGGGGCGGCTGCTGCTGTCCGCCCTGGCGGTCGTCCTGTCCGTCGCGTTCGTCGCGGGCAGCCTGATCTTCTCCGACACCGTCACCCGTACCTTCGACCGGCTGTTCGCGTCCACCTCCGCCGATGTGACGATCGAGCCGAAGCAGGACCTCAAGTCGTCCGTGCCGACCGGCGCGGTGCAGACGGTGCCCGCCGCGCTCGCGGACCGGGTGGCCGGGGTCGACGGTGTCGCGGCCGTCCACCCCGACGTGAGCGTCGAGAACATCACGGTCGTCGACGGCAAGAACGAGTCGGTCGGACCGACCACCGGCGCTCCCACCATCGCCAACGACTGGAACCCGACCGACCGCAGCCCGGTGAAGCTGACCTCCGGCCATGCCCCGCACGGCGCCGGCGAGGCCCTTCTCGACGCGGACACCGCGGACAAGAAGAACGTACGGATCGGCGACACGCTCACCGTGCTGGCGCAGCCCGGGACCTTCAAGGTCGAGATCGTCGGCATCGCCACCTTCACCACCACCAACCCGGGCGCGGCGCTGGTCTTCCTGGACCCCGCCGTGGCCCGGGCCGAGCTGCTGGGCGCCGCCGACCGCGTGACGAGCATCTCGCTGGACGCGGCGCCGGGAGTGAGCGACACCGAGCTCAAGCGCCGGGTCACCGCCGCGGTCGGCACCGGCTCCTACGAGGTGCGCACCGCCGACGAGCAGGCCAAGTCGGCCGCCGCCGACCTCGGCGGCTTCCTGGACGTGATCAAGTACGTCATGCTCGGCTTCGCCGGGATCGCCGTGCTGGTGGGCGTGTTCCTGATCGTCAACACCTTCTCGATGCTCATCGCCCAGCGCACCCGCGAACTGGGTCTGCTGCGGGCCCTCGGCGCCGACCGGCGGCAGGTGCGGCGGTCCGTGCTCACCGAGGCGGTGCTGCTCGGCCTGGTCGGCTCCACGCTGGGGCTGGCGGCCGGGATCGGGCTGGCGGCCGGGCTGATCAAGCTCATGGGCGCGTTCGGCATGAACCTGAAGGCCACGGAGATGGTCGTCGGCTGGGCGACGCCGGTGGCGTCGTACGTCGTCGGTGTAGGGGTCACGTTCGTGGCGGCCTACCTCCCGGCCCGGCGGGCGGCCCGGGTGTCGCCCATGGCCGCCCTCGCGGACGCCGACATCGCCGGGGTGGGACGGCCGCTCAAGGTGCGCGCGGTGGTGGGTTCGGTGGTCGGGGCGCTCGGCGCGGCCGCCCTGACGGGATGCGCGACGGCGACGAAGACCGCCTCGGCCGCCTCCCTGCTGGGCCTGGGCGTCGTCCTCACCCTGGTCGCGACCGTGATCGCGGGCCCGCTGCTGGTGCGCCCGGTGATCCGGGTGCTCGGCGGGGCCTTCCCGGCCCTGTTCGGCTCGGTCGGCCGGATGAGCCAGCGCAACGCCCTGCGCAACCCCCGTCGTACCGGCGCCACGGCGTCCGCGCTGATGGTGGGTCTCGCCCTGGTCGGCGGGATGTCGGTGGCCAGCGCCTCCATGTCCCGGTCCTTCGACCAGCAGATCGACCGGACGCTGGGCGCCGACTTCGTGATCCAGAACAGCAACTACACGCCGTTCTCCCGGGAGGTCACGGACCGGGTGCGTGCCACCGACGGCGTCGGGCTCGTCGTACGGCAGCGGTTCGCGCCGGTCGCGGTTCGACTGCCGGACGGCAAGCGGGTGGAGACGACCGCGGCGGGTTACGACGCCCAGGTGGACGACGTCGCGCATGTGACGTACGCCGCCGGTGGCTCGGCGGCCGCGCTCGCGGACGGTGCCATGGGCATGGACGCGAAGTTCGCCGCGGAACACGGCGTGCGGCTCGGCAGCGTGCTCCCGGTCGAGTTCCCCGGCGACCGCAGGACCGAGTTGAAGGTGGGCGCGCTCACCGACCAGGAGTCGTCCGGCGGGTTCGGCACGCAGGGCGGGCTGTTCTTCGGCCTCGGCACGGTCGAGAAGTTCCTCCCCGGCGGCCAGGACTCCGCGCTGTACGTGAACGCGGCCGCCGGCACCGGTGCCGACCGGCTGCGGCCCCTCCTGGAGAAGTCGCTGGACCCGTACCCGCAGGTGCAGGTGCGCGACCAGGCCGACTACAAGAAGCTCGTCCACGACCAGATCGCCGTGCTGCTGTACCTCGTGTACGCGCTGCTGGGGCTCGCGATCGTGATCGCGGTGCTCGGTGTGGTCAACACCCTCGCCCTGTCGGTGGTGGAGCGCACCCGGGAGATCGGACTGCTGCGGGCGATCGGGCTGGCCCGGCGGCAGTTGCGCCGGATGATCCGGCTGGAGTCGGTGGTGATCGCGGTGTTCGGGGCGGTGCTGGGACTCGCGCTGGGGCTCGTGTGGGGCGTGTGCACGCAGCAGGTGCTGGCGCTCCAGGGCATGAAGGCCCTGGCGGTCCCCTGGGGCACGATCGTCGCGGTGGTGATCGGTTCGGCGGTGGTCGGCGTGGTGGCGGCCCTGCTGCCGGCCCTGCGCGCGTCCCGGATGAACGTGCTGGCGGCCATCGCGCACGAGTGACCGGAGCGGGAGCCGACGCGGGGCGGGGGTCGTCCGCATACTGGAATTGATCACCCCGTCCCGTCGGCCGTGCTGCGATGACCGTATGACTGACCTACGGATACGGGCCGCTGCGCCCGACGACCTGGACACCGTGCTGGCCTTCTGGAAGACGGCCGCCGAGGGCGCGAGCATCTCCGACGACCGGGACGGGGTGGAGCGGCTGGTCGCCCGCGACCCCGGGGCGCTGATCCTGGCCGAACGGGACGGCCTGCTGGTCGGCACGGTGATCGCGGGCTTCGACGGCTGGCGCTGCCACCTGTACCGGCTCGCGGTGGATCCGGAGCGCCGGCGTCAGGGCATCGGTTCGGCGCTGCTGGCCGCCGCCGAGGAGCGCTTCGTACGGCTCGGCGGGCGGCGTCTCGACGCGATGGTACTGACCCGCAACGAGACCGCGCACCATGCCTGGCGGGCGGCCGGGTACACGCCCGAGGAACAGTGGCGGCGCTGGGTGAAGCCGATCGCCGACTGATCGCGCCCCGCCCAGGGAGGCTGCTTTGCCTTTCCTTTACCATTGAGGGGCGTGTTTCCCGTTCCTCTACCGAAAGGCGTGAGCGTCCTCCCCATGGGCGAGCCTCCCAGTACCCGCCGTCGCGCACATCCCTCCTACCTGCCGGATCATGGGACGGAGGTGACCCGATGACCGAAGTGCTCCTCCTGCTGCTGGCGATCCTGCTCTGCGTCGTCTGCGGCGCCTTCGTGGCCGCCGAGTTCTCCCTCACCACCGTCGACCGCAACGAACTGGCGCGCGCCGCCGAGCGCGGTGAGCGCGGTGCCGCGGGCGCCCTGAAAGCCGTACGGAACCTGACGTTCCAGCTGTCCGGGGCCCAGCTCGGCATCACGGTCACCAACCTGGTGGTCGGCATGCTCGCCGAGCCGTCCATCGCCAAGCTGATCGCGGGCCCGCTGGAGGCCCTCGGCATCTCCGCCGCCACGGCGCGGTCGGCCGCCCTGGTCCTGGGCACGGCCCTGTCCACGGTGGTCCTGATGGTGGTCGGCGAGCTGGTGCCCAAGAACTGGGCCATCTCCTCCCCGCTGGCCGTGGCCAAGCGGGTGGGCACCCCGCAGCGCTGGTTCAGCGCCGCCTTCCGGCCCTTCATCGCCCACCTGAACAACATGGCGAACCGTTTCGTGCGCCGCTTCGGCATCGAACCCGCCGAGGAGCTGGCCTCCGCGCGCAGCCCGCAGGAACTCGTGGCCCTCGCCCGGCACTCCGCCCGGCAGGGCGCCCTGGAGCCGGACACGGCCGAACTGTTCGTGCGCACCCTGAACCTCGCCGATCTGACCGCCGAGAACGTGATGACACCGCGCGTCCAGGTCATCGCCCTCGATGCCCAGGCGACCTGCGCGGACGTCGCGAACGCCACCCGGGCGACGGGCCTGTCCCGCTTCCCGGTGTACCGGGACAGCCTGGACGCGGTGGTCGGCATCGCGCACATCAAGGACGTGCTGAAGGTGGCCGCGGACCACCGGCCCCGCACGGCCGTCTCCACGATCATGCGCGAGCCGCTGCTCGTACCCGAGTCCCTGACCGTGAACCGGCTCCTGGACCGACTGGGCGGGAAACGCACCATGGCCGTGGTGATCGACGAGTACGGCGGTACGGCGGGCGTCGCGACCCTGGAGGACATCGTCGAGGAGGTCGTCGGCGAGGTCCGCGACGAACACGATCCGCACGAGACCCCCGACCTCGCCCCGGCCGGCACCGACGCGGACGGCCGCGCCGTGTACTCGGCGGACGGCGCCGCCCGCACCGACCAGCTCGCGCGCGTGGGCCTGCGCTCGCCGGAGGGACCGTACGAGACGCTGGCCGGTCTCGTCGCGGCGGAACTCGGCCACATCCCGCGGGTCGGCGACCGGGTGGACGTCGCCGGATGGCGCATGGACGTGGTGGACGCGTCCGGGCACAGGGCCGCGCGCGTGCTGCTGCACGCACCCCTGGACGATGCGGCCGATGCGGCCGACGCGGCCGACGCGGCCGACGCCGCCGACGCCGCCGACGCGGCCCACAAGAAGGAGACGGACCGATGATCGCGGCACAGCTGCTGATCGGCTTCGCGACCCTCGTCGTGAACGCCTTCTTCGTGGGCGCGGAGTTCGCGCTGATCTCCGTGCGCCGCAGCCAGATCGAGCCGTACGCCGAACAGGGCGACCGCCGGGCCAAGAACGTGCTGTGGGGTCTGGAGCACGTGTCCGTGCTGATGGCGGCCGCGCAGCTCGGCATCACCCTGTGCACCCTGGTGCTCGGCGTGGTCGCCGAGCCCGCGATCGCGCATCTGCTGGAGCCGGTGTTCCACGCGCTGGGCGTACCGGCCGGAGCGGGCCACGCGGTGTCCTTCGTGATCGCCCTGACCCTGGCGACGTATCTGCACATGCTGCTGGGCGAGATGGTGCCCAAGAACATCGCGCTCGCGGAGCCGGCCCGCACCGCGATGCTGCTCGGCCCCCCGCTGGTGACGCTGTCGCGCGCGCTGCGCCCGGTGATCTTCGCGATCAACGCCTTCGCGAACGGTCTGCTGAAGCTGCTGCGGATCGAGACGAAGGACGAGGTCGCGGCGACGTTCTCGGACGCCGAACTCGCCCAGATCGTCAAGGACGCGGGTGAGGCGGGCCTCATCGACGACCGCGCGCAGGAGCGGCTGCACGACGCCCTGGAACTGGGCCGCAGGCCCGTGCGTGATGTCTCCCTGCCACTGGAGAGCGTCGTCTACGCGCGCGTGGGTGTCACACCGGAGGCACTGGAGCGGCTCGCGGCCGAGTCGGGGTTCTCCCGCTTCCCGGTCGCCGACGAGGGGCGCCGGATCGTCGGCTACCTGCATGTGAAGGACGCGCTGGACGCCGCGCCCCGGGATCTGCCGTTCCGGCTGCGGGACATGCGTCCCATCGCGCGGGTGCGGGAGAACACCCCGCTGGACGACGTGCTCACCGCGATGCGGAGCAGCCGTACGCACCTGGCGGTCGTGCTGGGTGACGACGGGCGGCTGGCGGGCCTGGTGACCATGGAGGACGTCCTGCGGGAGCTGTTCGGCCAGCTGACGTGAGCGGAGCCCTGTGCCGCCTCCGCGCGGAGGCGGCACAGGGCCGCGTGCGGGGCCTGTGACGAGGCCGACCGACCGGCGGGTATGGACCCGGGATACCATCGCTGACGCCATGCAGACGAACCCCACTCCCCTGTACACCAGTCTCGTCGCCGTCGGCGACTCCTTCACCGAGGGCATGTCGGACCGCATGTCCGACGGCTCCTACCGCGGCTGGGCCGACCTCCTCGCGGCCCGGATGGCCGCCCGGACGCCCGACTTCCGGTACGCCAACCTCGCGGTGCGCGGCAAGCTGATCGGCCAGATCGTCGACGAGCAGGTGCCGGTCGCCGCCGCGATGGGCGCCGATGTGATCACCCTGGTCGGCGGCCTCAACGACACCCTGCGCCCCAAGTGCGACATGGGCCGGGTCCGAGGCCTGCTGACCGAGGCCGTCGAGCAGCTCGCCCCGGCGTGCAAGCAGCTCGTGCTGATGCGCAGCCCGGGACGGCAGGGGCCGGTCCTGGACCGGTTCCGGCCGCGTATGGAGGAGCTGTTCGAGTGCGTCGACGGGCTCGCGGCCCGGCACGGCGCGCTGGTCGTCGACCTGTACGGGGCGCCCTCGCTCGGCGACCCGCGGCTGTGGGACGTGGACCGGCTGCACCTGACGGCGGAGGGGCACCGCCGGGTCGCGGAGGCGGTGTGGCAGCGGCTCGGCCACCCGGCCGAGGACGCGGAGTGGCGGACGCCGATGCCGGCCACCGCCCCGCCGGGCTGGCTCGACCGGCGCGTGGCGGACGTGCGCTTCACCCGGGAGTACCTGCTGCCGTGGATAGGCCGTCGCCTGACGGGCCGCTCCTCCGGCGACGGCCGCCCCCCGAAGCGCCCCGACCTGCTGCCCTACGAGGACCCGGCGGCGTAGGGCCACCCGCCCCGTCACCGCCCACGCGGTCGCCGATCCCGGGGGCCGCGGGGGCACCGACGACCCCGCCGCTTCGCTCTCGTACGTTCCTACGAAGAAGCCCGTGGCGCTGGCCTGCACGAATCGCCAGTAGAATCCGTACACGTGACTTCTGCGCCCGCCAAGCCCCGCATCCCGAACGTCCTCGCCGGACGCTACGCCTCCACCGAGCTCGCCGTGCTCTGGTCGCCCGAGCAGAAGGTGAAGCTGGAGCGTCAGCTCTGGCTCGCCGTGCTGCGGGCCCAGAAGGACCTCGGGATCGAGGTGCCGGACGCCGCGATCGCCGACTACGAGCGCGTGCTCGACACGGTCGACCTCGCCTCGATCGCCGAGCGCGAGAAGGTCACCCGGCATGACGTCAAGGCCCGCATCGAGGAGTTCAACGACCTCGCCGGGCATGAGCACGTCCACAAGGGCATGACCTCCCGCGACCTCACCGAGAACGTCGAGCAGTTGCAGATCCGGCTCTCGCTGGAACTGGTGCGCGACCGCACGGTGGCCGTCCTCGCCCGGCTGGGCAGGCTGGCGGCCGAGTACGGCGAGCTGGTCATGGCCGGACGCTCGCACAACGTGGCCGCCCAGGCCACCACCCTCGGCAAGCGCTTCGCGACCGCCGCGGACGAGCTGCTCGTCGCCTACGGCCGGGTCGAGGAGTTGCTCGGCCGCTACCCGCTGCGCGGTATCAAGGGTCCGGTCGGCACGGCCCAGGACATGCTGGACCTGCTCGGCGGCGACGCGGCGAAGCTCGCCGAACTGGAGGACCGGATCGCCCGGCACCTCGGCTTCTCGCAGGCGTTCACCTCGGTCGGCCAGGTCTACCCGCGCTCGCTGGACTACGAGGTCGTCACCGCGCTGGTGCAGCTGGCGTCCGCGCCTTCGTCGCTGGCGAAGACGATCCGGCTGATGGCCGGGCACGAGCTGGTGACCGAGGGCTTCAAGCCGGGCCAGGTCGGCTCGTCCGCCATGCCGCACAAGATGAACACCCGCTCCTGCGAGCGCGTCAACGGCCTGACGGTGATCCTGCGCGGTTACGCCTCGATGACCGGCGAGCTGGCGGGCGACCAGTGGAACGAGGGTGACGTGTCCTGCTCGGTGGTGCGCCGGGTCGCGCTGCCGGACGCGTTCTTCGCGCTCGACGGTCTGCTGGAGACGTTCCTGACCGTGCTGGACGAGTTCGGCGCGTTCCCGGCGGTCGTGGCCCGGGAGCTGGACCGCTACCTGCCGTTCCTCGCCACCACCAAGGTGCTCATGGGTGCCGTGCGCGCGGGCGTGGGCCGCGAGGTCGCGCACGAGGCCATCAAGGAGAACGCTGTCGCCTCGGCGCTGGCGATGCGCGAGCAGGGCGCCGAGCGCAACGAACTCCTCGACAAGCTCGCCGCCGACGAGCGCCTCCCGCTCGACCGCGCGCAGCTCGACGCGCTGATGGCGGACAAGCTGTCCTTCACCGGCGCGGCGGCGGCCCAGGTGGGCGTCGTCGTGGGCCGGGTCGAGGAGATCGTGAAGCAGCGCCCGGAGGCGGCCGGCTACACCCCCGGAGCGATCCTCTGAGGCGCTTCACCCAAGCGGAACTGGAGGCCGCCCGCGACCGTGTCGTCCCCGACGTGGTCGCGGACGGTCTCCGTGTGCTGTTCTGCGGGATCAACCCCGGGCTGATGACCGCGGCCACGGGCCACCACTTCGCCCGCCCCGGCAACCGCTTCTGGCCGGTGCTGCACCTGTCCGGGTTCACTCCGAGGCTCATGAAGCCCGCGGAGCAGGGGGAACTGCCCGCGTACGGGCTCGGCATCACGAACGTGGTGGCACGGGCCACCGCGCGGGCCGACGAGCTGAGCGCCGCGGAGTACCGCGAGGGCGGGGCCCTGCTGGCCGCGAAGGTGACGCGGCTGCGGCCGCGCTGGCTGGCGGTCGTGGGGGTCACGGCGTACCGTGCCGCGTTCGACGAGCGCAAGGCACAGGTGGGGCCCCAGGAGCGGGTGTTCGGCGACACACGCGTGTGGGTGCTGCCGAATCCCAGCGGGCTGAACGCGCACTGGACGACGGCGACCATGGCGGAGGAGTTCGCGCGGCTGCGCGAGGCCGCACAGGCCTGACGCGGGTGGCACATCGCCGGGCGCGCCGTCCGGCACATCGGACCGACCCGATGCATCCGGCTCACCCGGCACGTTCTGCGCACCCGATGTGGGCCCGGCCCGTCCGTCACGGCGGGTCCACGTCCGTGACCACGGCGATGAGCTGGAACGGCAGTTCCTTGTCCCACTGGGACACGCCGAGCGCCGGCCGGCGTTCCGTCCCCAGCAGCCGCCACGGATGCAGGTCCGGCACGTGGCTGCCGAGCACGCCCCAGGGCTCGGGTACGTCCTCGTCGGCCATGACCCGGTCGAAGAGGCTCGCGAGGCTGAACATGCGGGGTGCCCCCAGCGTGTGGTGAGCCGCTCGTGCCGACGTCCGTCCCGCCGTGCTCCGGGTGGAGGTCCCGGGCGCACAGCGGGTCGATCGTGGTGAGGCACCGTGCGATGCCCATGGGTCCAGTAGAACGGCGACCACTGACAATCGGCGGGGGATCAGGCCGGTCGCGGGGTCAGGCGTCCCTGCGGCACAGCCGCCACGCCCCGGCGAGCAGGGCGGCCGCCGCCCACAGCGCGGTCACCGCGAGGCCCGTCCACGGGCCGAGGCTGCCGTCCCAGGTCCGGTGCAGGGCCACCTGGCCCGCGTGGTCGGGCAGGAAGTCGGTGACGCCGCCCGCCGTCTCCCCGATCACGAACGAGACGACGAGGATGAAGGGGATCAGGAGGGAGAGCGCGCCCACCCCGCTGCGCAGCAGGGCCGTGAGGCCGACCGCGAGGAGCGCCATCAGCGTGAGGTAGACGCCGCAGCCCACGACGCCGCGGACCTGTTCACCCGTGGTGAGAGCGTTCCCGGCGTCGCCGAGCCTCGCTCTGGCGGCGAGCAGCGCGGCGAGGGCGGTGACCAGTCCCACGACCAGCACGGGGAGGGCGACGGCGGTCGCCTTGGCCGCGAACCACCGGCCGCGGTGCGGCACCGCGGCGAGCGAGAGCCGCAGCGCTCCCCCGTGGAACTCCGAGGAGACCGCCGTCGCGCCGAAGGAGATCGCGGCGATCTGGCCGGGCGTGACACCGGACAGTGCCATGAACAGCGGGTCGAAGTCCGGGTCGGGCGCGTCCGGGACATGTGCGATCGCGGAGAACGCCGTGGTCGCCGCGAACAGCGCGAACAGCGTCCCGAGCAGCGAGCGGAGGGTGCGGATCTTCAGCCACTCGGAGTGGAGAACGGGTACGAACGGCATGTCAGGCCTCCTGCGGCTGAGCGGTGAACTCGGTCTCCGCGGACGTCAGATCGAGGTAGGCCTGCTCCAAGGTGCCTTCTTCGGCCGCCAGTTCGAGGAGCGGGACGCCCGCGGCGGACGCGAGCCGGCCGACGTCGTCCACGCGCGCGTGCTCCACGGTCCAGTGCCCGTCCGCGTGCCCGACGACCCGGTGGCCGTGCGGGGCGAGGGCCCTTTCGAGTGCCGCGTGGTCCGTCGTGCGGATCCGCACCCGGGGCCGCACCCGCGCGTGGATGAACTCCCGCGCAGGGGTGTCGGCCAGGAGGCGTCCCCGGCCCAGGACGACGAGGTGGTTGGCGAAGGACGCGGTCTCGTTCATGAGGTGGCTGGAGACCAGGACCGTGCGGCCCTCGGCGGCGAGCCGGCGCAGCAACGCGCGGATCCAGACGATGCCTTCGGGATCGAGTCCGTTGGAGGGTTCGTCGAGCATCACCACCGCGGGGTCCCCGAGCAGGGCCGCGGCGATGCCCAGCCGCTGGCGCATGCCCAGGGAGTACGTCCGCACCCGGCGGCGCGCCACCGCCGCGAGCCCGGTCTCCTCCAGTGCCTCGTCGACCCGGCGGCCGGGGATGCGGTGGCTCGCGGCCAGGATCCGCAGATGGTCGCGGCCGGTGCGGGACCCGTGCGCGGCCCCGGCGTCGAGCAACGCGCCCACCTGGCGCAGGGGGTCGGTGAGCGTGGCGTAGGGACGGCCGCCGATCGTGGCGGTTCCGGAGGTCGGCCGGTCGAGGCCGAGCGCGAGCCGCATGGTGGTGGACTTGCCCGCTCCGTTGGGTCCGAGGAAACCGGTGACCCGGCCGGGCAGCACGCGGAAGCTGAGACGGTCCACGGCGCGCCGGTCCCCGAACTCCTTGGTGAGGTCCTGTACGTCGATGCTGGTCATGGCAACAGCCTTGCCGTTCCACGAGGTCGGGTCCTCCCCCGTGGGTGGAGGACGTCTCCCCCGCCCGGGGGAGGTCCGTTGTCGGTGGGGGCTGGCACGATGTCGCAATGGTCCGACTGCTGCGCCCGTTCGGACGGGTGGTGACGTACACACGGCTGCTGCATCTGTTCATCGCGATCGTGTGGCCGAGCATGTGGCTGTTCGTCGAGGAGGCGTGGTGGACCTGGGCGTTCGCCGCCGTGCTCCTCGTCCCCGCCGGGATGGTGCCCGCGATGCGCACCGTGGAGGGGCTCCAGGCCAGACTGCTGCTGACCGGTCACGGGCACGACAGCGGGAGCACCGGCATCGTCGTCGCGCCGTCCACCGCCTGGGGCGACCGGGGGCGGCTCGTGGTGTGGCTGCAGGCGCGGCTGCTGCTGGGCTGTGCGACCGCCATGTCCGTCGTCCGGCTCCTCCTCGCCGCGGTGGACCTGGTGCGCTCGGCCCTCGGCCGGAACGTCGGGGAGGGGTCGCTGTTCTTCCTCGACGGCCCTCACCGCTGGCACGTCCTGCTCGTGCCGCCGGTGCTGGTCGCGCTGGCGGTCGCCGTGGTCGTCCCGGGCCGGGTCATCACCGCTCTGGCCCCCCGTCTGCTGGGCCCCTCGCCCGCCGAACGTCTCGCCGCGCTGGAGGAGCGCACCGAGCAACTCCTCGAACGCAACCGGATCGCGCGCGAGCTCCACGACTCCATCGGCCACGCCCTGACCGTGGCCGTCGTGCAGGCGGGCGCCGCACGGGCGGCGGGTGATCCCGCCTTCACCGACCGGGCCCTGGGCGCCATCGAGGAGACCGGCCGGGCCGCCCTGGAGGACCTGGAGCACGTCCTCGGCGTGCTGCGCGAGTCGCGGCGGCCGGTGAGCAGCCGGCCGACCCTCACGGACGCCGGCCGGCTGCTGGAGTCCGCGCGCGCCTCGGGCGCGAAGGTCGAGGCCGACATGACCGGTCCCCTCGACACCGTGCCCGGAGCGGTCTCCCGCGAGGGCTACCGCATCCTCCAGGAGTCGCTGACCAATGTGCTGCGGCACGCGGGAGCCGTTCCGGTCCGGGTGCGCGTCGAGGTCACGGACGGAACCCTCGGCCTGGAGGTGCGCAATCCGCTGGCGGGCGGCGCGCCGGGGCCCGGCCGGGGCAGCGGGCTGCGCGGGATACGCGAACGCGCGGCCCTGCTCGGCGGGCACGCGCACACGGGTCCGTACGAGGGGGACTGGCAGGTGCTCGTGGAGCTGCCGCTGCGCTGATCTACGCTGGCCGGATGCCGCTCACCGTTCTGCTCGTCGACGACGAGCCCCTCGTACGCGCCGGTCTGCGGGCCGTGCTGGAGTCACAGCCCGACATCACGGTGGTCGGCGAGGCGGCGGACGGCGCGGCGGTGATCCCGCTGGTGCGGCGGTTGCGGCCCGACGTGGTCGCGATGGACGTGCGCATGCCCCTGATGGACGGGATCGAGGCCACCCGCGCGGTGCTGCGGACGGTCGACGAACCACCGAAGATCATCGTGGTGACCACGTTCGAGAACGACGAGTACGTGTACGACGCGCTGCGCGCGGGTGCCGACGGTTTCCTGCTCAAGCGGGCCCGGCCGGCCGAGATCGTGCACGCGGTACGGCTGGTCGCCGAGGGCGGCTCGCTGCTCTTCCCGGCGTCGGTACGGCAGTTGGCCGCCGAGTACGGCGGTCGGCCCGGGAACGTACAGGCCCGGGCGGTACTGGAACGGGCCCGGCTGACCGAGCGGGAGGCGGAGGTGTTGCGCCTCATGACCCGGGGACTGTCCAACGGGGAGATAGCCGCCCGGCTGACGGTCGGTACCGAGACGGTGAAGTCGCACGTCAGCGCCGTACTGGCCAAGCTGGGGGCCCGGGACCGCACGCAGGCGGTGATCACGGCGTACGAGTCCGGGTTCGTGACACCGAGCTGAAACGGTACGCCCGGGGCGGACCGGGTGCCCGGAGCTCGCCGGGCCCCTCCGCGACGAGTACGATCCGGCCAACACGCGCACGAGCTGGGAGGACGGACGTTGGGGCGGCTGACCGGCGGGGATCCCTCGCTGCTGCGGAGGATCAACTCCGCGGTGGTGCTGCACGCGCTGCGTGCCACGGACTGCGCGACGCTGACCGAGATCACCCGGGTGACGGGGCTGTCCCGGCCCACGGTCGAGGGCGTCGTCGAGGACCTCATCGTGGGCGGCCTGGTCGTCGAGACGGCCGCCGAGGAGGGCGCGACACGGCGTCAGGGGCGACCCGCGCGCCGGTTCCGGTTCCGGGCGGAGGCCGGTCATCTGCTGGGGCTGGAGATCGGCTCGCACCGGGTCGCCGCGCTCCTGGCCGACCTGGACGGCCGGATCATAGGGGCCCAGGCCAAGGACGTCGAGGAGACGGCCTCCGCCGACGACCGCCTGGAGCGGCTGCGCACCGCGGTCGCCGAGCTGCTGCGGCGGGCCGGGGTGCCCCGGAACTCGCTGCGCGCGGTGGGAGTGGCGACCCCCGGGATCGTCGAGGCGGACGGCACCGTACGGCTGGGCACCGCGCTGCCCGAGTGGACCGGGCTGCGCCTCGGCGAACGGCTGAGCCGTTCCTTCAAGTGTCCGGTGCTGGTCGAGAACGACGCGAACGCGGCGGCCGTCGCCGAGCACTGGAAGGGCTCCGCCAGGGAGTCGGACGACATCGTGTTCGTGCTGGCCGGACTGAGTCCGGGGGCCGGTTCCCTGATCGGCGGGCGGCTGCACCGCGGGTTCGGCGGGGCGGCCGGCGAGATCGGGGCGCTGCATCTGCTGGGCCGGGAGGTCACTCCGGAGACGCTGCTGTCGACCACGGACGAGCCGCTGCATCCACTGGACGAGCAGGCGGTCGCGCAGGTCTTCGCGCAGGCGCGCCAGGGCGACCAGCGGGCGCTGGCGGCCGTCGACCGCTTCATACAGCGGCTCGTCCACGACGTCGCCGCGCTCGCTCTCGCGCTCGACCCGGAACTGGTGGTCATCGGGGGCTGGGCGGCCGGTCTGGACGGGGTGCTGGAGCCGCTGCGGCGCGAGCTGGCCCGCTACTGTCTGCGGCCGCCGAAGGTGACCCTGTCCCTGCTCGGCGAGGCGGCCGTGGCGACCGGCGCGCTGCGGCTGGCCCTGGACCATGTGGAGAAGCAGTTGTTCGCGGTGGAGGGCACGGCGACCGCACGGCACTGACCAGACCGCCCGCCGGGCACGGGCCCGCCCCTCGGCCGGCCCGGCGGGCGGGAGCCACGGCGGGCGGCGCGCGGACGTCGATCGCGGCGGGCGGGCACGAATGGGGGAGCTGACGGTTCGTCGTGGGCTGTCGTCATGGAGAACGCCGCGCGCCCCGGTGGAGTTCCGGGGCGCGGGCGGGACGCCGTCGGTCAGGAGGCGCGCCGCTCCGGTCCGTGATGGATCTCCACGCCGCCCGAGGCGCCGAAGGTGAGCCGGCAGGTGTCCGCGCGGTAGGTGGCCACGGAGAGCGCGGCGACACCGCCCCCGCTGAGGAAGCGGGTGGTGACGACGAGGACGGGGGCGCCGGGCAGCCGGTCCAGTTCCTTCGCCTCGTCGGCGCGGGCCGAGCCGAGCTCGACGGAGTTCTCCCGGCCCTCCAGCTCCAGCCGCTGCACCTCGCGCAGCACGGCACGCGCGCGTGCCGTGCCCGACGGGGTGTCTATGGCGGACAGGTCGGGCACCGAGGACCGCGGGATGTACAGGAGTTCGGCGGCGACGGGCTGACCATGGCTCGTCCGGGACCGGCGTACCGTGTGCACGGGTTCGTCCGCACCGGTGCCCAGGATCCCGGCGACGGCCGCGGGCGGCACGGCCAGGGCGGAGTCGACGGGCTGCCAGGCGTCCTCGGCCGATCCCGGCCAGGCGTGCTGTTCGGTGCCGACGGCCACGCCGACCCGGGGCGGGGCGACGGTCGTGCCGACGCCGCGACGGCGCTGGAGGCGGCCCTCCAGCTCCAACTGCTCCAGGGCCTGACGGAGGGTCGCGCGGGCGACGCCGAAGCGGGCGGCGAGGTCTCGCTCGTTGGGCAGGATCTCACCCACGGCGAACTCGGAGTCCAGTGCCTCGCTGAGCACGGTCCTGAGGTGCCAGTACTTCGGTTCCGGTACCGATTCCAGCTGCGTGGTCCCCACCGTGTCCTCCGCAATCGCCGTGATCCGGCGGCGTTTAAGCGCCCTTGTTTATTAAAGGTTGTTTCACTTTCTCTGCGACGATAAGGGGGGCTCCACCCTTGGTCAATACCAATCCTCGACCCTTCCGGCCCGATATGGGCCGATCGCCGTGGAGCGTTCATGAGGCGTTCGCACAGGGCCGCATTCCCGACATCCCAGCGAAACCCCGGGTCAGGGGGCCGGCGCGTTCCGGAGACCGGGCGTCCGGAGCCCAACCGCGAGGCATACGGGGCGCACTGAGGCGCCGACGGGCCGGATGACACGCAGGGCAGCGAAGGGCTACCCGCCAGTAGTAATTGCTGACAAGCTGTCTACGGCGTCCGTCAGCGAGTCCAGCCGAGGAGCACTCCCATGTCCGCCACCGTCTCCTTCCCGGTCCCGTCCCCCCGGGGCCCGCAGAACGTGACCGTCTCCTACGCGCGCGTGGGCCGCGGCGAACCACTGCTCCTGCTGCACGGAATAGGGCACCACCGGCAGGCCTGGGACCCCGTGGTGGACATCCTCTCCACCGAGCGGGACGTGATCGCCGTGGACCTGCCCGGTTTCGGCGCGTCCCCGGGCCTGCCCGACGGCCTCTCCTACGATCTGCCCACCACGAGCGCCGTGTTCGGCGCCTTCTGCGAGGCGCTGGAGCTGGACCGGCCCCATGTGGCGGGCAACTCCCTGGGCGGCCTGCTCGCCCTCGACCTGGGGCGCGAGAAGCTCGTACGGTCCGTCACGGCCCTGTCCCCCGCCGGGTTCTGGTCACAGGCCGAACGGCGCTACGCCTTCGGCGTCCTGCTCGCGATGCGGCGGATCGCCCGCCGGATGCCACTGCCGCTGGTCGAGCGCCTGGCCCGCACGGCGGCCGGCCGTACGGCGCTGACGAGCACGATCTACGCCCGCCCCGGGCGCCGTTCACCCGACGCCGTGGTCGCCGAGACGCTCGCCCTGGCGCACGCTCCAGGCTTCGACGCGACCCTGCGGGCCGGAGCGGACGTCCGGTTCACCGACGACATCCCCGGGCTCCCGGTCACCGTGGCCTGGGGCACCAGGGACCTGCTGCTCGTACGCCGCCAGGGGGTGCGCGCCAAGCAGATCATCCCCCGGGCCCGGTTGGTGCGGCTGCCCGGCTGCGGGCACTGCCCGATGAGCGACGATCCGGCCCTGGTCGCCCGGGTCATCCTCGACGGAAGCCGCTGATCCCCGCACGCGTGCGGCCGACGTCGCCGATGCCCGCACGCGTGCGGACGACACCGCCGAGCCCAGGGCGACCCCGGCGCCGACCAGGGCGCTGCCCACGGCCTGGGCGGCGCCGTAGGAACCGGTGCCGACGAGCGGGGCGGTGCAGGCCGCCGCGACGGGGATGAGCCCGGAGAACAGCGTGGCGCGTTCCGCGCCGATCCGCTGCATGCCCATGTACCAGCACACGAAGCCGACGACGGTGACGACCACCGCCTGCCACAGCAGCGCGCCCGCCTCGTCGGCGTCGGGCCGCCTCAGCCACGCCCCGCCGTCCAGGAGCAGGCCCGCCGCGGCGGACTCGACGGCCGCGAGGCCGCACACCGTGGCCGACAGCAGCCTGGGGCCCAGGACCGCGAGCACGGGCACCGCGAGGACCGCGAAGCCGACCTCGCCGACCAGCGCGCACCCGGAGAAGGCGACGCCCGCCGCGTCCGTGCGCCCCCAACCCTGGACGGTGCAGGCGCCGACGGCGACGAGGGACGCCCCGTACAGGACGGCCCGCCGGGGACGGCGGCCCTCCAGCAGGGGGACGACGACGGCCACGACCAGCGGCGCGCAGCCCACGAGCACACCCGGGACGGCGGGTTCCGCGGAGCGTTCGGCGGCGAGGACGGCCAGGTTGAACCCGACCATGCCGACGGCGGCGAGCAGCGCGAGGCGGCCCCACCGACGCGGGGTGAGCGCCCGCAGCCGGGCGGCCGCCCGCGCGCGGGCGAGCGGGAGCAGGAGCAGACAGGCGAGGCCGTAGCGCAGGAACTGACCGCCCGCGTGAGGGAAGTCGCCGAGGACGCTGTTGGCGGTGAAGGACGCGCCGACGAGGACGCAGGCGAGCGCGGCCAGGAGGCTGCCGCGCGTGAGGGTGGCGTTCATGAGGGTGACGCTAGGTTTCGCGGCGGCCCCGCTTAAGGTCCACTTCCATGACGTCTTCGGGGACCAATCCGGCCGGTTCCACGGCCTCGCCCGCCTGGGAACTGCTCCTGCCGGCCGTCTCCGCGCCGGCACGCGCGCGTGGCCGCTCCCTGCAGGCCGCGCTGCGGGAGGCGGTCCGCTGCGGCCGTCTGGCACCCGGCACCCGGCTGCCGTCCAGCCGCGAGCTCGCCGCGGACCTCGGTGTCTCGCGCGGCCTGGTCACTGACGCCTACGAGCAGTTGACCGCCGAGGGCTATCTGCGCAGCGGCCGGGGTGCCGGAACCTGGGTGGGCGGTGCCGTGCGGTCCGCGCCCGCACGCGCGCGTGACCTCGCTCCGCGCTCCCCCGGCGACGGCGTCGACTTCGTGCCCGGCACCCCTGACCTGTCGCTGTTCCCGCGCGCCGCCTGGACCGCCGCGCTGCGCGGTGTGCTCGCCGAGCTGCCCCACCACCACCTCGGCTACCCCGACCCGCGCGGGCTGCCCCGGCTGCGCGCCGCCCTGGCCGAACTGCTCACGCGACGCCGGGGCGTGGTCGCCGACCCGGAGCGGATCGTGGTCGTCTCCGGGGTGGCCCAGGCGACGTCCCTGCTCGGATCCGTCCTGCACGCGCGCGGGCTGCCCGCCGTCGGCGTGGAGGACCCCGGCAGCCCCCAGCACACCGGTCTGTACGCCGCGGCCGGCGTCGGCGTCGTACCGCTGCCGCTGGACGGCGAGGGGCTCGCCCTCGGCCCGTTGAAGGCCTCCGGTGTGCGGGCCGTGGTGACCACGCCCGCCCACCAGTACCCCACCGGGATCGCCTACTCCGCACGGCGTCGCGCGCAACTCCTCGACTGGGCACGCGCGGTGGACGGGTTCGTCCTGGAGGACGACTACGACGGCGACTTCCGCTACGACCGCGCCCCCGTCGGCGCGCTCCAGGGACTGGACCCCGAACGCGTCCTGTACGCGGGTTCGGTCAGCAAGTCCCTCGCGCCGGGCCTGCGCCTGGGCTGGCTGCTGGTGCCGGACGCGCTGGCCGACGAGGTGGCGGAGCGCAAGCGGACCCTGGACCTCGGCCACCCCGCCCTGGACCAGGCCGCTTTCGCGCGGTTCCTGGAGCGCGGCGACTACGACCGTCAGCTGCGCCGCTGCCAGCGGGCCTACCGCGAGCGCCGCGACACCCTGGTGACCGCTCTCCAGGAGGCCTTCCCCGGTGCGTCGGTGACCGGGATCGCCGCGGGCCTGCACGCGATCGCCGCCTTGCCGCGGCGGTACGGGCCCGAGGAACGGTTCCTCGCGCGCGTGGCCGCCGCCGGTGTCGCCGTACGCCCGCTGACGCACTGCACGCACGCGCCTGCCGGGGGTGCGGCAGGCGACGCGTCCGGGGAGGTGCGGCTGGTCCTGGGGTACGCGCATCTGTCGCCCGCCCGGATCCGTGCCGGGATACACCGGATGGCGTCGGCGGTCGCCGGGTGAACCGGGCCGTGCCGGCGGCCGGTTCGCGCGTCCCGGCGGCGCGGCCCGTTGTTCACTCCTGGTTCGCGTGTGCGCCGCGGCGTACCAGTAGGTGTGGGGTGGCACAGCACACCGGCCGGTTCCCGTCACTGGAGGCGCATCCATGTCACACCGTCCGTTCCCCGGCCGTCGCAGCGTGCTGCGCGGCTCGCTGGCCGCGTCGGCGGCCCTGACCGTGCCCCTCGGCCTCGGTGCCGCACCCGCGTTCGCCCGGTCCGGGCGCCCCCGGGCGGACTGGGGCGTGCAGAGCGGCGACGTGACGTCCGACTCGGGGCTGGTGTGGGTGCGTTCCGACCGCCCGGCCCGGATGACCGTCCAGACGTCCGCCACGGAGTCGTTCCGCAACCCGCGCACCTGGCACGGTCCGCTGCTGGGCCCCGACAGCGACTTCACCGGCACCACCCGGCTGCACGGGCTGCCCGCGGGCGAGCAGATCCACTACCGGGTGCTGCTCGCCGACCCGGACGATCCGCGCCGCACCGGCGAACCCGTCACCGGAACCTTCCGCACCGTGCCGGCCGGCCGACGGCACGGGGTGCGCTTCCTGTGGTCCGGTGACCTGGCGGGACAGGGCTGGGGCATCAATCCCGACCTCGGCGGCTACCGGATCTACGACGCCATGGCCGCGCTCGATCCGGACTTCTTCGTGTGCAGCGGCGACAACATCTACGCCGACGGCCCGATCGCGGCGACCCAGGCGCTGCCCGACGGCAGCACCTGGCGCAACGTCACCACCGTGGAGAAGGCCAAGGTCGCCGAGACCCTGGCCGAGTTCCGCGGCAACTTCCGCTACAACCTCCTCGACGAGAACCTGCGGCGGTTCAACGCCCAGGTGCCGTCGGTCATCCAGTGGGACGACCACGAGGTGCGCAACAACTGGTACCCGGGCGAGGTGATCGCGGACTCCGACACCCGCTACACCGTGAAGAGCGTCGACGCCCTGGCGGCCCGCGCCCGGCGGGCGTTCGGCGAGTACTTCCCGATCTCGACGCTGCGGCCGGGCGCGGCGCAGGGCCGGGTCCACCGGGTCATGCGCCACGGCCCGCTGCTCGACGTGTTCGTGCTGGACATGCGGACCTACCGCAACGCCAACTCGCCGGACGACCAGACCGTGGACCCCCAGGGCATCCTCGGCCGCGAGCAGCTGGAATGGCTCAAGCGGGAGCTGTCGCGTTCGCGTGCGGTGTGGAAGGTCATCGCCGCGGACATGCCGATCGGGCTGGTCGTGCCCGACGCCACCGAGGGCCGGGCGAACTTCGAGGCGGTGGCGCAGGGCGACCCGGGCGCGCCGCTCGGCCGTGAGCTCCAGATCGCCGAACTGCTGCGGTACATCAAGCACCGGCGGATCACGGGCACCGTGTGGCTGACGGCCGACGTGCACCACACCTCGGCCCAGCACTACCAGCCGGCGCGGGCGGCGTTCACCGACTTCGAGCCGTTCTGGGAGTTCGTCTCGGGCCCGCTGAACGCCGGTGCCTTCCCGGCCAGCGCGCTGGACGGCACGTTCGGTCCCGAGCGGGTGTTCGTGAAGGCGCCGACGGCGTCCAACGTCTCGCCCGCGGGCGGCTACCAGTTCTTCGGCGAGGTCGACATCGACGGCGGCAGCGGGGAGCTGACGGTGCGGCTGCGCGAGCAGGACGGCACCGTGCTGTTCACCCAGGTCCTCCAGCCGGGGCGGGTCGGGCAGTAGCTCCGGGCCCCCGGGCCTGGCGGCGGCGGGTGCGCGTTCTGCGCGCCGTCCGCCGCCGGCCGCGTTCTGCGCGCCGCGCCGGGGACCGTTGCGGCAGGTGGCGTCACCCCCTGCCCCAACCAGCCCCGCAGGGTGGCGTTTTCGCAGGTCAGGCCGATTGTCAGTGGTCGCCTCTACGGTTTTCCCATGACGCGATCTTTGCAGGCCGTGGCCTATCGACGACCCTCCGTGCTGGAATCCGCCGCGGGCGGCCGACGACTGGGGCTGGAGACGTCCGCCGGCCTGACCCCCGTGGGAGCCGAGGCCCATCCGCGCTTCTTCGCCGGGTTCCTGACGGCTCCGCAGGTGGCCGCGGCGGGGCTGCTGGCGGTGGCGGACGTGGCGGTCGCGCGCTACTACCAGCGGCAGCTGCCCGCGTCCCTGGACCCGGTGGTGACGGGCAACGGCGACCGGCTGCGTTTTGAATCCTTCTCCGGCTGCGGCGGGGTGTACGCGCGGCTGGACGTCCTCGAAGGCGGCCTGGACGGCGGCGCGGTGGGACACGGCACGACGAACGTGGACGTCAACAACCCGCTGCGCGACGCGCTGTCCCGGCTCGGCGGGGACGATCCGCTGCACCTGCGGGTCGGTCCCGAGGAACTCGCCGTCACCACGCTGGACGGCCCGGTCGTGGAGAAGAAGGTGCCGCTGCCCGACCGCTGGCTGCGCGGCTTCGCCGAGGCCCAGGTGGTGGCGGCCGGATTCGATCTGCGGGCCGAACTGCCCGCCGCCGAGGCGGTGCGGTTCCTGCGCGCGCTGCCCCGGGGTTCGGGCCGCAGCGGCTCGGGCGGCCCGCTGTGGGTGGTGCCCGCGGGCCGTGGGCTGCGGCCGACGACCCGGGCGGTGTCCGGCGCGGTGTGCCTGCCCGGCCCGGAGCGACTGGTCGCACTCCAGCGGGTGCTGCGGCACGCGACGGCCCTGCGGGTGTACGGGCCGCCGGTCGCCCCGGCGGGCGGCTCCGTCGCCGCGACGGCGAGTGCCTGGGAGGTGGTCCTGCCGGGCATGCGGCTGACCCTGACGCTGTCGCCGGACGTCTCACGCGGCTTCTCCGGCGAGGGCGGGGTCCTGGAGGCCCTGGCCACGGACGAGGCGGCGGCCGACGCCGAACTGCTGTCGGTGCTGCTGGCCTGGGAGCCCCGCGTCGACGTCGCCGACCTCGCCGCCGCCTCGGGTCTGGCGGTGGAGCGGGTCCGGGCGGCGCTGGTCCGGCTGGGCACCTCGGGCCGCGTCGGGTACGACACGGCGGAGGCGGCCTACTTCCACCGTGAACTGCCCTACGACGCGGCGCGGGTGGAGCGCCACAACCCCAGGCTGCGGTCCGCCCGGGCCCTGGTGGCGGCGGGGGCGGTCGCCCTGGACGGCGCGACCGGGACGGTGACGGCCGAGGACGGACACATACACCGGGTGCGGGACGAGGCCGGGGTGCTGACGTGCAGCTGCCTGTGGTGGGCCAAGTACCGGGGTGGGCGCGGGCCGTGCAAGCACGCGCTCGCGGTGCGGATGGCGCGGCGGGGCACCGCCGCGGAGCTGATCGGGACCGGAATCGACGGGGGTGCGCGATGAGTGGACTGACGGACGCGGTGCGGACGGGCCGGACGGACGAGGTGGTACGTCTGCTGGACGGGATGACGGACGCCGAGCGGCGGTCGGCCTTCCCCGAGTTAAAGCAGCTCCGCAAGGAACTGCGGCCACGCCGCTGGGAGTCGGACGCGGTACGCGCCTACCCCGCCCTGCATCTGGCCGGCGCCGCCTGTCAGACCGGGGCGGCGGGAGTGGCGAGCTGGATCGCGGCCGCCGACCTCCAGTGGTCGTCGACGACCAGGCCGGACCTGGTGCTGCACGTCCTGGGCGACCGTGACCCCGCATGGCTCGCCGAGGTCACCCGTCGGCTGGCCGAGCGCCCGGCCGCCTCGCGTGTGTCGCACGAGCTGGTGGCGGGACTGGTCCGGCTCTCGGGCCACCCGGTCCCGACCACCGACGCCTATGTGCGGGGCTGGGTGGAACGCATCGGCTCCACCTGGTACCGCGGGGACACGGTGCTGGAGCAGTTGCGCCGGGATCCGCACCTGGCACGGCTGGTGGCGGCGCTGTTCGAGACCGACGACATCGGCAGTCGTATGCAGTGGGGGGCCGCGGAGGGGCCGAACAACTGGACCGACGCTATCGCCCTGTTGACCCTCGAGGGCGCCCTCGACCGGACGGCGACCGTCGACGCGTGCGTGGCCCGGCTCCTGCGCGGCGGTACCGCCGCCGACCACAGGGTGTTCCTGCGGTTGCTCAAGACCCTGGCGCTCACCCGGGACGAGCAGCGGGAGCGGACGGCCGACTGGCTGGCGCTGGCCTCGGACGCGGTCTCCGTGGTGGCTGCGCACGCCCAGTCGGTGCTGGGCGCGCTGGCCGTCGAGGGCGAGCTGGCCACCCGTCGGCTGTCGGAGATGTCGGCCGCCGTGCTGTTCCGTACCGAGAAGAAGCTCGTGCGGGCGCAGTTGGTGCTGCTCGGGAAGGTGCTCGCCCGGGACGCGGCGGCGGCCGGTGAGCTGCTGCCCGTGGTGGCGCAGGCCTTCGGGTACGACGATCCGGATGTGCAGGAGCGGGCGCTCAAGCTCGCGGAGCGGCACCTGGGGAAGGTCGCCTCGGCCGAGGTGCGCGCCGAGGTCGCCGACGCGGCGGCGGGGTTGATCCCGATGCTGCGCACCCGGGCGGTGCGGTCGCTGGGCGCCACGCCCGGGGCCGAGGACGCCGTGGCGCACCCGGAAGTGCTGCCGCCGGTACCCGTGCCGCTGCGGCTCGCCCCTGCGCCCGGTTCGGCCGTCGAACTCGCGGAGGAACTGGGCGCCGTGCTGGCGTCGTCCGGGGACGTCGCCGCGTTCGAGCGGGCACTCGACGGCCTGGTACGGCATGTGCACCGCGACCGCGAGGGCCTGCTGGAGGCGCTCGCCCCGGTGACGGCACGCCGGTGGTGGAGCGACGCCCGCCCCGATCACGGGTACCACCAGCCGGCCGAGCACTACTACGGGGCGTCCTTCCACGCGCTCCAGGACACCGAGGACGCCCTGGACCTCGTCCTGGCGACGCTGGCGGGACAGTGCACGACCGCCCAGCTGCACCGGGCCGTCGTGCAGGGCGCGAGGGAGCGGGGCTGCCCGCACAGCGCGCTCGCCCGCGCCTTCGAGGCCCGGGTGTGGGAGGTGGCGTACCGGATACGGACCGACCCGCTGCCGTTCCTGCTGTCGACGCCCACGTGGAGCACCGGCCTGCTGGAACCGGACGAGCTGGTGGAGCGCCTCGACGCCTACCGGCGGCTGGGGGCCAGGCCCGCGGCGGCCGACTTCGCGCAGGCGCTGCTGCGGGTGCGTCGCACGGACCGGGCGGCGGCCGCGGCGGCTGCCGCCCGGGCGGCGGCGCTCGGCACCCCCGAGGGAACACGGCTCGCCGCCTGGCTCGTCTCCGAGGCGCCCTCCCTGCCGCCGCGGCGCAGTCGCGCCTCGGGCTCCCGGGTCCTGATCGAGTCCGCGGAACTCCTCGAGTTGCAGGAGGACTTCCCGGCGGAGTTCGCGCCTCTGGGCCGCCCGGTGGGTGTCTTCGACGGACGGCAGTACTGCCTGCACTGGAGCGACGAGCTGCGCCCGCACTGGCTGGCGCTGCTCCCGGAACGGCGCGAGCTGGTGGCGATGCGGGTGCTGCTGGACCTGTCCCGGGTCGCGGTGGACGACACCCGCGGCGTCGGCTTCCTGCCGCTGCTCGCGGAATCGGGCGGGGAGGCGGGCGAGGCGGTGCACCTGTGCGTGGCCTACGGGCTCGGCGCCCGGCACGCGGAGGACCGGCTCGCCGCCGTGGACGCGCTGCTGGTGCTGGCGGCCCGTGGCGAGCTGGACACGGCCAGGCTGGGCGCGGACC
Source organism: Streptomyces sp. NPDC001443 (assembly GCF_053597355.1). Taxonomy (NCBI): domain Bacteria; kingdom Bacillati; phylum Actinomycetota; class Actinomycetes; order Kitasatosporales; family Streptomycetaceae; genus Streptomyces; species Streptomyces sp. NPDC001443. The sequence continues at coordinate 159,864 of NZ_JBSFIA010000006.1, forward strand.
TCGCGGAGCTGGTGCGCTCTGCGGCCGTGAAGCCGCAGCGGCTGGCCGACTCGCTGCGGACGGCGGCGGCCACCGGGGCCAACGCCACCATCTGGGGCCTGCTCGGCCGGGCGCTGCCGCCCCTGCTCGCCGATCTGCCGGCCACCGGGACGGCAGGGCGTGGGCTCGGGGAGCTGCTGACGGTGGCCTCGGAGTGCGCCGAGCGGTCCGGTGCGCGCGGGGATCTGCCGCATCTGGCGCAGACGGCGGCCAGGCGCGGCTCCTCCCGGCTGGTGACGCAGGCCCGGCGACTGCGCAGTGCGCTGACGGAGGGGGTGGCCGCCTGACGTAGTCGGTGGGTCGGCGCCACCGGGCCCCGACCGGGGGTGAACTGGTTCGATGGACGGGCGGTCCGGTGGCGCAACACAGCAATCAAAAAGCAGTAAAAAGTACAGATTCGGTCTTTACCGCTCAGTCACAAAGCGTTCGTGATCACGCAACACACATCCTTCACAGTGGTTGCATGAATCGAGACATGTCTGATGTGACGCGAGCGAAGCACGGTCGCCCCGTGCACCACTGGCGCAGGGATGTGGTGGAACTCGCCGGCGTCTTCACGGCCGTGGCGGTGGCGGACGCCGTGGCGAACCTGATCGGGCACGGCCCGGACGGCCCGGCCCTGCTGGTGATCTCGGCGGCGGCACTCGCGGCCACGGCGGGCTTCCACGTCTGGTGGGCACGCCGCCACGGTCACGCACCCCCGGAGACCGATACCGGAACCCGGCCGCGCTCCGCCGAGCAGGCCGGGCCGCTCGCCCCCTCGCGCGCGACCGTTCCGTCCCAGGGCGGGGCGAGCACCCTGTGGCGCATGAGGACGACGGTCAAGGACGCGCCGGGATCACTCGCGGCGCTGTGCACCGCGCTGGCCGGACAGCGGGTGGACATCCTGAGCCTCCAGACGCATCCGCTGGGCGAGGGGACGGTGGACGAGTTCCTGCTGCGGGCCCCCGACGAGCTGCCCGCGACCGAGATCACCCGCGCGGTGGCGCAGGCCGGCGGCACCGCCACCTGGATCGAACGGGCCGACGCGCACGACCTGGTGGACGCCCCCACCCGGGTGCTGGGACTGGCCACCCGCACCGCCCTGGACGCGGCCGAACTGCCCCTCGCTCTGCGTCAGTTGCTGGGCCGGTGCACCATCCGCTCGCTGCCCGCCCGGCCGCTCGGCCAAGGACGCGGGGCGGACGTCGTACCCGTCGAAGGAGTGCTGGAGGACACGGTGATGCGGCTGCGGGCGCCGGAAGGCGGGGTGATCACCGTGGAGCGGCCGTACCTGCCGTTCACGCCGACCGAGTTCGCGCGGGCGCGGGCCCTGGTGGAACTGGACGCCCGGCTCGGCCCACGCGTGCCGATCGGCCAGGACGTACTGACGCTGCCCGAGGGCAACGACATCACCGTGCGCCGGGCCGACACCGCGGACCTGAAGGCCGCGAAGGACATGCACGAGCGGTGCTCGCCGCGCACCCTCTCGATGCGCTACCACGGGCCGGTCAAGGACGCGGACCGCTATCTGAACCACCTGCTCAGCCCGCGCTTCGGACGGACCCTCGCGGTGCAGACGGCGTCCGGGCGCATCGTCGGCCTCGGCCATCTGCTGTGGGACGGGGACGAGACGGAGGTCGCGCTGCTCGTCGAGGACGAGTGGCAGCGGCGCGGTGTCGGGGCCGAACTCCTCGGCCGGCTGGTCGCGATGGCCGCCGAGGCGCACTGCGCGAGCGTGTACGCCGTGACCCAGGCCTCCAACACCGGCATGGTCGCCGCGATGCGCGGGCTGGGACTGCCCCTCGACTACCAGATCGAGGAGGGCACGCTGGTGATCACGGCCCGGCTGGACACGGCGACGGCCGCCGCGCGGCGCCCCTACGAGCGGCGCCAGGAGTGGCACGGCGAGCGGATCGTCCGCGACTGAGCCGCCACCCTCGCGTCCCGGTGCCGCCGGACCGGCCCGGCGGAGAAGCACTCCGCCGGGCCGGTCCGCCCTGTTCAGACGGCCGACGGCCGCGCGTCCGCCACCGCGGCCGGGGCGGCCGTGGCCGCCTCGCCCAGTGCCCCGTCCAGGTCGGCCCACAGGTCCTCGACGTCCTCCAGGCCCACCGAGAGCCGCAGCAGCCGGTCACCCACGCCCGCCCCCTGCCGGTCCGCCGCGTCCACGATCCGGTGACTGATGGAGGCGGGGTGCTGGATGAGCGTGTCGACACTGCCGAGGCTCACGGCCGGAGTGATCAGCCGGACGCCCGCGATCACCTCGTGCGGGTCGCCGTGGACCTCGAAGGCGATCATCGCGCCGCCGATCCGCGGGTAGTGGACACGGGCGACGCGCGGGTCGGCGGTGAGGCGGCGGGCGAGCTCGGCCGCGTTCTCGGACGCTGCCCGCACCCGCACCGGCAGCGTCGACAGACCGCGCAGCAGCAGATAGCCGGCCAGCGGGTGCAGCACCCCGCCGGTGGCGAACCGCACCTGGCGCAGCCGCCCGGCGAACTCCTCGTCGCAGGCCACCACGCCGGCCATCACGTCCCCGTGTCCGCCGAGGTACTTGGTGGCGCTGTGCAGCACCAGCCGCGCCCCCTGCTCGGCCGGGCGTTGCAGGACGGGTGTGGCGAAGGTGTTGTCGGCGAGCAGCGGTACCGAGCCACAGGAGTGGGCGACGGCCCGCAGGTCCACCTCGGCGAGGGTCGGGTTCGCCGGGGTCTCGACCATCACCAGGCCCGTGTCGGGGCGCAGGGCGTCGGCGATGCCGGCCGGATCGGTCCAGGTCACCTCCGAGCCGAGCAGTCCGGCGGTCAGCAGATGGTCGCTGCACCCGTACAGCGGGCGCACGGCCACCACGTGCCGCAGGCCCATCGAGCCGCGGACCAGGAGCACGGCGCTGAGCGCCGCCATGCCGCTGGCGAACGCGACCGCGCTCTCGGTGCCCTCCAGCCGCGCCAGGGCCGTCTCGAAGCGGGCGACCGTGGGATTTCCGAGCCGGGCGTAGACCGGCGGGCCGTCCGGCTCGGCGCCGGTCTGCGCGAACGCGTCGATACGGGCGGCCTCACCCCTGCTGTCGTAGGAGGGGTAGGTGGTGGACAGGTCGATGGGCGGGGCGTGGAGTCCCTGGCGGGCGAGGTCGTCCCGGCCCGCGTGCACGGCCTCGGTGGCCAGTGCTCTCGAAGGAAGGCGTACGTCGTCGTACGGCGCGAACGTGCTCGCTGAGTCCATGGACGGAAGGGTGAACAGCGACCGGGGCGATGGATTCGAACACCGTGCTACGTTCGGGTCATGGCCGAATCTGTCGTACTGGATCCGGTGGACCTTCACCTGCTGCGGTTGTTGCAGAACGACGCCCGGACCACGTTCCGTGATCTCGCCGCGCAGGTCGGGGTCGCACCGTCGACGTGTCTGGACCGCGTGGCGCGGCTGCGCCGCTCGGGGGTGATCCTCGGCCATCAGCTGCGGGTCGACCCGGCGAAGCTGGGGCGCGGCCTCGAGGCGCTGCTGTCGGTGCAGGTCAGGCCGCATCGACGGGAGCTGGTGGGACCGTTCGTGGAGCGGATACGCGCGCTGCCGGAGGCGCGCACCGTCTTCCATCTCACCGGTCCCGACGACTATCTCGTCCATGTCGCGGTCGCGGACATGGCCGACCTCCAGCGCCTGGTGCTGGACGAGTTCACCTCGCAGCGGGAAGTGGCCAGGGTCGAGACCCGGTTGATCTTCCAGCAGTGGGAATGCGGCCCGCTGCTGCCGCCCGACAGACCGGGCACACCCAGGCCTGTCTGACCGGACCCGACCGGCGCCGCGCCCGGCCGGTAAACCGGGCTGACGCGGCACCGGAATCCGTACGAGGATGTCCGCATGCCAGAGACGAAGAGCCCGTTGCCCCGCCAGGTCGCCGACGCCTATGTCGACGACCTGATCGCCCTCGACCCGATCACCGGCACCTATCTCGGCGTGCGGGAGAGTTCGAACCGTCTGCCCGACACCTCGCCCGCGGGACAGGACGCGCTCGCCGCACTGGCCCGCACCACGCTCGCCCGGCTCGACGAGGCCGAGCGGCAACCGGGCGCGGAGCGCGACATCGAGCGCCGCTGCGGACGACTGCTGCGCGAACGGCTGACCGCGGAGCTCGCCGTGCACGAGGCCGACGAGCATCTGCGCGCGGTCGGCAACCTGCACACCGCGCCGCATTCGGTGCGCGAGGTCTTCACCATCACGCCGGCGCAGACCGAGGCGGACTGGTCGGCGATCGCCGAGCGGCTGCGCGCGGTGCCGGCCGCGCTCGACGGCTACCGCGAGTCCCTCGCGCTGGGCCTGGAGCGCAAGCTGTACGCGGCACCGCGTCCGACGGCCACCTTCATCGACCAGCTCACCGAGTGGTCGTCCCCGGACGGCAGCGGCCGCGGCTGGTTCGAGGAGTTCGCGGCGGACGGCCCGCAGGCGCTGCGCGCGGAGCTGGACGAGGCGGCGCGCGGGGCGACGGCGGCCGTCGTGGAGCTGCGGGACTGGATGCGTGATGTGTACGCGCCCACGATCGAGGGCGCGCCGAACACGGTGGGCCGCGAGCGCTACGCCCGCTGGTCGCGCTACTTCAACGGCACGGACCTCGATCTGGACGAGGCGTACGCGTACGGCTGGGCCGAGTACCACCGGCTGCGCGGCGAGATGGAGCAGGAGGCCGAGCGAATCCTGCCGGGCGCGGCGACGCCGTGGGTGGCGCTCGCGCATCTCGACGAGCACGGCAAGCACATCGAGGGCGTCGACGAGGTCCGCGACTGGCTCCAGGGCCTGATGGACCAGGCGATCGACGCACTGGACGGCACGCACTTCGAACTCGCCGAGCGGGTGCGGAAGGTGGAGTCCTGCATCGCGCCTCCGGGCGGGGCCGCGGCTCCGTACTACACCGCGCCGACGGAGGACTTCTCCCGTCCGGGCCGCACCTGGCTGCCGACGATGGGCCAGACCCGCTTCCCGGTCTACGACCTCGTCTCCACCTGGTACCACGAGGGCGTTCCCGGCCACCACCTCCAGCTCGCGCAGTGGGCGCACGTCGCGGCGGACCTCTCCCGCTACCAGGCGACGCTCGGCGGGGTGAGCGCCAACGCCGAGGGCTGGGCGCTGTACGCGGAGCGGCTGATGGACGAGCTGGGCTTCCTCACCGACGCCGAGCAGCGGCTCGGCTATCTCGACGCGCAGATGATGCGGGCCGTGCGCGTCATCGTCGACATCGGCATGCACCTGGAACTGGAGATCCCGGCGGACTCCCCGTTCCACCCGGGCGAGCGCTGGACCCCGGAGCTGGCCGAGGAGTTCTTCGGCGCGCACAGCAGCCGGCCTGCGGACTTCGTGGAGAGCGAGCTGACCCGCTATCTCACGATCCCCGGCCAGGCGATCGGCTACAAGCTCGGCGAGCGGGCCTGGCTGCTGGGCCGGGCGAAGGCGCGCGAGCGGCACGGCGACGCCTTCGACCTCAAGGCCTGGCACATGGCGGCGCTGTCGCAGGGCTCGCTGGGCCTGGACGACCTGGTGGACGAGCTGTCGCGGCTCTGATCCGCGGGGCTCACCTGCGGAAGCCGCCCTCCGAGCCGATGACCTGACCCGGCGACCGGCCGGGAAGCGGGCGGCGACGGCCGTGAGATCGTCGCCGCCCGCGTAACCGGTGTCCACGGGGCCCGGGTCGACGGTGACGCCGTGCTCGGCGAGCGGTCGCCGGGTCAGCAGCCGCAGTCCTGCGCGTCCACCGGTGCCGTCAGCGGGTCCGCGTCACGGCGCGCGGGGCCCTCCCAGGTCTCGTGGGCGAAGCCCTCGCGCACCCAGTACTCGAAGCCGCCCAGCATCTCCTTGACCTGGTAGCCGAGTTCGGCGAGGGCGAGGGCGGCCCGGGTGGCACCGTTGCAGCCGGGTCCCCAGCAGTACGTCACGACCGGCACCGACTTGTCGAGGAGCCGGGCGGCCTGCTCGGCGATGAGCGCGGTCGGCAGGTGGACCGCGCCGGGGATGTGGCCCTGGTCCCAGGACTCGGTGGAGCGGGAGTCCAGGACGACGAAGCCCGGGTCGCCCTCGGCCGCGAGCGCGGCGGCTACGTCGGAGACGTCGGCGTGGAAGACGAGGCTCGCGCGGAAGTAGGCGGCGGCCTCGGCCGGGGCCGCCGGGGCGACGCGCAGGACGGGGTTGGTGACAGAAGTGGCGGCGGTGGCGGTCATCGTATGGCCTTCCCTCGGGCCGCCGCGTCGGCGGTGCGGCGGATCTCCATGCCCAGAAATCTACGGGTGATGATCGCCGTCCTGAAGTGGTGTTTCCCGGCCGTCCACTTGATCGGCCGGGGATTCCCCTGCTATTCCTCGGTCATGACCGCGTATTCCCCTGACGCCACCGACTGGCGGATCCTCGACGCCCTCCAGCGCGAGGGCCGCGCCAGCTTCGCCGAACTCGCCCGTGCCGTCTCGATGTCCGCGAGCGCCGTCACCGAGCGGGTGCGCCGTCTGGAGGAGGCGGGGGTCATCCAGGGGTACACGGCGGTCGTCGATCCCGAGCGGCTCGGCCTGCCGATCCTCGCGTTCGTCCGCCTGCGCTACCCGAACGGCCACTACAAGCCCTTCCACGACCTCGTCGCCGTGACGCCGGAGATCCTGGAGGCGCACCATGTGACGGGCGACGACTGCTTCGTCATCAAGGTCGCGGCCCGCTCGATGCGTCATCTGGAGGAGGTGTCGGGCAAGATCGGCACGCTGGGCTCGGTCACCACCAGCGTCGTCTACTCCTCGCCCCTGCCCCGGCGTCCGCTCGGCCGGTGAGCCGGGCGGGTCGCGAAGCCGCGGCCGGGTCCCGGAGCCCCGGGTTCAGCCCGCGCCCCCCACGTCCCGCTGCCGCACCGCCGAGCCCGAGCGGCCCTTCACGACCTCCAGTTGCGCGTGGACGCGCCGCCGCAGATCACCGACATGGCTGACGATGCCGACGCTGCGGTCCCGCTCCCGCAGCGAGTCGAGGACGTCGAGGACCTCGTCGAGGGTCTGGTCGTCGAGGCTGCCGAAGCCCTCGTCGATGAAGAGGGTGTCCAGCCGGACCCCGCCCGCCTCGTCGGTGACGACGTCGGCGAGGCCGAGCGCCAGGGAGAGCGAGGCGAAGAACGTCTCGCCGCCCGACAGGGTCGCCGTGTCCCGCTCCCGCCCGGTCCAGGCGTCGACGACGTGCAGCCCGAGCCCGCTGCGGCCGCGGCCGGTCCGGTCGTCGGAGTGGACGAGGGTGTAGCGGCCGGACGACATGCGCTCCAGCCGGGCGCTCGCGGCGGCGGCGACCTGTTCCAGGCGGGCCGCCAGCACGTACGACTCCAGGCGCATCCGGCGCTCGTTGTCGGCCGAGGTGCCCGCGGCGAGGCCGGCCAGGCGGGCGACCCGGTCGTACTCCTCGCGCAGCGGGGCCAGGCGCCGTGCCCCGGTGGCCGCGCGGGTGGAGAGCCGGTCGAGTTCGGCGCAGCGCCGGGCGGCCGCGTCGCGTCCGGAGGCGGCCTCCCGCAGCCGGCGGTCGGCCAGGGCGGCGGCCCGCTCGGCGGCGTCGCCGTCGGCGGGCGACTGCTGGGCGGCGGCCGCGGTGTCGGCCTCGGCGAGCACGGCGCGTACCGCGGACTCCTCGGACTGCCAGGCGTCCAGACGTCGTTGCAGCTCGCGGTGGGCGGCGTCGTCGAGCAGGGCGGCGGCCGCGGCCTGCGGGGTGTCGAACCCGGCGCGGAAGGCGGCGTCGGCCAGGCGCGCGTCGGCGTCCTTGAGCCGGCGCGCGGTGTCCTCTGCGGTGCGGGCGGCGTCGGCCGCGTCGGTGAGCAGGGCGACCTGCCGCTCGAGCTGGGCGCTGCGCGCGGCGACGCTGCCCGCCTCGCCGCTGGCCTGTGCCAACTCCGCCTCCAGCGTGGCCTTTTCACGCTCCAGCCGGTCGCGGTGGCCGACCCGGGCGGCGGCCCGGACGGCCGCCTCCTGGCGCAGCGCGGTACGCCGGTCGCGTTCCTGCTCGGCCTGCCTCAACTCCTCGTTCGCCGGGTGCAGTCCGGAGGCGTCGCGACGGGCCTCGGCGTACTGCCGCTCCAACTCGTCGGCCTGTTGGACCAGTTGTTCGGTCGGGGTGTCACCGGCCTCGGCGGTGGCGGCGGCCCGCGCCTCGCGTACGGCGGCCAGCCGCCGTTCCTCGACCGCGTGGCGTTCCTGGGCGTCGCGGTAGGCGGCCAGGGCGCGTTCCTCCGCCTCTCGCCCGACGTGTCCGGCGACCTTGCGGGCGGGCGCGGGGTGCGCGGTGGCCCCGCAGACGGCGCAGGGCTCGCCGTCCCGCAGGCCCGCGGCCAGTTCGGCGGCGATGCCGTTCAGTCGCTGTTCCTTCAGGTCCAGCCAGTCGGCGCGGGCCTGCGTCGCGTGCTTCTCCGCGTCGAAGGCTCCCAGGCGCGCCGCTTCGACGTCCACGGTGAGCCGGTCGCGGGTCCGGGCGGCGTCCAGGCGTGCCCGCGCGGGCTCGCGTCGTACGGCGAGCTGCTCGGCGAGGCCGGCGGCCGCCTGGGCCGAGGCGATCCGGGCCTGGAGAGCGGTCCGGACCGTCTCCCAGGCGCCGAGCCAGCTCTCCGCCTCGGCGAGGACGTCGTCGTCGACGCGTTCCTGGCGGTCCAGGCCGGTGCGCTCTGCGGTGAGTTCGTTCAGGCGGTGCTCCGCGCGGCGGGCCGACTCCAGCCGGCCGAGCTCCTCGGCGGCCCGGCGCGCGGCGGCCGCGAGTCCGGCCGCGCCCGCTTCCGCGAAGGTGTCCGGCAGCAGGGCGCGTGCGTGCGTCTCGGCGGCGGCTGCCCTGCGGTGCTCGGTGTCGGCGGCCTCGCGCAGCTCCAGCGCCGGTGCGACCGCCTCGGCCTTGCGTCCGCGCTCCACGCGGGACCGCTCCGCCCGGTGTGTGTCGGCCCGTTCCGCCAGGAGTGCGGCCCGCTGCCGCGCCTGGGCGAACCGCTGCTGCAACCGGACCACTTCACGCACGTCGGACAGTGCGCGCTCGGCGCTGTGCTGCGCGCTCTCGGCGGCGGTGAGGCGGCAGTGGGCGACGGCCAGTTCCTCGCGGGCGGTGCTGCGGGCGACGGCGGCGGCGATCAGTACGGCGTCGGCCAACCCCGGCTGTCCGGGTGTCAGTTCGGGCAGGTCCAGGGCGCCGCCCGCCGCCTGCTGCATCCGGTGGGCGTCCGCGAGCAACGCGGCGTCGCCCTCGCGCACCTGGGCCTCGGTGGCCTTCCTGCGGTCGGCCAGCCGCTTCTCGACCTCGGCGAAGCGGCGCGTGTCGAAGAGGCGGCCGAGCAGTTTGCCGCGGGCCTCGGCGTCGGCGCGCAGGAACCGCGCGAAGTCGCCCTGCGGCAGCAGGACGACCTGGCAGAACTGCTCGCGGCTCATGCCGAGCAGCTGGGTGATCTCCTCGCCGATCTCCTGGTGCGAGCGGCTGAGGTCCTTCCAGGCGCCGGCGGCGGCGTCGTACTCGCGCAGCCAGGTCTGGGCCTTGTCGACCGTGGTGCCCGAGCCGCGCAGCTTGGGCCGCTCCCAGGGCGGCTGCCGGGTGATCTCCAACCGGCGTCCGGCCACGGTCAGTTCGAGGCGCACCTCGGTACGGACGGCCGCCGCGGCGTGGTCGCTGCGCAGCGTCAGGCCCTGGGCGCCCTGGCGGGCACCGGGGACGGCGCCGTAGAGCGCGTAGCAGACCGCGTCGAGGACGGAGGTCTTGCCCGCGCCGGTCGGGCCGTGCAGCAGGAAGAGACCGGCGGCGGACAGCGCGTCGAAGTCGACCGTCTGCGCCCCGCCGAACGGCCCGAAGGCGGTGATGTCCAGGCGGTGGAGCCTCACCGTGCCACCTCCCGCACGGCGGCGTCGGCGCGCACCGCGTCGAACGCGTCCCGCAGGACGTCCCGTTCCCGTTCGTCGGGCCCGGCGCCGCGCACATGCGCCACGAAGTCCTCCGCGATCTGCTGGTCGCTGCGGTCGGCGAGCCGGGCGGCGTACGACAGGCCCGGGTCGTCCGGGGCGCGCTCGGGGTCGAAGACGAGGCTGAGGGTGTGCGGGAAACGCTCGGTGAGCCGGGCCATGGGGTCGGCCGGGCGGACCGGGTCGGTGAGCGTCGCCTCGACCCACGCCTGCTCGTGCCGGGCGAGCGCGGGATCGGCGAGGAGCCGCTCCAGCGGGCCGCGGATGCGGGCCAGCGCGCGGGGCACCGGGCAGTCGACGCGTTCGGCGGTGACCGCGCCGTCGGCGTCGAGGTCGACGAGCCACATGCTCTTGCGGTGCTCCGCCTCCGAGAAGGAGTACGCCAGCGGGGAACCGGAGTAGCGCACGCGCTCGGTGATCGTCTGGCAGCCGTGCAGATGCCCCAGGGCCACGTAGTCCACGCCGTCGAAGACCCCTGCGGGTACGGCGGCCACTCCGCCGACGGTGATGTCCCGCTCGCTGTCGCTGGCCTCTCCCCCGGTGACGAAGGCATGGGCCAGCACGACGGAACGGGTGCCCGCCGCCCGGCCGGCGAGGTCGGCGCGGACCCGCTCCATGGCGGCGGCGAGCACGGCCTCGTGCCCCGGCTTCGGCACCGCGAACTCGTCCTTGACCAGGGCGGGTTCGAGATACGGCAGGCCGTAGAAGGCCACGTCGCCGTGCGCGTCGGCCAGCACCACCGGTGCGCCGCAGGCCGCGGGCTCGGTGCGCAGATGGATGCCGGCGCGGTCGATCAGCCCGGCGCCGACCCCCAGCCGGCGGGCGGAGTCGTGGTTGCCGGAGATCAACACGGTCGGCACGCCGAGTTCGGCGAGCCGGTGCAGGGCGTCGTCGAACAGCTCGACCGCGCCGAGCGGTGGCACCGCCCGGTCGTAGACGTCTCCCGACACGACCACGGCGTCCACGGCGTGCTCGCGCACGGTCGTGACGAGGTGACCGATGAAGTCGGCCTGGGCGCCGAGCATGCCCACCCGGTGGAACGACCGGCCCAGATGCCAGTCGGACGTGTGCAGCAACCTCAAGAAACCGCTCCGCCCCGCACGTCTCCCCCACCTGCTCCTTCCGGACCGGCTGCCCGTGGGCGCGCGGCGGAAGGCACCGGCGCGCACTCGGGCCGAACCGGCATGAACCCTCCGGTCGGCGTCCACCACGCTAACGCCTTTCGGCAACCGATCCCCCACGGATCCCGGCCCGTCACACCCGCACAACAGTCAATTTTCTGATATGTCCATATTGGCGTGACGGATGACCGCCGCCGGGGTGAGCAACGAGATACGTCCCGGCACCGCTGGAGCGTCGGGCGACGGCCCTCAGCCCTCAGCCCTCAGGCGTCCCCGTACGCCTCGCCGCCCAGCTCGAACCCGGCGGTGCCGGCCGTCACGTCCGCGAGCCACCCCCGGAAGGCCGGCACGTCCGCGTCCGGCAGCCCGATCTCGATGGTGACCGCCTCCCCGTACCGCACGTCCCGCACCTCCCGCCCGGTCGAGCGCAGGTCGTTCTGGACCTTGCCCGCCCGCTGGTGGTCGACGGTCACCGTGGCCACCCGGAAGCGCCGCCGGGTCAGGGTGCCGAGCGCGTCCAGGGCCTCGCCGACGGCGCCTCCGTACGCCCGGATGAGGCCGCCCGCGCCGAGCTTGACGCCGCCGTAGTAGCGGGTGACGACGGCGACGACGTACCGCATGTCGCGGCGCAGCAGCATCTGGAGCATGGGGACCCCGGCCGTGCCACCCGGCTCGCCGTCGTCGCTGGCCTTCTGGACGGAGGCGTCGGCTCCGATGACGTAGGCCCAGCAGTTGTGCGTGGCGTCGGCGTGCTCCTTGCGGACGGCGGCGACGAAGTCCTGCGCCTCCTGCTCGGTGGCCGCCGGAGCGAGCGCGCACAGGAAGCGGGAACGGTTGACCTCGGTCTCGTGCACACCCGGGTGGGCGACGGTGCGGTACTGGTCCTGCATCCGGCCAGCCTAGACGGAGCCCGTGCGGCCGCTCGTACAGCCTTCCGGACAGCCGCCCGCGCAGCCCTCGGTACGGCCGCCCGTACAGCCCTCCGTACGGCCGCTCGTGCGGTCGCCCGCGTCGCGGGTGCGGGCGACGATGTGGGGAGGTCCGCAAGACGGGAGACACCGGCATGACCGGCACGCACGTGGGGAGCACCGGCGGTGCCGGGGCCACCCCGTCGAGCCCCACCGCGTCGGGCCGCTCCGCGCGCACGGCCCGCTGGCGGGCCTGGCTGCTTCAGGGCCTGAGCGAGCAGACCGCGCGGCACCCCGGCCCGCACGCGAAGGCGCGGGCCGGACAGGAGGGCCACCGGTGGTGGCGGGTGATGTGCCTGACCGGTGTCGACTACTTCTCCACGCTCGGCTACCAGCCGGGCATCGCCGCGCTCGCCGCCGGTCTGCTGTCCCCGCTCGCGACCATGGTGCTGATCGGGCTGACCCTGTTCGGCGCGCTGCCGGTCTACCGCCGGGTGGCGCGCGAGAGTCCGCACGGCGAGGGGTCGATCGCCATGCTGGAACGGCTGCTGTCGTGGTGGTCGGGGAAGATCTTCGTGCTGGTGCTGCTGGGCTTCGCGGCGACCGACTTCATCATCACCATCACCCTGTCGGCGGCGGACGCCGCCGCGCACGTGGTGGAGAACCCGTTCGCGCCGCCGTGGCTGCGCGGCGAGAACCTGTGGATCACCCTGGTGCTGGTGGGGCTGCTGGGCGGGGTCTTCCTCAAGGGTTTCCGGGAGGCTATCGGCATCGCGGTGGTGCTGGTGGCGACGTATCTGACCCTGAATCTGGTGGTGCTCGCCGCCTCCGCGTGGGCGGTGTTCACCGGCCCGGTGCGCGTGGACGACTGGACCGACGCGCTGAGCGCGCAGCACTCCTCGCCCCTGATGATGATCGGCGTGGCGCTGCTGGTCTTCCCGAAGCTGGCGCTCGGCATGTCCGGCTTCGAGACCGGCGTGGCCGTGATGCCGCAGGTCAGGGGCGCTCCGACGGACACGTACGAGAACCCGGCGGGCCGGATCCACGGCACCCGCCGACTGCTCACCACGGCCGCGCTGATCATGAGCTGCTTCCTGCTGCTGTCCAGCCTGGCCACGACGATCCTCATCCCGCAGTCGGAGTTCAGGAGCGGCGGCAAGGCCAACGGCCGCGCGCTGGCCTACCTCGCCCACCAGCATCTCGGCACGGTGTTCGGCACGGTGTACGACATCTCCACGATCACGATCCTGTGGTTCGCGGGCGCCTCCGCGCTGGCCGGGCTGCTGAACCTCGTACCGCGCTATCTGCCGCGCTACGGCATGGCCCCCGAGTGGACGCGGGCGGTGCGTCCGCTGGTCCTGGTCTTCATGACGGCGGCGGTGCTCATCACCCTGTGGTTCGACGCGAACGTGGACCGGCAGAGCGGCGCGTACGCGACCGGTGTGCTGGTGCTGATGCTGTCGGCGGCGTTCGCCTCCACGGTCGCGGTGCATCGGCGTGGCCGGCACCGTGCCGCGCTCGGGTTCGGCACGATCACCGCCGTGTTCGCGTACACGCTGGTGGCGAACGTGATCGAGCGGCCGGACGGCATCAAGATCGCGGCGATCTTCATCGTGGCCATCCTGGTGACCTCGTTCGTCTCGCGGGTGCACCGGGCCTTCGAACTGCGCGTCGCCGAGGTCGTCCTCGACGAGCGCGCGCGGCGGATCGTCGACGGGGCGGCCCGGGCCGGCCCGCTGCGGCTGATCGCGAACGAACCGGTGGAGCACACCCGGCGGGAGTACCGGGCCAAGGAGCACGAGCAGCGCGGGCACACCCCCATCCCGAAGGGCGGTCCTGTGCTGTTCCTGGAGGTGTTCGTGCGGGACTCCTCGGACTTCAGCGCCGACGTCACCGTGCGCGGCGACGAGCTGCACGGCGTACGGCGGCTGCGGGCGCAGGGCCCGACGGTGCCCAACACCATCGCCGCGGTGCTGCTGGCCCTGCGCGACCGCACCGGCGAGGTGCCGCACGCCTACTTCAGCTGGACGGAGGGCAACCCCGTCAGCCATCTGATCCGGTTCCTGGTCTTCGGCGACGGCGAGGTCGCGCCGGTCACCCGGGAGGTGCTGCGCCGCGCGGAACGGGCCCCGCAGCGCAGGCCGTACGTCCATGTGGGCTGAGGCCGCGTCACCGGTGAGGCGCTAGCTCAGCCGCCGCCCCCTCGGCACCGTCATCGACGTCAGCAGGGCCGAGCCCGGGGCGAGCGCCCGCCAGGTGCTCCCGTACCAGGCGAGGACCGCGATCGCGGAGGTCGGGAACTTCGCCCGGACCTCCTCCAGCGCTCCGTCGAGGCCGTCGTCGGCCAGGTCGAGGACGAGTTCCTCCAGGCCGGGATTGTGGCCGACCAGCAGCAGCGTCTCGACCTCGGGCGGTGTCTCGCGCACCACGTCCAGCAGTTCCGGCGCACCGGCCCCGTACAGCCGCGCGTCGTAGCGCACCGGCGGCGGGGTGCCCCACTCGGCGGCGGCCAGGTCCCAGGTCTGCCGGGCGCGCAGGGCGGTGGAGCACAGGGCGAGGTCGGGCAGGAAGTCGGCCTCGGCGAGGGCCCGGCCCGCGGCCGGGGCGTCCCGGCGGCCCCGCGGCGCGAGCGGCCGCCGGTGGTCGGGCACGCCCTCCGGCCAGGCGGACTTGGCGTGCCGCAGCACGACCAGGCGGCGCAGCGGGCCCGCCCCGGCGCGCGCGGTCATACGAGGGTTCCCAGGTCGCGGGTGAGCTCCAGGCCCAGCAGCCGGTCGGCGTAGGCGTACGTCTCGAAGCGGGCGCCCTCCGGCAGGTCCGGTCCGGCCTCCTCCACCCAGCGCAGGACGTTCAGGACCTCGGGCACGTCCAGGTCGTCCTCCCAGGCGGTGCGCAGCCGTACCCGCACCTCGTCGGGGACCGGCCGGGAGGGGCGGGTGGCCCAGCCGGCGACCGCGCGGCGCCAGCGCCCGAGGGTGCGCTCGGCGTCCGTCAGGGCGTCCGGTCCGAGGTGCAGGGGCGCGCCGCGCGGGTGGCCGAGCAGCGCCAGGCGCAGCACGGTCGGGTCGGTGCCCTGCGGGACCCCCGCCCCGCCGGGGACGACGGGCGCGACCTCGACCCGGACGCCGTCGGGCACGGCGCCACCCGTGCCCACCACGTGCAGGACCTGGGCCTCGCCCAGTCCGGTCCCGATGTCCCGCGCGTCCTCGAAGGGCCGCACCCCGAGGGCCGCGGCGCCCGCGCGCAGTTCGGCCCCCTCGCGCGGTGCGGTCAGCAGCGCCCACACCGGCGTGCCGCCGAGCTCGAGGGCGCGTACGAGAAGGTCGGTGACGAGCAGCAGGCGCATTGCGGTGAGGTCGAACCCGGGCACGTGCGCCTCGACCCGGGTCAGGCCCCGGCGGACCGGGGCGGCGTCGACGAGTTCGCCAATACGGGCGTCGATGATGCGGAGCACGAGGTGAGCGTAGGCGGGTGGAGGCCGTCGCGCAGACAGGCTGCGCGGAATCAGGACATCGAACCGGTACCGAACCGGTACGGCGGGCGGGGCCCGGCCGCCGGAATCCCACCGCGTACCGTGCTGTTGTCCCCGGGAGAGCCCTTTCCCGTCTGTGTCGAGGAGGCCGCCGGTGTACGGCGACGAGGCAACGATCCGCACGATTCTCACCGAGCTCGGTGACACCTGGGCCGTGGTGGGCCTGTCGTCCAACCGCGACCGCGCCGCGTACGGCGTCGCCGAGGTGCTCCAGCGCTTCGGCAAGCGGGTCGTCCCCGTGCACCCCAAGGCGGAGACCGTGCACGGCGAGCGTGGTTACGCGTCCCTCGCGGACATCCCCTTCGACGTGGACGTGGTCGATGTGTTCGTCAACGGCCGTCTCGCCGGGGCGGTCGCCGACGAGGCGGTCGCCAAGGGGGCGCGGGCGGTCTGGTTCCAGCTCGGCGTGATGGACGAGGAGGCGTACGACCGTACCCGGGCCGCCGGCCTGGAGATGGTGATGGACCGCTGCCCGGCGATCGAGATCCCGAGGCTGGGCTGAGCGCCGCTCCCTCCGGTACGACCGATGCGCCGGCCGCGGGTCAGTCGTGGACGGGCTGGTCGCGGAGCCGGTGGTCGGCCACGTCGAGCGCCTCGTCCAGCAGACGGCGCAGATGGCCGTCGCGGAGCGCGTAGACGACCCGGCGGCCCTCCTTGCGGGTGCTCACCAGTCCGGCGAGGCGCAGCCGTGCCAGATGCTGGCTCACGGCCGGCCGCGCCGCTCCGCACGTCTCCGTGAGCGTGGTGACGTCCGCCTCCCCGGCCGCCAGTGCGTGCAGCAGGGTGAGGCGGGTGCGGTCGCCGAGCAGGGCGAGGATCTCGGCCGCGAGGGCGAAATGCTCCTCTCCGGGGGTACGCGGATGCCCGTGGTGCCGATGCGCGGGAGACGGGTGCATGTGTGCGCTCATGCGCACATAATGGCGTCGAGGGCGAGACGCGTCCACTCCCGCGCACCTGCGCCCGGCGCACCGGAAGGGGATCGCCGTGAGCGACCGGCACGACAAGGGACACGAGCAGGACCACGCGCACGGCCACGGTCGTGGTCATGTGCATCACGACGGGCACGGGCCCGACCCGGCCCGCCATCAGGACCGGGGGGCGAGCCGTCATGAGCACGCGCGCCCCCACGGTCGGGAGCACTCCCACGGCCACGGGCCGGCCCGTCCCGCCGGCCGGCTGCGGCACCGCCTCGCCCATCTCCTCACCCCCCACTCCCACGAGACCGCCGACCGGCTCGACCCCGCCCTGGAGGCCTCGGCCCGGGGGCTGCGCGCGCTGTGGGTGTCGCTGGCCGTGCTCGGGGCGACGGCGGCGGTACAGGCGGTGGTCGTGGTCCTCTCCGGGTCGGTGGCGCTGCTCGGCGACACGGTGCACAACACCGCGGACGCGCTGACCGCCGTACCGCTCGGCATCGCCTTCGTGCTGGGCCGGCGGGCCGCGACCCGCCGCTTCACCTACGGCTACGGCCGCGCCGAGGACCTGGCGGGCCTGGCGATCGTGCTGACGATCGGCGCTTCGGCGGCCTTCGCGGGGTGGACCGCGTTCGAGCGGCTGCTGTCCCCGCGGCCTGTCGAGCACGTCCCGGCGGTCGCCGTGGCCGCCCTGGTCGGCTTCGCGGGCAACGAGTGGGTGGCCCGGCACCGGATCCGGGTCGGCCGCTCGATCGGTTCGGCCGCCCTGGTCGCCGACGGACTGCACGCCCGTACGGACGGGTTCACCTCACTGGCGGTGCTGATCGGCGCCGGCGGTTCGGCGCTCGGCCGGCAGGCGGCCGACCCGGTGGTGGGGCTGGCGATCACGGCGGCGATCGCGCTGATGCTGCGGGACGCCGCGCGGGAGGTGTTCCGGCGGGTCATGGACGCCGTGGACCCGGCGCTGGTGGACCGGGCCGAGCGGGCGCTGTCGGCGGTCCAGGGGGTGCGCGGGGTCGGCGAGCTGCGGCTGCGCTGGATCGGGCACCGGCTGCGCGCCGAGGTGGCCGTGGTGGTGGACGGCGAGGCGACCGTGCGGCAGGCCCACGCGATCGCCGTGGACGCCGAGCACGCCCTGCTGCACGCCGTTCCCCGGCTCACCGCGGCGCTGGTGCACGCCGATCCGGCGCCGGTCGCGGGCCAGGCCGACCCGCATCTGGCGCTGGCCCACCACGCGCGGGTGTGACCTCAGGACGTGCCCAGGCCCTCCAGCACGACCGCGCCCGGCAGTTGTGCGAACGCCTTGCCGGGCACCAGCAGCTTGCCGCGCCTGCGTCCGCTGCCGACCAGGACGTACGGCAGGTCGACGACCGCCGAGTCCACCAGCACCGGCCAGTCGGCGGGCAGCCCGATCGGGGTGATCCCGCCGTACTCCATGCCGGTCTCCCCGGTCGCCGTGTCCATGGGCGCGAACGAGGCCTTGCGGGCGCCGAGTTGCCGGCGGACCACGCCGTTGACGTCGACGCGCGTGGTGGACAGGACCAGGCACGCGGCCAGGGTGGTCCCGCTGCCGCGCCTGCCGGCGACGACGACGCAGTTCGCGGACCGCTCCAGCAGGTCCCGGCCGTAGTGCTCTACAAAGACGGCGGTGTCTGCCCATCGCGGGTCGGTCTCGACGTAGAGGATCTCGCCGGCGGGGACGGTGCCGGTCCAGTGGCGTACGGCGTCGGCGACCGGGCCGGTGAGTTCGTCGAGGCAGTCGGGGGCGGGGGTGGCGTGGTCGAAGTCTCCGATGGGTGCGCGCATGGCCGCACGGTAACAGCCGTCCGGCGGCGGCCCCGGGGGCGTCTCAGCGCACGGGCGGGACGGAGACCGCCATGACCATCTCCATCGGGACGTCGCCCCGGTTGCCGTACGTGTGCGGGGTGTCGGCCTCGAAGGACGCGCTCGCGCCGGTCGGGACGACGTGGTCCACGCCGTCGACGGTGAGGGTCAGCTCCCCCGCCAGGACATGGACGAGCTCGACCGTGCCGACGGGATGCGGGTCGGAGAGGCTGTTCTCCCCGGGCATCAGCCGCCAGTCCCACATCTCCAGCGGGCCGGGGGCCTCGGTTCCCGCGAGCAGCCGGTTGTAGCTGCCCGCGTCGGTGCGCCACAGCCGCACGGCCTGTTCGGCGGGGACGACGCGCACCTTCGGACCCTGTTCGTAGTCGAGCAGGGTGGTGATGCTGATGCCGAGGGCGTCACCGATCTTGACGACCGTGCCGATGCTGGGGTTGGTGCGGGCCTGCTCGATCTGGATGAGCATGCCGCGGCTGACGCCGGCCCGCGCGGCGAGCGCGTCCAGGGTGAAGCCGCGCTCGGTGCGCCAGCGCTTGACGTTGCGCGCCAGGGACTGGGTCAGCAGGTCGAGGTCCGACACATTCCGTCCAATATCTGGTGTGACCGGATATCCATGGATATCCGAAGAGCACCCGGGGTTCAGTATTGTGAATGACAGAGTCCATCGCACTGAACTACTGTGTGATGCACCCGATCGTTCACCGAACTGTACTGCGAGGCACCCCGTGACAGCACTCTTCGCCCTGGCCACCAGCTTGCTGTGGGGCCTGGCCGACTTCGGCGGCGGGGTGCTGACCCGGCGGATCCCGGCGCTGTCCGTCGTCGTGGTCTCCCAGGGGATCGCCGCGGTCGTGCTCGGCGCGATCGTAGCGGCCACCGGGGGCTGGAGCGAGGCCGGGCCGCGGCTGTGGTTCGCGTTCGCCGCCGGTCTGGTCGGCCCGGTCGCGCTGCTCTCCTTCTACAAGGCACTCGCCCTGGGCCCGATGGGGGTCGTCTCCCCGCTGGCCACCCTGAGCGTCGCCGTCCCCGTCGGCGTGGGCCTCTTCCTCGGCGAGCGCCCCGGACTGACGCAGGCCGCGGGGATCGCCGTCGCCGTCACGGGTGTCGTGCTCGCGGGCGGTCCGCAGCTCAGGGGCGCCGGTGTGCAGCGCCGGGCCATCCTGCTGACCCTGGTCGCCGCGCTCGGCTTCGGCACGGTCTTCGCGCTGATCGCCGAGGCGTCGACCACGGTCACCGGCCTGTTCCTGGCCCTGTTCGTGCAGCGCCTGACGAACGTGGCCGTGGGCGGCGCCGCGCTGTACGCCGCCACGCGCCGCGGCGCCCCGGCCCTTCCGGCGGGCGGCTTCCCCTGGGCCTCGCTCCCGGCGCTCGCCTTCGTCGGCCTCGCCGACGTCGCGGCCAACGGCACGTACTCCGTGGCCGCCCAGCACGGGCCGATCACGGTCGCCGCCGTACTCGCCTCGCTCTACCCCGTGGTGACCGCCCTCGCCGCGCGCGGTTTCCTCAGTGAACGGCTGCGCGCCGTACAGGCGGCGGGCGCCGGCCTGGCCCTGGTGGGCACGCTGCTGCTGGCGACCGGATGAGCCGACCACCGGCCCGGCGCCGCGGGCCGCGCCCGGCACCCCCGAGGGCCTCAGGGCTCCAGCCGGGCCAGTTTCGCCACCGTCTCCTCGTCGAGGCCCGCCAGTGCCGCCAACTGGTCGGAGGTGACCCCGTCCGGGACCGGGACCGGTGCGGGGGTGCGCAGCGGCGGCTGCCAGCCCCCGTCCGGCGTCCAGCGGCGTACGACCCGGGCGGGCGCCCCGGCCACCACGGCGTGGTCGGGCACGGTCCCCCGGACGACCGCGCCCGCGGCCACCACGACGTTGCGTCCGATCCGGGCACCCGGCAGGATCACCGCCCCGGTCCCTATCCAGCAGCCCGGCCCGATCTCCACCGGCTCCATCCGCGGCCACTGCTTGCCGATGGGCTCGTGCGGGTCGTCGTAGGAGTGGTTCGTGGAGGTGACGTAGACGTACGGTCCGAAGTAGCAGTCGCTGCCGATGGTGACCGTCGTGTCGGCGATGACATGACTGCCGCGGCCGAGCACGACGCCGTCGCCGATGCGCAGGATCGGGTCCGGGCCCAGATCGAGGTCGGGCATCAGGCCCGCGGTGAGGGTGACCTGTTCGGCGACGATGCAGTGGGAGCCGAGATGGATCCACGGCTCGCCGAACACGGTGCCGAGCGGGAAGGCGAGCCGGGTGGCCGGGCCGATCGAGCCGAAGCGGAAGCGCCCCGGGTGTTCGGCGCTGACGGAGCCCGCGCGCTGCGCCCAGGCCCAGCCCGCGTGGACGGCCCGCTGCGCCGCGCGGCGCCACCAGGATGAGAACGTGTTCTTGCTCTTCGGCACCCGCTCACCGTAGTCGGCGCGTGCCGTGACCATGCCGTCCGCAACCTGTGATCTTCACCCCACCCGGTGGCGTACGGTGCCGGTGTACGACGGACACGAGGAGACGGCGATGACGCACAGCGCGCTGATCACAGGCATCGGCGGCAGGGAACCGAGGGTGGACGCGGAGGCTTTCACGGCCCCCACCTCCACGGTGATCGGCGACGTGACGCTGGGGGCCGGGGCGAGCGTCTGGTACGGGGCGGTGCTGCGCGGCGACGTGGAGCGGATCTCGGTCGGCGCGAGCAGCAACATCCAGGACAACTGCACCCTGCACGCCGACCCCGGCTTCCCGGTGACGGTGGGCGAGCGGGTCTCCGTCGGGCACAACGCCGTCGTGCACGGGGCGACGGTCGGCGACGACTGTCTGATCGGCATGGGGGCGACGGTGCTGAACGGTGCGGTGATCGGCGCCGGCTCGCTGGTCGCGGCGCAGGCCCTGGTACCGCAGGGCATGCAGGTGCCCCCGGGGTCCCTGGTCGCGGGCGTCCCCGCGAAGGTCCGGCGGGAGCTGACCGAGGAGGAGCGGCAGGGGATCACCCTGAACGGCACGATGTACGCGGAACTGGCCAAGGCCCACCGCGAGGTGCACGAGGGCTGAGCCGCGCGGCCGGCCCGCTGACGGCAGTCAGGTGACCACAGAGGCCGGTGCGGCCGCCTATTCGGCGGCCGGAACCGCCTCGCGCTCGTCCGCCGTCCGCTGCTGCGCCGTCTTCTTCGCCCGGCGCTTGAGCACCAGCACCGACGTCAGTCCGATGAGCACGGCCGCCGCCAGCCCCAGGTACGAGAACCGCTTCAGCCAGTCCTCGGCGACGAGCCCGACGTAGTAGACGACCGCGGTCGTGCCGCCCGCCCAGGCGATCCCGCCGAGCACGTTGGCGACGAGGAACTTCCAGTACGGCATCCGCAGCACGCCCGCGAGCGGGCCGGCGAAGATGCGCAGCAGGGCGACGAAGCGGCCGAAGAAGACGGCCCACATGCCCCACTTCTCGAAGGACCGCTCGGCGGTCGCGATGTGCGCCTCGCCGAAGTGCCGGGGGAACTTGTTGCCGAGCCAGGCCAGCAGCGGGCGTCCGCCCTTGCGGCCGATGGCGTAGCCGATGGAGTCGCCGATCACCGCGCCGGCGACCGCGCAGGCGCCGAGCACGACGGGGTTGACTCCCCCGTGCTGCGAGGACAGCAGGGCGGCCGACACCAGGACGATCTCCCCCGGCAGCGGGATGCCCAGGCTCTCCACTCCGATGACCAGGGCCACCACGGCGTAGACGGCACCGGCGGGCACCGTGTCGAGCCATTCCTGGACGTGCACCGCGGCTTCCTCCCGTTGTGTCCCGTGTCTCCCGGCGCGCGCCGAAAGGCGCGCACGCCGGGAAGCCTACCGGGTCACCCGAACGAGCCGGTGTTCAGCCGTTGGGACGCAGGGTCCACAGGACCGTCATCTCCGTGGTCACGGCACCGTCCTCGCGCTGGATGGCGACGGAGACGGGGAACTCCGGACGCCTGCCCTCGTCGAGCTCGGCGACGACCTCCGCGATCGGGCGGCCGAGCGTGGCCGTGGCCCGCACCGGGCCGAGCGCGATCTTCTTGAAGGCGATCTCGGCGTTGACCGGCAGCGGCACGGCACGGTCGAGCTGGTCGCCGAAGGCGGCCAGGACGATCGCGCCGCTGGCCGACTCACCGAGGGTGAACATCGCCCCGGCGTGCGGCCCGCCGACGTGGTTGCGGTACTCGCTCTGGTCCGGGAGGGCGAGGACGGCCCGCTCCGGGGTGGTCTCCAGGTACTCCAGGTTCAGGGTCCGAACCATGGGCACCGTGGCGGCGAGCATCTCGCCGATCGACATCTGGTCTGCGCTCATGAACCAGATGTTACCCACGAGTAGTCTTCGCTGGCCAGATCCGTGGCGGCACCATCGGTACGTGCCTGACAAAGGGCGGTGACCGATTCGTGTCCATGGCGGCACTAGGGTTGCTCGCCATGTGGCCAGGACAGCAGCCGCCCGGGGGCGAGCAGAACCCGCAGGGACAGAACCCGCAGGGACAGAACAACCCGTACCAGCAGCCGGGGTACCAAGCGCCGAATCCGTATCAGCAGCCCGGCTATCAGCAGCCCAACCCGTATGAGCAGCAGCCCCAGTGGGGCGCGTCCATACCCGCGGGCGCGCCCCGGCCGCAGCCGGGCGGCGGCGGTGGCGGCAACCGGACCAAGCTGGTCGCGATCCTGGCGGCGACGGCCGTGGTCGTGGCGGCGGGCGTCACCGGCTATCTGGTCCTGGGCAAGGACAAGGACGAGGTCGAGGTCTACGGCAAGGACAAGAAGCCGAGCACCTCCGCGTCCACGACGCCGAGCGACCCGAGTGCCACGGCGTCCGGCGCGGACGACAACCCGCGCGGCAACGAGACCGAGAAGCCGACGGTCGCGGGCTGGAAGGTCGTCGTGAACCCCAAGTGGGGCATCGCCTTCGACGTGCCGGCCGACTGGGAGGTCCAGTCCCCCGGCCTGAGCATCGGTTTCGAGGAGGACAACTCGGACGACGCCAAGCCGATCATCATCATGTCCGGGACGGCCGAGTACCAGTCGAAGTGGTGCACGTCCGACGACGACAAGGACGGCAGGACCGAGGACACCCCGCTGGCCGTGGTGGGCACCAAGGGCGGCGGCGGCGCCAAGAGCACCGACGAGGTGGCGGTCAACACCCCGGCGTGGTGGGTGTACGGCGGCTACACCCAGCCGGACAAGAAGTCGATCACGTTCGACAAGAAGGCCACGCCCTACACGACCGCCTCGGGCGTCAAGGGCAGTTACGCCTGGGCGCAGTCCGCCCACACGCCCCAGAAGGGCAAGTGCGCCACCGACGGCAAGGCGATCACGTTCGGCTTCAAGAACTCCGCCGACGACTTCGTCTCCTGGAACCTCTACGGGGCCACGGGCGTCGACAAGGAGGTCCCGAAGGCGACCGTCATGAAGATCCTCAGCACGGTCCGGCTGCACGGGGACCCGACCCGCAACTGACCGGCAAGGCCCGGCGGCGGTCCCGGTGTTCCAGGCACCCGGCCGACGGGTGACCTCACGGCGCCCGCCCGCGCCCGGGGTTCACCCGCCGGTCCGGGCAAGGCCGTCCGGTCGTACGGCTATTCGTCGTCCGGGATCCCCTCGTTGTGCGCGGGGCCGACCTCGAGTCCGGCGCCCTCCCTGGCGCGCAGATGCAGGACGTCACCGATGAACAGGTCGTACACCAGCACCCCGATCACCCCGCCGACCAGAGGGCCGACGATGGGAATCCAGAAGTAATTGCTGAACGACCCCGCCAATGTCCCAGGCATCGCCAGATCCTGCCACCCCGCGGCCCAGGTGAAAAGGCGGGGCCCGAGGTCACGGGCCGGATTGATGGCATATCCGGCGTTCGCCCCGTAGGACATGCCGATCGCCGCGACGACGAATCCGATGATCAGCGGACCCAGATTCGCTTTCACGGCGGTGTTGCGCAGATCGATGACGGCGACGATCAGCATCACCAGGAACGCCGTTCCCACGATCTGGTCGATCAGCGGCCCCCAGATTCCGCCGTGGAAATACGGCGCGGGGAAAGTCCCGAAGATGGAGAACGACGCGAGCGTGTGCCCGTTGGTCTTCGGGCCCTTCATGGCGGCGTCGAAGGTGTTGATCGCGTCGTGGTAGACCGCGTAGACGAGTGCGGCCCCCGTGAACGCGCCGATCAGTTGCGACAGCATGTACGGCGCGACCTTGACCCAGGCGAACTTGCGCCGCACCGCGAACGCCAGGGTCACCGCCGGATTGAGGTGTGCCCCGCTCACCCCGCCGGCCACGTACACCCCGAAGACGACCGCGAACGCCCAGCCCCAGGTGATCAGCAGCCAGTCCCCGGCTCCCCAGAAGAACGTCGTCGGCCCCGACGTACGGCCCGAACCCGGCAGCGCCGCGACCGTCATGGCCACCACGCCGCAGCCGAAGGCGATGAGGACGAGGGTCCCCAGGAACTCGGCCAGGCATTCGCCCCACAGGCCTTCCCGACGTCTGAGCCGGGAGGGCTTGATGAGCGGCGAGATCTCCGCAGCCATGGTTCCTCCAAGACCGTCGTCAAGACCGTCATCCGAGGCGCCGCAGCGCGCTGGATCCCCTCCCTCCGATGAAGGTCATACTACCGTCGGCAGGACTTCCGGGCGCGACGACGAAATATCCACACCCCGGCCCGGCAGCCGAATGCGACGGGAAATTCGGAGAGTGCCAACCCTGTTCCCCCACCTCCTTTTGCGCACCGCGGCGTTCTGTGCATTTCGTTTTTCCGCCCGTTGTTCAGCCGATGCCGAAAGCGCCGTCGGGGGGCACCGGCGAAGGTACGGCGT
Source organism: Streptomyces sp. NPDC001443 (assembly GCF_053597355.1). Taxonomy (NCBI): domain Bacteria; kingdom Bacillati; phylum Actinomycetota; class Actinomycetes; order Kitasatosporales; family Streptomycetaceae; genus Streptomyces; species Streptomyces sp. NPDC001443. The sequence continues at coordinate 184,903 of NZ_JBSFIA010000006.1, forward strand.
CCTCGTCCCGTACCGGGCGTGCGTCGCCCATGAAGTCGCGCAGCGCCGCCCCGTGCTCGACGCGCGCGGGGAAGGCGTCGGCGGCGGTCCGGCGGGCCAGGGCGGCGGTGTCGAGCGGGTGCCGCGCGGCGACGAGCACCGCGTTCCCGAAGCGGCGGCCGCGCAGCACGCCCGGTTCGGCGATCAGCGCGAGTTCCGGGAACACCGCCGCGAAGGTGGCGAGTTGGGAGCGCAGGAAGGCGAACGGAGCGGCGTCGGCGAGGTTGGCGAGGTAGACACCGCCGTCGCGCAGGACCCGCCCGGCCTCACGGGCGTAACCGAGGGAGGTGAGGTGCGCGGGGACGCGGGAGCCGCCGAAGACGTCGGCGACCAGGACGTCGGCCGAGTCGTCGGGGGCGGCCTCCAGCCAGCGGCGGGCGTCGGTGGCGTGCAGGGTGACGCCCGCGCCGTCCGGGAGCGGAAGATGCTCGGCGACCAGGTCCAGCAGGCCCCGGTCGGCCTCGACGACGTCCTGCCGGGATCCGGGCCTGGTCGCGGCCAGGTAGCGGGGCAGGGTGAGCGCGCCTCCGCCGAGGTGCAGCGCGTCCAGCGGAGCCCCGGCCCGGGTGACGGTGTCCAGGACGTGCCCGAGCCGGCGCGCGTACTCGAACTCCAGGTGCGTCGGCTCGTCCAGGTCGACGTACGACTGCGGAGCCCCGTCGACGGTCAGCAGCCAGGCCCGCTCCCGGTCGACGTCGGGCATCAGCTTGGCGAACCCGTGATCGACGGCTCGGCTTACGGGTATGGGCTCGTTCACCGTCCCATTGTGCCCGCGCGACCGGCCCCGCCCGGACCGCACCGGGGCGCCTGCCCGTACGGAGGCGCCCCGGACCCGGGCACGGGGACCGGGAGCGTCCCCGTGCCCGGGTGGCGCGCCGTCACTCGACGGCGGTCACGCTGCCCGCGCCGACCGTCCGGCCGCCCTCGCGGATGGCGAAGCCGAGCCCGGGCTCCAGCGGTACCTCGCGTCCCAGCTCGACGGTCATCGTGACCGTGTCGCCGGGGCGGGCGACCGCGACCTCGCCGAGGTCGACGTCGCCGACCACGTCCGCGGTACGGATGTAGAACTGCGGCCGGTAGCCGGTCGACACCGGGGTGGTGCGGCCGCCCTCGCGCCCCGACAGCACGTACACCCGCGCCGTGAAGCGACGCCGGGGCACGACGCTGCCGGGCGCCGCGACGACGTGCCCGCGCCGGACGGCGTCCCGTGGCACCCCGCGCAGCAGCAGCGCGACGTTGTCGCCCGCCTGCGCCTCGGCCATGGGCTTGCCGAAGGTTTCCACGCCGGTGACGACGCTCTCGACACCGGCGCCGAGCACCTCGACCCGGTCACCGACGTGGACCGTGCCGCGCTCGACGGCACCGGTGACCACCGTCCCGCGGCCGGTGATGGTGAGCACGTTCTCCACCGGCAGCAGGAACGGCGCGTCCACGTACCGCTCCGGCAGGGGCACATAGGTGTCCACCGCGTCGAGCAGCGCCTCGATCGACGCGGTCCAGCGCGGGTCGCCCTCCAGCGCCCCGAGTCCGGAGACCCGTACGACGGGCACGGCGTCGCCGCCGTAGCCCTGCGCGGTGAGCAGTTCGCGGACCTCCAGCTCGACCAGGTCGGCGAGCTCCTCGTCGGCCCGGTCGGCCATGGTCAGCGCGACGACCACATGGTCGACGCCCACCTGACGGGCGAGCAGCACGTGCTCGGCGGTCTGCGGCATGACGCTGTCGAGGGCGGAGACGACGAGGATCGCCCCGTCGAGCTGCGCGGCCCCGGTGACCATGTTCTTGACGTAGTCGGCGTGGCCCGGCATGTCCACGTGCGCGTAGTGCCGGGTGTCGGTCTCGTACTCGACGTGCGCGATGTTGATGGTGATGCCGCGGGCGGCCTCCTCCGGCGCCCGGTCGATGCGGTCGAACGGGACGAAGGTGCCGGTCCCGCGGTCGGCGAGGACCTTGGTGATGGCGGCGGTCAGGGTGGTCTTGCCGTGGTCGACGTGGCCCATCGTGCCGATGTTCAGATGCGGTTTGGTGCGCACGTATGCCGTCTTGGGCATGGCGGTACCTGGAAGCCTCTCAGTGGACCGAGCGAAGGTCCCGGCGCGGTGGGCGCGGCGGGACGGGGACCCCGAGGGACTGGCCGACCCTCCCCCTGCGGGGTCCGCCGGAATGTCCGGAGAGGGTCAGCTTCGGGCGCCGTCGACTGCTGCGACGAACACGGGAACGGCAGCCTTCGTGGCATCCGCGACCGCGGATGCTGCGAGGTGGAAGGCGTACCGGAACATGACGCCGATCCTCGCCGACGCGTCCCCGCACGTCGAATGGTTTTCCGGCCCGCGCCCGGTCTCGCCCGCACGCGCGCGTGGCGGCGTTCTTCTCCAGGGCCGTACGGCGATCACACGCGTCCGTCGGTTACTGTCACCGAATGCTCGATGCCACCACCCGCTCTGGGGGCACCGCCACGGCCACTCCCCGGGCCGCCGCCACGGAGCTCGCCCTCGCCGTGCCCCTGCCCACGCCCGTCGGCTTCACCACACGCTGCACGAGAGCGCTGCTCTCACCGTGGTCCCGGTTCGCCCTGCTCGTCGTGCTGCTCGCGGCGGCCGCGTCGAGCGTGCTGCTCTTCGAGCCGCAGAAGCTGCTGGCCCACGGCTGGCCACCGCACGCCGGGGGCGCCACCGCGGCCCTGGTGTTCGCGCTGGCGTACGGGCTGTGCACGGTGGCGTTCGTGCCCCGGCCGCTGCTGAACCTGGCGGCGGGCGCGCTGTTCGGCTCGCAGCTCGGTACCGCCTCGACGCTGGCGGGCACCGTGCTCGGCGCCGGGATCGCGTTCGGGCTGGGCCGGGCGCTCGGGCAGGGCGCGCTGCGTCCGCTGCTGCGGGGCCGCTGGCTGAAGGCGGCGGACGGCCAGCTCAGCCGGCACGGCTTCCGCTCGATGATGGCGGCCCGGCTGTTCCCGGGGGTGCCGTTCTGGGCGGCGAACTACTGCGCGGCCGTCTCCCGCATGGGCTGGCTGCCGTTCCTGCTCGCGACGGCGCTCGGCTCGGTTCCGAACACCGCCGCGTACGTCGTCGCGGGGGCCCGCGCCTCGGCGCCGACGTCCCCCGCGTTCCTCGTCGCGATGGCCGCCATCACCGTACCGACGCTGGCGGGCGCGGTGGTGGCCTGGCGCAAGCGCCACCACCTGCGGTCGAGCTGACGGCCCGTCCGTCACATAGCGCCCGGGATCACGGCGTCGGCGCGCCCGCCCGCCCCGCGGATCCTCCGGAGGGCGTGGCGGGCGCCGCGTAGCAGTGCACCCTCACCCGCCGGTCCGGCCCCCACAGCTGCTCCACCGTGGCCAGCCGCTCCCAGCCAAGCCGCTCGTACAGGGCGGCCGCGGCGGTGTCGGAGGCCACGACGTCGAGCACCGGGTGCAGCCCGTGCCGCCGGGCCTCCCGTACGGCCCGGCCGACGAGCAGGCCCCCGAGGCCGTGTCCCCGCGCTGCGGCCGCGACGAAGAGCCGGCCGAGGACGGCGGCCGACTCCACGGGCAGACCGGCGCGTTCGCTCCACACCACGGGGGCGAGGTCGCCCTCCGCGGCCCGGGACAGGCCGACATGCCCGGCCGGACGGCCCTCGACCTCGGCCACCCAGGCCCCGAGTGCGGACGCCGGGGTCAGCCATGTCGCGGGCCGTTCGGGCCAGTTCACGGGATAGCCGTCGCGGCGGTGGACCTCGGCGAGGAGCCGTACGCAGTCCGCCAGGTCGTCCTCGGTCCGGCCCCGGACCGTCACGACGGGCGACGCGACGGCCCGGCCCGCAGGCGCCCCGGCAGCCCCGCTCCCCGGCGGTCCGGCCTCACCTCCCTCGACCGGCCGGTTCACCCGTGGGCCTCCCGGAAGTCGTACACGTCCAGCCGTCCGCACATCCCGAACCTCCCGCGCTCCAAGGGCTGTTCGGATCGTACGACGGCCCCGCCGAGGTGGGACGGATCGCCCCGTTCCAGGCGGTCGAGCTGCTCCCCCGTCGCCTTCGCGGCGGCCTCGGCACCGCGCCGCCAGCGCTCGCGCCACTCGGCGATCCGCGGGCGCACCAGCGCGCAGGCGGCCTGATGGAAAGCGGCCAGCGCCTCGGGGCCTTCGGCGTCCCGCAGCGCCCGGTAGCCCGCCAGGGCGAGGTCCCGGCGGGCCCGGGCGATCCGCTCCCGCTCGGCCTCGGGCGCGTCGGCGGGGATCGTCGTGGCGGCGGCGTACGTGCCCGGGTCGGCCAGGTACGGCGGCGGCAGGGTGAGCACCGCGTCGCCCGCCTCCGGGAGCCCGCCGTTCTGCATCAGGACGGTGATGCGCAGGTCGCCCTCGTCGACCAGCCGGTGGATCGTGCCGGGCGTGAACCAGGCGACGGTGCCCGGCGTGAGCGGTGTGACCTCGTACCCGGAGGCGGTGAGCGTCTGCACCGCGCCCCGGCCGCCGGTGACCACGTACGCCTCCGAACAGGCCAGGTGCAGATGGGGTGTTCCGCCGCACACGCCGTCGGCCGCCGGCCAGTCGTACACCGACAGCCGCGACAGGCCGACCCCGCCCGGCGGTCCGGCGAACTGCGCCGGGCTCACCACGGGTGCGCCTTCAGATACCCGGCGATCTCCTCCCGCGCCCAGGCCCCGTCGGCCACCACGACCCGGTAGCGGCGGGCGAGGGTGGCACCGGGGGCGAGCGCGAGCTCGTCGTGGAAGGCCCAGGACGGGGCGACGGCGGCGAAGGGGTCGTTGCGCACGAACCAGTGGGCGGGGTGGGTGCCCAGGGCTCCGGCGTGGTCGTTCTCGGGAGCGTGCGCGAAGACCAGGGTCGCGTGGCCGTCCGCGCCGTCGTGCTCGCCGCGGAGCGCCAGCCAGGAGGACTGACTGCCCATCAGCTGCCGGCCCTCGCCGTCGGGTCCGAGGACGAGTCCGTCCCGGAAGGCGCGCGGGCCGCGCCAGAACAGCCCCGTGTAGCCCGCCATTTCGCGCCCGGCGGTGGTGGGGCTGCCGAACAGCAGCGGCTCCGCGCGCCGGTTGGTGACGGCGGTCGTCCAGGTCAGCGCCCAGGAGCCGGCCGCCGGGTCCACGTCGTGGATCTCCACGCGACGTCGCTCCTCGGCCCACAGCTCCCCGCCGTACGGGTGCCAGGTGAGGCGTTCGGCGATGACGGCGCGTCCGCCGTCGGCGGCGACCTCGTCGAAGGCGACGTGCGCCATCGAGCCGACCCGCTCGGGGAGTTCGAGATACCCCTGGCCGTGGACGTAGGTGTTGCCGCCCCACAGGTTGGCTCCGGACAGATGGGAGGCCGTGAGCGACAGGCCCTTGTGCCAGCGGTGGTCGTTGGGCCGGTAGCCGGTGACGACGTCCCCGGCCAGGGTGCGCAGCGGGTGGATGTACGGCTTGGGCGCCTCCCAGGCCGCTTCCGGCCGGTAGACGTAGGCGAGCAGTTCGACGCCGGTGGCGGTCTCGGTCACCGTGATGCGATCACCGTGCGTGTGCACGACGCGCAGTCCGGTCGTCATGCGGACACCTCCTCGCCCGCGGGGACCCCGGGGGCGGCGGTCGCGGGTGCCCAGCCGGGCACGCCCCCGTGCAGGGCCGTGTAGAACGGGTCTCCCGGCCCGATCTCGCCCCGCCGCACCGTGACGTCGGTGAACGCCGACTTGTACAGCGCGCTGATCAGCTCCAGGCTCGTGCGCGCCTCCTCGCCGCTGCTGCGCGGCCGCTGCCCGGCCCGCATGCTCGCCACCAGTTCACGGAGCTGTTCCAGGTGCGAACTGGGCACGTCCGCGCCGAAGTCCCGCCAGGCGGCGGCCTCGTCCTGCGGCACGTGCGCCGCCGGGGTCACGCGCCAGTTCGCGTTGCCGTGTCCGTAGAGGTGGGTGAGCTCTACGGTGGCGTGCTCGCAGTCGATCCGGATGCGGCTGACCTCGTCGGGGCTGAGGACGCTGTTGACGACGGTCGCCAGGGCCCCGTTCTCGAAGCGGACCAGCGCCGTGGAGACGTCCTCCGTCTCCACGGCGTGCACCAGCCGCCCGGCCATGGCCCGCACCTCGCTCCACGGTCCCAGCAGATCGAGCAGCAGGTCCATCTGGTGGATCCCGTGCCCCATGGCCGGGCCGCCGCCCTCGGTGCCCCAGCGGCCCCGCCAGGGCACGGCGTAGTAGGCGGCGTCGCGGTACCAGGTGGTCTGGCAGTGCGCCACGAGCGGCCGCCCCATGGCCCGCTCGGCGAGCAGCCGACGGACATGGCGGGAGCCGGAGCCGAAGCGGTGCTGGAAGACGATGGAGGCGTACGGCCCGCCCCCGTCGCCCGCCGCGGCCTCGACCGCGTCGAAATCGGCGAGCGTGGGCACCGGCGGCTTCTCGCACCACACCCACGCCCCGGCGCGCAGCGCGGCCACCGTCTGCTCACGGTGCAGGGTGGGCGGGGTGCAGACGGTGACCAGGTCGGGCCGCTGCTCCCGCAGCATCCGGTCCAGGTCGGTGTAGGCGTGCGGGATCCCGCCCGAGGCGCAGAACTCGCGGACGGCACCGGGGTCGATGTCGACGGCGGCGACGACCTCCGTCCGGCCCTCCTCGGCGAGCCGGGCGAGCGCGGGCAGATGACTTCCGCGCGCGATCGCGCCGGTGCCGACGACGGCGGCGCGGACAGGACGGCCGTCGAGCGGGGCGAAGCCGGCCCGGGACGTCGCGGGCCGGGCGGCGGATACGGGCGCGGGTGTCCCGGGGCGGGCGGCGGATGGCGACGCGGGCGTCCCGGGCCGGGCGGCAGGCGTGGGCATGGGTGTGATCAGCACTCCTCCGAAGCGGCGGACAGGACGGCGGGCACGGCGGTGACCCTGGCGGTGGACACGGCCGCGCGCTCGACGGTAAGCGCTTTCCCCTCTGGCAACGTATGCGGCGGCGCCGCGGCCGGTCAACACCCCGAAGCGGCCGCTCACCGGCTGTGTTCGAAACCCCTGTGACGGGCCTGTCACCCGGGGACGCTACGCTGCATCACGGCGCACGTGATCAACGCGCGCGACGGAACGCGTGTCCGTGCCCCCGCACGGCGGACCGGGCGGACCCGGCGGACCCTCGCCCCTTCCCGCATCGGCACTTGGACTTCCTCACTTCATGTCTTGGTTCGAATCCCTCGTCCTCGGCCTCGTCCAGGGGCTGACCGAGTTCCTCCCCGTGTCCTCCAGCGCGCACCTGCGGCTCACCGCCGCCTTCTCGGGCTGGAAGGACCCGGGAGCGGCCTTCACCGCGATCACCCAGATCGGCACCGAGGCCGCCGTGCTGATCTACTTCCGCAAGGACATCGGCAGGATCCTTTCCGCGTGGTGCCGCTCGCTCTTCGACAAGGCGATGCGCAGCGACCACGACGCGCAGATGGGGTGGCTGGTGATCGTCGGCTCGATCCCGATCGGCGTGCTCGGCCTGACGCTCAAGGACCAGATCGAGGGACCGTTCCGCGATCTGCGGGTGACGGCGACCATGCTGATCGTCGTCGGCATCGTCATAGGCATCGCCGACCGCCTCGCGGACCGCGACGAGAAGGGCGGCCGGCACCGTGCGCCCAAGCAGCGCAAGGGGCTTGAGAACCTCGGCGTGAAGGACGGCCTGATCTACGGCTTCTGCCAGGCCTGCGCCCTCGTGCCCGGCGTCTCCCGGTCCGGCGCCACCATCAGCGGCGGCCTGTTCATGGGCTACAAGCGCGAGGCGGCGGCCCGTTACTCCTTCCTGCTCGCCATGCCGGCGGTACTCGCCTCCGGCCTCTTCGAGACCAAGGACGCGCTGGAGAGCGACCATGTGCTGTGGGGGCCGACGCTGTTCGCGACGGTGATCGCGTTCGCGTCCGGCTACGCCGTCATCGCATGGTTCATGAAGTTCATCTCCACCAAGTCCTTCATGCCGTTCGTCTACTACCGCGTCGCCCTCGGCATCGTCGTCATCGGCCTGGTGGCCGCGGGCGTGCTGAGCCCGCACGCGGCGGAGTCCGCGGGCTGAGCCCCGCGCACGACGGCGCCCGCGCGACACCAACAGGGCTCTCCCTTGCCGGAATTCACGGAGGGGGAGCCCTCGACCGACCGCCATGTCCGGCCCGTCCGCTGCCGCACCACGCGAACTCCCGGTCCGCGCACGGCCGTTCCACCCCGGCCGCCCCGCCGCCGTCACGCGCCGGCGATCCCGCGCTCGTGACCTACGGCATACGATCTGTGTAGTGACCCGGTAGCGCACTGTCAGTGCTTGCCCCTAGGCTGACCCCCATGTCCCCCGAATCCGTGACCCCTGGTTCCGTGCGTGACGCCGCCGAGGTGAACGAGCAGATCCGGGCGCTCTGGATGCGCACCGGCGGCTCGCTGTCGACCCAGGAGCGGACGGAGTACGAGCTGCTGGTGGTCGAGTGGGCCGCGGCGATCCGCGGCGAGGTAGTGAAGGCGGCCTGAGCCGCACCACCCCCGCTCTCCGTCCGGCGGCACCTGGGGAGGTCGCCGCCGGACGGACATCTCCTTCCGGGTCCACGCGCACGCGCCACTCGCCCCCCGATCGCCGCTTCCGGCCCCCGCGGTCCGCGCTCCCGGCCCCCCGACCGCCACTCCCGGCCCCGGGATCCCTCCTCCCGACACCCTCGATCGCCACTCCGGTCTCCCCAATGCGCGGCGATATTTCAACCAGAGCGCAAAATGGACATATGGGTCTTCGGCGCGCCTCGGTGGACCACCTCCTCGAGCAGCCACTGAGCCGTGGACTGGTGGCGATTCCACTCGGACTGATCGTGGCGATCACCGTGGTGGACCTCCAGGTCCCCCAGGACGTCCACCTGGGCCCCCTGCTCGTCGTCGCCCCCGCGCTCACCGCCTCGCTGGGCGGCACCGCCATGACCGCGCTGGCCGGGACCCTGGCCATCACGGCCCAGGCGCTGATCGCCGTGTTCCACGGCGGACTGACCACACCCAACCATCTGGCGCAGATCACCGCCCTGACCCTGCTCTCCGGACTCACGGTCTTCCTGCGCCACATCCAGGAGCGCAGGGAGCGATCACTGGGCCTGGCCCGGTCCGTGGCCGAGACGGCACAGCGCGTACTGCTAAGACCACCGCCGCGGCGGGTCGGCCCGCTGCGGGTGGCCTGGCTGTACCTGTCCGCCGAGGACGAGACGCAGATCGGGGGCGATCTCTTCGCCGTCGCCCGGGCCGACCGGCCCGCCACCCGTGTGATCATCGGTGACGTCCGGGGCAAGGGCCTCGGCGCCATCGCCGAGGCCTCCCTGGTCCTGGGAGCGTTCCGCGAGGGCGCGCACCGGTACGGCCCCCTGCCCGAACTGGCCGCCGCGGTCGAGGACAGCGTCCACCGGAACCTGGCGGAGGTGGTGGACACCGAGCAGGAACTCGGCGAGCACTTCATCACCGCGCTCATGCTCGACATCCCCGACGACACCGCACAGGCCGAGTTGATCAACTTCGGCCATCCGGCTCCGCTGCGGGTACGCGGCCGGCAGGTCACCGCCCTGTCCGTCCGGCACCCCGTACCGCCGCTGGGCCTGTGCGAACCCGCCGCCGGTTCGCCCCGCTCCGCCGAGACCTTCACCGTCGAGGGCGGTGACCTGCTCGTGCTCTACACGGACGGGGTCGTCGAGGCCCGGTCGCCGGGCGGGGCCTTCTATCCGCTCGCCGAACGGATCACCTCGTTCCTGCCCGTCAACGGCCCCGACACCCTGTTGCGGCACATCCACCACGACCTGCTCCGCCACGTCGGAGGCAGTCCCGGCGACGACGTCGCCGTACTGGTGATCGAGCGCACCCGCTCCCGGCACTTCCCCCGGCCGCAGCCGGCCGCCCACCTCGACGGTCACCCCGACCGGCCGGCCGGGTCCTGACCGGGCACCGCACCGCCGACCCGGCCGGGCCGTGTCGCCCTGTCCGCCCATCAAGCCGTCCATTAAGGTCACATCACCACAAAGGTGACGATCGCTACGGAGGACAGAACGGCGGAGATCAATCGCGAGCGCGTCACCAGGACCCTGACGTTCTGGCTGCGCCCCTCCTTCGCGCTGCGCGTCGTCAACAGGTTCCAGAAGATCGTGGGCTTCGACCGCGCGATGGCCCTGGCCTCCAGCGCGCTCACCGCGGTCATCCCGCTCGCGATCCTGACCAGCGCCGTGCTGAACAGTGCCACGGACTACGACGCCGCGGAACGGATCATCAGCCGCTACGGCCTCACCGGAGCGGGCGCCACCTCCGTCCGGTCGCTCTTCACCCCCGCCGAGGACGACGTCACGAGCGCGGGCGTCTTCGGGGTGGTGTTCCTGACGATCTCCGCGCTGAGCTTCGCACGGGCCTCGCAGCGGCTGTTCGAACAGACCTGGCAGCTCAAGCCGCTCAGTGTCCGCAACACACGCAACGGCCTGTGGTGGATCATCTCGCTGGGCGTCTACATGGCCGTCACCGGATGGCTGCACGCGGTCCTCGGCGGCGGACGTCTGGAACTGACGGCGGCGGTGTCCGAGGTGCCGCTGACCGCCGCCTTCCTCCTGTGGAGCGGCCGGCTGCTGTCCGCGAAGCGGATCGGCTGGGCGGACCTGCTGCCCTTCGTGACCACCGCGGCCGTCCTGACGGCCGTCTACTCGGTGGGCGCGGCCGTGTATCTGCCGCGCCTGTTCAACTCCTACGCCTCGCGCTACGGGGCCATCGGCGCCGTCTTCGCGATGATCTCCGCGCTCTTCGCCGCCATGCTCGTCATCGTCGGGTCGGCGGCGGTGGGCCGCGAGGTGCGCGACGAGCTCGTCCGGATCAAGCACGGCCACCGCCCCTCGGACAACGAGGTCCGCCGCCAGTGGGACCTCGTGGTCGAGCAGGCCCGCTCCCGCTGGCACACCGCGCGCGAACAGGTCTCACGTCGGCGGTCCAAGGAACCGGAGAAGGACCCGGAGAAGGAGCTGAAGGAGCCGGAGAAGGATCCGGAACACGGCCCGGAGAGCAGCCCGGAGAACGGCCCGGAGAACAGCCCGGAGAACACCTGACCCGAATGTCGCCGCACGCCCCTTGGCGCGGCCCGCGCCATGCCCAACACTGAGCCGATGACGCAGCGTGTGGAGCTCGCGACCGTGATGGACCGGCTGGCGGTGGACGGACTGGTCACCGACTACGCGGTGGCGGTGGACGACGGCGACTGGGCGGCCTACCGGGGCCTGTTCACCCCGGACGGGCGCGCCGACTACCGCTCGGCCGGCGGGATCGAGGGCGACGCCCGCACGGTGGCCGGCTGGCTCGCCGACAGCATGCGGCTCTTCGCCATGCGGCAGCATCTGATCGTCAACCGCCGGGTGCGCTTCGGGATCCTGGAGCAGGACACCGGGGACACCGCCCGCGTCCAGGCCGACTACCTCAACCCCATGCGCTTCGCCGGTCCCGGCGGCGACGGCTCCGCGGCGGCACCGGACTTCGTGTGCGGCGGCCGCTACGCCTTCACGCTGCTGCGGACGTACGACGGCTGGCGGCTGCGCGAGGTGGTCGTCGAGGAGAAGTGGCGCCGCGTCCCCGGCCCGTCGGCCGGCCCCGCCCACCGTGCCCCGGCCGACTGAGCCGAGGCACCCTGTCGCACCCCCCACCCCGGCGCGCACACTGGAACCGTCCCCGGAGACGGAGCGGGAGTGAGTCCTGTTGCCAGAACCCGAGCTGGTCCCAATGCACCGGCCGGCCGGTGCCGGCACCGGCCCCGAGCCGCGTAAAGAGCTGCCGACCTCCCGGACCGGAGCGGGAGGGCGGCGATGAGGAGGCCCGAGCGGTGGCTCGTCTCCCCCTGGCGCCGTGGGACTCTCGCGGCACTCGCCGGGGCGCTGCCCGTGCTCGCGTTCCCCGCCCCCTCCCTGTGGTGGTTCGCGTACGCCGCCCTGGTCCCGTGGATCCTGCTGGCGCGGGCCGCGCCGAGCGGGCGGCGCGCGGCGTACGACGGCTGGTGCGGCGGTTTCGGGTTCCTGCTGGCCATGCACCACTGGCTGCTGCCGAACCTGCATGTGTTCCTGCTGGTCATCGCGGCTCTGCTGGGCGCGCTGTGGGCGCCGTGGGCCTGGCTGGTGCGCCGGTTCCTGGCCGGGGTGCCCTCGGGCGGCCGGGTCCTGGCCGCCCTGGTCGTGCTGCCCTCGGGCTGGCTGGCGATCGAGCTGGTGCGCTCCTGGCAGGGCCTCGGCGGGCCATGGGGCATGCTCGGCGCCAGCCAGTGGCAGGTGACGGCGGCCCTGCGGCTGGCGTCGGTCGGCGGGGTGTGGCTGCTCAGCTTCCTGGTGGTGGCCGTGAACGTCGCGTTCGCCGTCCTCACCGCGGTCCCGCGGGCCCGGATACCGGCCGTGGCCGCTCTCGTCGCGACGGCCGCGACCGCCTCGGCCGCCTGGGTGTGGTCACCGCGCCCCGAGACGGACTCGCGCGTGCGGATCGCCGTCGTCCAGCCCGGGGTGGTCGGCGGCCCCGACAGCGGCGACCGCCGTTTCGCCCGGGAGGAACAGCTGACGCGCGAACTGGCCGGCCGGCACGTCGATCTGATCGTCTGGGGCGAGAGCAGTGTCGGCTTCGACCTCGGCCACCGCCCCGATCTGGCCCGGCGGGTCGCCGCGCTCTCCCGGGAGACCGGAGCGGACATCCTGGTCAACGTGGACGCGCGCCGCTCCGACCGGCCCGGCATCTACAAGAGTTCGATCCTGGTGGGCCCGGACGGCCCGACCGGCGACCGCTACGACAAGATGCGGCTCGTCCCCTTCGGCGAGTACGTCCCGGCCCGGTCCCTGCTCGGCTGGGCGACCTCGGTCGGCAGGGCGGCCGGCGAGGACCGCAGGCGCGGCACCGAGCAGGTGGTGATGAACGCCGGGCACGGGCTGCGCATCGGCCCGCTGGTCTGCTTCGAGACCGCGTTCCCCGACATGACCCGGCACCTGGCCGAGGACGGCGCCGACGTCCTGGTCGGCCAGTCCTCGACCTCGACGTTCCAGCGGAGCTGGGCTCCCGAGCAGCACGCCTCGCTGGCGGCGCTGCGCGCGGCGGAGACCGGCCGGCCGATGGTGCACGCCACGCTGACCGGGGTCTCCGCCGTGTACGGGCCGAGCGGGGAACGGATCGGTCCGTGGCTGGGGACGGACACGAGCGCGGCGCGGGTGTACGAGGTGCCGCTCGCCACCGGCGTCACCCCGTACGTCCGGTTCGGCGACTGGCCGGCCCAGGTGTCGCTGCTGGTGCTGGCGGCGCTGTGCCTGACCGAGGGCGCTCGGGCGGTCAGACTGCGCCGGGGCTCTCCTGTACCGCACGCACCACGCGTTCGCACAGCTCATGAGTCGCCAGCGCATCCCGGGCACTGAGCACCCTGCCCGCCCGTACCGCGTCGAGAAAGGCCAGTACGGCCTGCTCGATGCCACGCTGCCGGGCCACCGGCACCCAGTCGCCGCGGCGGCGCAGGGTGGGCTGGCCCCGGTGGTCGACGGTCTCGGCGAGGTTGATCACCTGCCGCTTGGAGTCCTGGCCGGAGACCTCCAGGATCTCCTCGGCGGAGCCGCTGAGCCGGTTCATCACGCCCAGCGCGGTGAAGCCGTCCCCGGCGAGCTGGAGCACGACGTGGTGCAGCAGACCGTCGCGTACGCGGGCCCGCACGCTCACGTCGTCGACCGTGCCGGGTACCAGGAAGCGCAGGGTGTCCACGACGTGGATGAAGTCGTCGAGGATCATCGTGCGAGGCTTCTCCGGCAGCCCGATGCGGTTCTTCTGCATCAGGATGAGCTCCCGCGGGTGCTCCGCGCACTGGGTGTAGCCCGGGGCGTGACGCCGGTTGAAGCCGACGGCGAGTGACACCCCGTGCTGCTCGGCGAGCGCCACTAGCCGCTCGGAGTCGGCGAGTTCGTAGGCGAGCGGCTTGTCGACGTACGTCGGTACGCCCGCTTCGAGCAGCCGGGCGACGATCTCGGGGTGCGCGGTGGTGGGCGCGTGCACGAACGCGGCGTCGAGGCCCTGGGCGAGCAGTGACTCGAGGTCCCGGTGGCGCTGGGCGCCGGGCACCCGAAGACTGTCGCCGACCCGGTCGAGGGTGGCGGGGGTCCGGGTCTGAAGGTGCAGTTCGATCCCGGGCTGGACCCCGAGCACCGGCAGATAGGCCTTCTGCGCGATGTCACCGAGTCCGATGCAGCCGACCTTCACGGGGGCTCCTTCTCTGCTTGTCCGCGCCTGCCTGCACGGCAGCATACGCAGGGCCCGGTCGAAAACCCCTGGTGGATCGGGACGGGTCGGGTGAGCATGAGGGCATGACGACCGAGCGCAGGGAACCGGACCAGGACGCCGACGAACGCACCATGCTGGAGGGCTGGCTGGACTACCACCGGCAGACGCTCGCCGTGAAGTGCGAGGGCCTGACCGACGAGCAGCTCAGGACCGCCGCCGTGCCCCCGTCCGAGCTGTCCCTGATGGGTCTCGTGCGGCACATGGCCGAGGTGGAACGGAACTGGTTCCGCAGGGTGCTGACGGGCGACGACCCCGGGCCGATCTATTACAGCAAGGAGGATCCGGACGGCGAGTTCCATCTCACCGAGGCGGACACCTGGCAGGACGCCCACGACGGCTGGCAGGCGGAGATCGGGATCGCCCGGCGCAACGCGGCCGGCCTCGGCCTCGACGAGCTCTCCGCGGGGCGCAGCAGGCACAACGACGAGCCGTTCAGCCTGCGCTGGATCTACACGCACATGATCGAGGAGTACGCGCGTCACAACGGTCACGCCGATCTGATCCGTGAGCGCGTCGACGGCGTCACGGGCGACTGACGTCAGCCCGGGCGGGCCCGGAACCCTCGTAGGGGGTGCGGGATCACCCGTGTGGGGCAACCTCCGCTCGTCCGCCGTGCCTCACGGGGTCCGAGCCATCAGAGTTGCGCGGGTGCATCGAACGACGACCCTCGCGACGCTTCTGGCCACCGTGGCCGTGTCGGCCCTCACCGGCTGTGTGACGGTCCAGCGTCCGCCCGCGGCCGACCCTCCGGCGGCGGCGCCCGCGTCCTCACCCGTGCCCCGGGCGGAGGTCGACCCGCAGTCCCAGGTGGTGCAGGCACCGGACCGGGAGGCTCTGGAGCTCGTAGGGCCGCGGCAAGGGTCGCAGCCGCCGACGCCGGCACCGCGGCAGGCGGCTCCGCGAGGGCACGCGGCGGCCGGGCGGGCGCAGCCGGACACCGTGCCCCGGCCGCCGCGCCCGCGCTCCCGTGGGCCTCACCGGCCGCGGACCGAGATCCCGGAGATGTCCGGGACGGTGCGCGGCAACCCGGACCTGTGCGCCCTCGGCAGGACGTACGGGGGCTGGCGCGCGGACAGCCCGGAGTCGGCGATCTGCGAGCAGGCGTACGGGCGTTGAGGCGACAGCCCGTACGCCCTGATCGCGGCGACGGCCCCCGAGCACGGTGCGGCCCCCGATCGCGGCGAAGCCCCCGGGGCGGTCGCCCGCCCCGGGCAGGCGACGGCTCCCCGGCCCCTCAGGGGCGCTGCCGCGGCGGGCCCCAGATCCCCCCGCCGGAGCCGTCTCCTTCCTCCAGCGTCAGTTCCAGCCGGCTGATCGCCGCCCGGATCCCGTCGCCGTAGGTGTCGTCGCCCAGGGCCCCGGCGGCCCCGCGGGCCCGGCGGACATGGCTGCGGGCGGCCTCGCGGCGGCCGAGCTTCGCATAGTCCGTCGCGAGGTTCAGGTGCAGCGAGGGGTACAGCGCCCGTACGGCGACCAGTTGGTCGGGCTCCGCGCGTCGCTCGTCCGTGAGTTCCTCTGCGGCGGTCAACGCCCTCAGGTCCCAGGCGAGTTCGTCGTCGGGGTCGTCCTGGGTGTCGGCGAGGTAGTGCGCCAGGGTGCAGCGGTGCAGCGGCTCGCCGTGTTCGCCGAGCTCCGTCCACAGCTCCAGCAGCCGGCGGCGGGCCTCCTCGCGATCGCCCGCGTGATGCAGCATCACGAGCTGCCCGATCCGCGTCAGCACGGCATCGGATGCCGTCTGCCCCTGTCGCTCCGCCACCGCGTCCTCCGCGTGCTCGTCGGCGTCCTCGCCGGACCCTGCCGACCGACGCTAACGGCAGGGACCGGGGATCCGGAGCAGGCGGCACCGGGCCGGCCGATGAAAGGGACCGGCCCGGCAGCGGGTCAGCCCAGGTTCGGCACGGTCCAGTCGATGGGCTCGTGTCCCTGCGCCGCCACGGCCTCGTTGATCTGCGTGAACGGACGGGAGCCGAAGAACTTCTTGGCCGACAGGGGCGAGGGGTGAGCGCCCTTGACCACCACGTGCCGGCTCTCGTCGATCAGCGGCAGCTTCTTCTGCGCGTAGTTGCCCCACAGGACGAAGACCGCCGGGTCGGGCCGGTCGGCCACCGCGCGGATCACCGCGTCCGTGAACTTCTCCCAGCCCTTGCCCTTGTGCGAGTTCGCCTCGCCGGAGCGGACGGTGAGCACCGCGTTGAGCAGCAGCACGCCCTGCTGGGCCCACGGCATCAGATAGCCGTTGTCCGGGACGGGCGTGCCCAGTTCCTCGTGCATCTCCTTGTAGATGTTGCGCAGGGACGGCGGGACCTTCACCCCGGGGCGGACCGAGAAGCACAGGCCGTGGCCCTGGCCCTCGCCGTGGTACGGGTCCTGGCCGAGGATCAGGACCTTGACCCGCTCGTACGGTGTGGCGTCGAGCGCGGCGAACACCTCCTCGCGCGGAGGGTAGACGGGCCCCTTCGCCCGCTCGTCCTCGACGAACTCCGTCAGCTCCTTGAAGTAGGGCTGCTGGAGTTCGTCGCCCAGGACGCCGCGCCAGGACTCGGGCAGCATGGCGGTGTCGGTCACGTCGATGTCCTTATGTCGTACGGTCGCTTGCAGACTTCAGAACCTACAGGCGACCACTGACAACCGGCCCGGCGAACGGCTCTACCAACTGGTCTTGCGGGACAGCTCCCACATCATCATGATCGTCGAGGGGTCCAGCGCGCGCTCCCCGCCCGAGATGTCCACGCTCTCGGCCACGTACTGCCTGCCCTGCCACAGCGGCAGCAGTCGCGCGTCGTCGACGAGGACCTGCTGGGCGTCCTCGAAGTCCTTGATCACGGCGCCGCGGTCGCTCTGCTTTCGGGAGTGGGCCAGCGCATCGGCGATCTTCGGCTCCGGGTAGGGCGTGCCGAGGGCGTTCTGCTTGCCCACGAAGGGCGCGATGAAGTTGTCCGCGTCGGGGAAGTCCGGGAACCAGCCGCGCCCGAACACCGGGTACTCGCCGTTCTGGTAGCCCTCGACGTAGGTCTTCCAGGGCCGGCTCTTGAGCGTCACGGTGAACAGGCCCGTGGTCTCCAACTGGCGCTTGAGCTCGCGGAACTGAAGGGCCGTCTCGGAGCCGTAGCGGTCGGTGGTGTACCAGAGGGTGAGCGGAACGGGCGTGGTGATGCCCGCGCCGGTCAGCATCGCCCGGGCCTTGGCGGTGTTCGGGTCGCCGAAGTCGTCGAAGAAGCCCGTGGTGTGCCCGGTCAGACCCTTGGGGACCATGGAGTACAGCGGGTCCACGGTGTCCTTGTAGATCTTGTGGGCGATCGCCGACCGGTCGACGACCTGGGCGACGGCCTTGCGCACGGCCGGCTTGCCGGCCCACTTGTCCTTGGGGTTGAACACCAGGTAGCTGATGTCGGTGCCGGCGCCCTCGACGAGCTGGATGTCGCGCTCGTCGTCCTTGCGTTCCAGGCCGATGATGTCGCCGGCGGCGAGACCCCGGTAGGTCACGTCGATGTCGTGGTCGCGCAGGGCCTTGACCATGGTGGCCGAGTCCTGGAAGTAGCGGATCGTCACCGCGTCGTTCTTGATGTCGGCGAAACCCTTGTAGTTCCCGTTCTTGACGAGGGAGGCCTTGCTGCCCTCGTCGTAGGACTGGAGCCGGTAGGGCCCCGACCCGTAGACCTTGCCGTCCTTGCGGAGGGAGTCGGCCGGGTAGTCGTCGGGGTCGACGATGGACATGGCCGGGGTGGCGAGGACGAACGGGAAGGTCGCGTCGGCCTGGTTGAGGTGGAAGACGATCTCACGGTCGCCCAGCACCTGCACCCGGTCCAGACTGCCCAGCAGCCCGGCCGGACCGCTGGCCGCGTTGATCTTCCTGATCCGGTCGATGGAGTACTTGACCGCGGCGGCGTCGAGCGCGTCACCGTCGGAGAACTTCATGTCCGCACGCAGTTTGCACCGGTACTTGGTGTTGGTGTCGTCGGTGAAGTCGCAGCTCTGGGCGGCGTCCGGCTGCGGCGTCGTCGCGCCGTTCGGATACGCCAGCAGCGTCTGGTAGATGTTCCGGAACAGCTCCCAGGAGCCGTCCCAGGAGGCGGCGGGGTCCAGTGTGCTGGGGGCGCTGGTCGTCCCCACCACGATCGGGCCCTTCCCCGCGGAGTCGCTTGCCGAGAGGTAGCTGCATCCAGTCACCAGGGATATGGATGCGATCGCCGCAACCTGGCGCAGGCTTCGCTTCCGGTTGAACACGCGCACGCTCCTCGATCTGGCATACCAAGGGTCGGCAGACCATACCGCAGAGTGACGGGAGTTGAACCAGCTTCTTGCGGGGCCCGAGATCAACCCGTGTTCAACGGAGTCGGCAAACGCCTGCAGGTCTCCTGTACGACGAAACGGGCGCCGTTTCCGTCAAGTCCCGTATGGATCCGGCAGGATCCGCGGGGGAGGAAACAGCGCCCGTTCCGGATGCGCGCAGGTCAGCCGACGCCGGCGTTGAGGAAGATGCCGCCGTCGACCACGAGGGTCTGGCCGGTGATCCAGTCGGACTGGGTCGAGGTCAGGAACGCGGCGGTGCCACCGATGTCCGAGGGCACGCCGAGCCGGCCGAGCGGGTAGGACGCGGCGGCCTCCGCCTCCCGGCCCTCGTACAGGGCCTGGGCGAACTTGGTCTTCACGACGGCCGGGGCGATGGCGTTGACCCGGACCCTCGGCGCGTACTCGTGCGCGAGCTGCTGGGTCAGGTTGATCATCGCGGCCTTGCTGACGCCGTAGGCGCCGATGAAGGGCGAGGCCGAAAGGCCCGCGACGGAGGCGATGTTGACGATCGCGCCGCCGTTGTCCTTCTGCCAGGCGTGCCAGGTGCGCTGCGCGAAGCCGAGCGCCGAGATCACGTTGGTCTCGAACACCTTGCGCGCGACATCGAGGTCGAGGTCGGCGATCGGTCCGAACACCGGGTTCGTACCGGCGTTGTTGACCAGGAAGTCGACGCGGCCGAAGGCCTCCATGGTGCGCTCGACGGCGGCCGCCTGGTGCTCCACGTCGTGGGCCTTGCCCGCCACGCCGATGACCCGGTCGGCGCCGAGCGCGTCGACGGCCTCCTTCAGGGCCTCCTCGTTGCGGCCGGTGATGCAGACCCGGTCGCCGCGGGCGACCAGCGCCTCGGCGACGCCGTAGCCGATGCCGCGGCTCGCGCCCGTGACCAGGGCGACCTTGCCGGAGAGTTCAGTCATGTTCGCCGATCCTTAGTCGAGCGGCCCGCCGGCCACGTACAGCACCTGGCCGGAGACGAAGCCGGCCGCCTCGTTCGTGAAGAAGGCGATGGCGTTGGCGATGTCCTCGGGCTCGCCGACGCGCTGCACCGGGATCTGGGTGGCGGCGGCGGCCTTGAAGTCGTCGAAGCCCATGCCGACGCGGTCCGCGGTGGCCTTGGTCATCTCGGTGGCGATGAAGCCGGGCGCGACGGCGTTGGCGGTGATGCCGAACTTGCCGAGCTCGATGGCCAGGGTCTTGGTGAAGCCCTGGAGACCGGCCTTGGCGGCGGAGTAGTTGGCCTGGCCGCGGTTGCCGAGGGCGGAGGACGAGGAGAGGTTGACGACCCGGCCGAAGCCCGCGTCCACCATGTGCTTCTGGACCGCCTTGGTCATCAGGAACGAGCCGCGCAGGTGCACGTTCAGGACGGTGTCCCAGTCCGCGGCGGACATCTTGAACAGCAGGTTGTCCCGGAGCACACCGGCGTTGTTGACCAGGATGGTCGGGGCGCCGAGCTCCTCCACGACCCGCGCGATCGCGGCCTCGACCTGCGCCTCGTCGGAGACGTCCGCGCCGATCGCCACGGCCCTGCCGCCCGCCGCGGTGATCTTCTCGACGGTGTCCTTGCAGGCGGCCTCGTCGAGGTCGATCACGGCGACGGCGCGGCCCTCGGCGGCCAGCCGTACGGCGGTGGCGGCGCCGATGCCGCGCGCCGCGCCGGTGACTACGGCGACCCGCTGCTCAGTGGTGGACATTGCTGGTTCTCCTCGCGCTTGAGTGCGGCTCCCACGGTACGCCCCTGAGGTGAGCGACCGCTTAGTACCTTCAGCAGACGTGACGCTAGAAGCCCTGGCACGCGGTGTCAACGGCACACCGCGGGCATGTGATCCATTACCTGACGAGCAGCTCCAGCAACCGCTCGGCCTCGGCCGCGGGATCACCGGTCAGACCGGTGTGCACGGGGCCCGGCTGGACGACCGTGGAACGCGGCGCGATCAGCCAGCGGAAGCGCCGGCCGGCGTCGTCGCCCGCGGCCTGCCCGGCCGCGGTGCCCCCGGCGCACACGCCCTCGACCGCGCGCAGCGCCGCCCGTACGGCGTCGACGTCCGCGGCCGGGTCCAGCGCCAGCAGCCTGTGCTCGTCGAGATGCGTACGCACGCCTACGTAGGACGCGGCCCGGCAGTAGACGAGGACTCCGGCGTTGATGCACTCGCCGCGCTCCACGCGGGGCACCACCCGCAGCACCGCGTACTCGAAGACGTTCCGCCCGCTCACTGTGCCCCCTGGATGCGCTCGTGGATGGCGCCCGCGCGCGCGAGCAGCGGCCGCGCGTAGGCCCGCCGGAGTTCGTCCGGCGTGTCGAAGCCCGGCTCGTCGGTCAGCCACACGTCCGGGATCGCGGCGGTGACCTCGGCGAGCAGCTCCTCGGTGACCAGGGGCGCCAGCTCGGCGGCGGCCGCGGCGACATCCGGCCCGAACGGCCTGAGCGCGTGGTCGCCGATGTCGTAGGGGCGGGCCGCGGAGGCTTCGGCTCCGCGCCAGTTGTGGTGCCAGATCATGGTGGCGCCGTGGTCGATGAGCCACAGCTCGCCCCGCCACATCAGCAGGTTGGGATTGCGCCAGGACCGGTCGACGTTGTTGACGAGCGCGTCGAACCAGACGATCCGCCCGGCCTCCTCGGGACTCACCCGGAACGCGAGCGGGTCGAAGCCGAGGGCGCCGGAGAGGAAGTCCATGCCGAGGTTGGTCCCGCCGCTGGACTTGAGCAGCTCCTGCACCTCCTGGTCCGGTTCGCCGAGTCCGAGCACCGGGTCCAGTTCGAGCGTCACCAGGCCGGGGACGCGCAGGCCGAGCCGGCGGGCGAGTTCCGCGCACACGACCTCGGCGACGAGCGTCTTGCGGCCCTGTCCCGCGCCGGTGAACTTCATGACGTACGTCCCGAGGTCGTCGGCCTCGACGAGCCCCGGCAGCGAGCCGCCCTCACGCAGCGGCGTGATGTAGCGGGTCGCGATGACTTCCTTGAGCATCGCCCCAGGTTACTGGGGTGTCAGGGCGACCCACGCCGACCGCTCCCGGCGGCCGCCCGTCGCGGCGTCCTCCCGGCATCTCGTCCGGCGCATCCGGACGAGAGCGGGTCCGCCCGGATGAACGGCGCGTGCGCCCCGGCCGTACTGAAGTGCAGATCAGGTGAGATCCAGGGAAGGGAACGTCAGCATGACCAGCGAATCGCTTCAGCCCGTCACCGGCCCCAGCCGCCGCACCGTCGTGGCGACCGTCGGAGCGGCCGGGATCGCCGTCGCGCTGACCGCGTGCGGGTCGCAGGACTCGGGCGACAAGGACGCCTCGGGCGCCGGCTCCGCGGGCACGGTCATCGGGAAGACCTCGGACATCCCGGAGGGCGGCGGCAAGATCTTCACGGAGCCGGGCGTGGTGGTGACGCAGCCGACGGCGGGCACGTTCAAGGCCTTCTCCACGAAGTGCACGCACAAGGGGTGTCCGGTGACCAGCGTCGCGAACGGCGTGATCGTCTGCCCGTGCCACCACAGCGAGTTCTCCATCGAGGACGGCAGCGTCAAGCGGGTCCCGGCGACGCAGCCGCTGCCCGCCGTGGAGATCACCGTGTCCGGCGACGAGATCAAGCTGGCCTGAGCACGGTCACCCGTGTGCGGCCCGCCGGGGCCGCAGCAGGACGCCGAGCATTTCGTCGGTGGTCACCAACGTCGCCACCAGGGCCAGCGTGTGACGGATCATCATGGGCGTGTAGTCGGCCGGCACGCCCGCGACGGCGTCCGTCGGCACGACCGCCGTGTAGCCGCGGTTGACCGCGTCGAAGACGGCGTTGGGGATCGCCACGTTGGCGGAGACACCGGTGACGACCAGGGTGCGGCAGCCGAGATTGCGCAGCAGCGGGTCGACATCGGTGCCCTGGAGGGGCGACAGACCGTGCAGCCGCCGTACGACGAGGTCGTCCGCGGCGACCTCGATCGGCGGCGCCACCCGCACCGCGGTGGTACCGGTCAACTGCTGGACGGGCAGGCGTTCTGCGGCGCGGAAGAGGCGGGCGTTACGGTTGGCGCCGCGGCCGTCCGGACGGCGTTCGGCGACGGCGTGGATCACCTGGATCCCGCTTTCGTGCGCGGCGGCGACCAGCCGGGCGACGTTGGCGAGGGCTCCGGAGGAGCGGGCCTCGCGGGCGAGTTCGGGCAGCGCGCTGTCGGGACCCACGACGCCCTGCTGGCACTCCACGGTGAGCAGCACCGTGCTCACCGGGTCGAGGAGGTGGACGAGCTGTTCCGGCGACGGCATGGCACGTCCTCGCTCTTCCTCGGCACGGACCGGCGGGGCGTGACACTAGCCACCATTGCGCGACGACGGAAGACGTTCCATTCTTTTCTGACGTGATGTCAGAGGATCTCCCCGCTCGGGGACCACGGCCCTCTGGCACGACGTGGGACAAGAAGAGGGGGCCGCATGACCGCCACTCAGCGCCGGGGTCGCAAGATCATGATGACACCGGGGGAACTGGACGAGTTCCTCACGACCCAGCGCACCTGCCGGGTCGCCACCGTGTCGGCCGACGGCGCGCCGCACGTCAGCACACTGTGGTTCGCCTGGGACGGCACCTCGATGTGGCTGTACTCGGTGGTGCGCAGCAAGCGCTGGATCCATCTGCGTCACGATCCCCGGGTGGCGATCGTGGTCGACACGGGCGAGGCGTACGACGAACTGCGCGGCGTCGAGCTTTCGGGGACCGTGGACTTCGTGGGCGAGAGTCCGCGCACCGGGGAGCTGCGCGCGGAACTCGACGTTCCCGAGACGCTGTTCGCCCGCAAGAACTTCGGTCTGGAGGAGATGCCGCACGACGGCCGACACGCGTGGGTGCGGCTGATCCCCGAGAAGATCGTGTCCTGGGACTTCCGCAAACTCGGTGGCGCGTAGGCACGTTCGGCCGGTGTGTTCGGCCGATGCGTTCGATCGGCTTGCTCAGCCGACCTGTTCCGCGGCCGCTCGCAGCGCCCGTACCGCCGCGCGGATCGACGGGCGGCGGTCGGCGTCCGTGCGCCAGACGGCGTAGACGTGACGGCTCACCGGCTGGGCGAGCGGGACGGTGACGACCCCGGGCGGCATCGGGCTGCGGCCGAGCAGGGGCGCGACGCACACGCCCAGTCCGGCCGCGACCAGGACGAGTTGGGTGTGCGTCTCGCCGGCCCGGTGGCCGACGATCGGTTCGATGCCCTGCGAGCGCAGGGTGTACATCAGCCACTCGTGGCAGAACTCGCCCTCGCCCCAGGTGATCCACTCGTCCTCGGCGAACTCCGCGAGATCCACCGCGTCGCGTCCGGCGAGCGGATGGCCGGCCGGCAGGGCGACGTCCGCGGGGTCGTCGAGGATGGGTGCCTTCGTCAGCCCCTCGGGCAGCGGGATCGACTTGTTGTACCAGTCGAGCACCACCGCGAGGTCGAGGTCGCCGCGCATCACGGCGGTGACCCCGGCCTCCGGTTCCAGCTCGCACGAGCGGATCCGCAGCGCCGGGTGCTCGGCGCGCAGGGCGGAGAGCGCGGTGGGGAACAGTCCCCGGGCGGCGGTCGGGAAGGCCGACAGCCCGAGTTCGCCGACGACCTGTCCGCGCTGCGCCTCCAGGTCGGACTGGGCGAGCTGCACCTGCGACAGGATGCGGGCCGCGTGGTCGGCGAGCAGCCGGCCCGCGTCCGTCAGCCGTACGCCCCGGCCGTGCCGGGCCAGCAGCCGCTGCCCGACCTCCCGCTCCAGCTTGGCCAGCTGCTGCGAGACGGCGGACGTGGTGATGTGCAGCCCCTCGGCCGCCCCGCTGACCGAGCCGTGCCGGGCGAGGGCGTCGAGCGTGCGCAGCCGCTCCAGGTTCAACATGTAAGCGATACTACGAGATAACGCTTGCGAATTCTCGATTGTGCTACGACGTCTGCTCCCCCATCGTTGCCTGCATGAGCACCGTCAGCACCGTCGCCGCCACCCACGAGCCCCTTCCGGCCACCCCCGCCGGCCACCGCCCGCGCCGGGTCCGGGACTGGCGGCTGCGCTTCGCGGCCCTGTCCCTGATCTGGGGCTTCAGCTTCCTGCTGATCAAAGTGGGTACCGACGGGTACGCACCCTTCCAGGTCACCCTCGGCCGACTGGTGTTCGGCACCGCGGTGCTCGCGGCGGCCATGGCCGTCAAGGGCGAACGGCTCCCGCGCGGCCGGCGGACCTGGGCGCATCTGGCGGTCGCCGCCTTCCTCCTCAACGCGCTGCCCTTCTCCCTCTTCGCCTACGCGGAGCTGACGATCCCGTCCACGCTGGCGGGCATCTGCAACGCCACCTCACCCCTGTGGGGCATGGCCCTGTCCCTGGTCGCGCTCTCCGAGGACCGGCCGACCCGGCTCCGGGTCGCCGGGCTCGGCCTGGGCTTCCTGGGCGTGCTGACCGTGCTCGGCGCCTGGCAGGGATTCCACGGCCTGGACGCCAGGGGCACCGCGCTGGCGCTGCTGGCCTCGCTCTGCTACCCGGTCGGCTGGATCCACGTCCGTCGCACGCTGACCGGCTCCGGCGTCTCCCACCTGTCCCTGACCGGGGCCCAGCTCCTGCTGGCCACCGTGCAACTGGCCGTCGTCACACCGCTGTTCACCACCCTGCCGACCCACTTCGCGCTGCTGCCCCTGCTGGCGATCGCCGCCCTGGGCGCGTTCGGCACCGGGTTCGCGGTCCTCGTCCAGCACGGCCTGGTGGCCGAGGTCGGTCCGACCACCGCCCAGATGGTCACGTACTTCATCCCGGTCATCGCCACGGCCGCGGGTGTCGCGATCCTCGGCGAGCCGCTGGCCTGGACCACCCCGGTCGGCGCGGTCGTCGTCCTGGCGGGCGCGGCGCTG
The DNA here is from genome assembly GCF_053597355.1 of Streptomyces sp. NPDC001443. Lineage (NCBI taxonomy): Bacteria > Bacillati > Actinomycetota > Actinomycetes > Kitasatosporales > Streptomycetaceae > Streptomyces > Streptomyces sp. NPDC001443. The sequence continues at coordinate 210,275 of NZ_JBSFIA010000006.1, forward strand.
AGCCAGGTCCGCGGCAGGTCGTAGGACGGGAGGCGCGGGGGCTGGTCGGTTTCTGGGCGGGCGTCCGGCGCCCCGGGTGTCACCCCGGGGCCTGCGTGTCGGCGACTGCAGCGGGCGTTCGGACCGTTCGGACCGTTCGGACCGTTCAGACATGGTGGCGGGCCGGAGCCGGGCCGACCGCCGCGGCGACCGCGTCCGCGAGCGGACCGGTCTCGTGCGCGGCCAGGGTCGAGACGGTGATCCGGATGCCGGGGGGCGCGCCCAGCCGGAACCGGGCGCCGGGCGCGACCGCCCAGCCGGCGTGCAGCAGCCGGGCGACCGCGCCGGTCTCGTCCGGAACCGGGATCCAGACGTTCATGCCGCTGCGCCCATGAGCCTCGATCCCCCGGTCGGCGAGCGCGCCGATCAGCGCGTCCCGCCGTCGCCCGTACGCCGCCGCGACCGCGGGCGCGTCCACCGCGCCGTCGGTCCACAGCCGCAGCACGGCCCGCTGGACGAGCCGGCTGACCCAGCCGGGACCGAGCCGCTGGCGTCCGCTGACCCGGTCGAGGGTGACGGTGTCCCCGGTGAGTACCGCGAGCCTGAGGTCGGGGCCGTAGGCCTTGGCTACCGAGCGGACGAAGGCCCAGTTGCGGGTGGTGCCGGCGAGCGGGTGCAGGGGAAGGTCGACGATGCGGTGCCCGTGGTCGTCCTCGATCAGGAGGGTGTCGGGGTGCTCGCGCAGCACGGCCCGCAGGGCGCGCGCCCGAATGGCGTTCACCGCGGCACCGGTGGGGTTCTGCGCCCGGTCCGTGACGATCAGGGCGCGCGCCCCGGCCTCCAGGGCCCGGCGCACGGCGTCCGGGACCGGCCCCTCGTCGTCGACGGCGACGGCAGCCGTGCGCAGGCCGAGGGCCGGCACCAGGTCGAGCAGGCTGCCCCAGCCCGGGTCCTCGACGGCGACCGTGTCGCCGGGCTTGAGGTGCGCGACGAGCACCCGCTCCACCGCGTCCAGCGAGCCGGAGGCGACGGCGACCGGACCGCCCGGCACGCCGTCGGCGTCGAGGTCGGCCCGCGCGATACGCACCAGCCCGGGCTCCACGGGATCGGCGCCGTACAGGACCGGTTCCCGGTCGCCCTGCGCGGCGGCCGCGCCGAACGCCGGGGCGAGCGCCGGCAGCAGCGCCGGGTCCGGGTTGCCGTCGGCCAGGTCGCGCACGCCCTCCGGGACCTCCACCCGGATCTGCTCCCGGCCGGTGGTGGCCGGTTTGGCCCGCACCCGGCTGCCCCGCCGCCCCGCGGTCTCGATGACCCCGCGCTCGCGCAGGGTGCGGTAGGCGGCCGCGACGGTGTTCGGGTTCACCCCGAGCGCCTCCGCCAACTCCCTCATGGGTGGCAGCAGTTGCCCGGGGTGCAGCGAGCCGTCGCTCACCGCGCGCTCGACGCTCGCCGAAATCTCCGCCGCACGCCGACCCTGGATCGGATATTCTCCTAGCACAAAGCCAATTATGCACTAGTGCAATGGAGAGCGCCATGCAGGGGACCCGGCAGACACCGTCGCAGCCCGCCGCCTACCAGCCGACCGACCGCACGGTCCCCACCCGCTCCCCGGACCGGGCCTCGTACGACCCGGAGGTCGTGCACGCGATACTCGACGAGGGCTACGTCTGCCACCTCGGCTTCGTCCGCGACGGCGCGCCGGTGGTGCTGCCCACTCTCTACGCGCGGGTCGGCGAGCGGCTGTACGTGCACGGTTCCACGGGCTCGCGTCCGCTGCGGATGACGGGACAGGCCGACCCGGGGCTGCCGGTGTGCCTGACGGTCACCCATGTCGACGCGCTGATCCTGGCCCGCTCGGCGTTCCACCACTCGATCAACTACCGCTCGGTGGTGGTGCACGGCACCGCCCACGACGTGACCGACCCCGAGGAGAAGCGGCTTGCCCTGGACGCCCTCGTCGATCAGGTCGTGACGGGCCGCGCGGCCGACTCCCGGCCCGCGAACAAGAAGGAGCTGGCCGCCACCGCCGTGATCCGCCTGGACCTCGACGAGGTCTCCGCCAAGCTGCGCACCGGCGGGGTGAACGACGAGCCCGAGGACCTCGGCCTCCCGCACTGGGCCGGTGTGGTGCCGCTGCGCAAGGGCTACGACGCTCCGCTCGCCGACCCCGCCCTGGCCCCCGGCACCGCGGTCCCCGACTACCTCGCGGGGCTGTGATGCTGGTCCACCCGTGGGACGCGCCGCGCGACGACGCCGAGTGGCAGGGCTGGCTGGCGACCCACGACTTCGGCCAGCTCGCGGTGAACGGCCTGCCCGGCGAGCCCCCGCACGTCCAGCCCCTGCACTTCGCCTACGACCCCGGCCGCGGCGAGGCCGTCACCCACCTGGCCCGTCCCAACCCGCTGTGGGAGGCGCTGGAGACGGACCCCCAGGTGGTGCTGAGCGTCGTCGACGACTACGTCTTCGTTCCCGGCCCCTGGCAGGCGGCGGCGGACGGCCCCGCCGAGCACGGCACGCCGACGAGCTTCTACGCGGCCGTCCAGCTCCGCTGCACGGCCCACGTCGTGGACGATCCGGCCGACAAGGCCGAACTGCTGAACCGGCAGCTGGGCCACTTCCAGCCCGAGGGCGGCTCCGCACCGGCGGCGGTCGGCACGGAACCGTACGGCCGTCTGCTGTCCGGTATCCGGGGGATCCGGCTGGAGGTGACGGGCGTGCGCGCGAAGTTCAAGTACGCGGGCAAGCACACCGGCGCGGTCCGGGAGCGGATCGCGACCCGGCTCGCGGACCGCGACGGTCCCGGCGACGCGGCGGCCCTGACACACCTGCTGCGCAGAGGCGCGGACTGACACCCCGGGGGCCGGTCGGCGGGCGACCGCTCGCCGGCAGGACCCGCGTCCGACGCCGGTTTGCGCGCCCCTCGGGCCGTGGCCGTGTACGCCGGTCGCGCGCCCCTCAGGCCGTGGCCGGTGCGGGGGCGCCGCGGGCCTCCGCCAGGGCCAGCCCGGTGACCGAGCCCAGCATCAGCAGGGTGCCGACGACGGTCGCGGGGGTGAGGCGTTCGCCGAGCAGGGAGACGGCGAGGACCGCCGCGCCGACCGGCTCCAGGAGCATGATCACGGACACCGTCGCGGAGCGCACGACGGCCGCGCCCGCGAAGTACAGGGCGTACGCGAGGGCCGTGGGGACGGCCGCGATGTACACCACCAGCCACAGGGTCCGCAACGGTTCGGCGGTGTGCGGGACCAGCCCCTGGGCCAGCGCGAACGGCAGCAGGCACAGGCTGGTGACCACGAACGCGCCCACCGACGTACCGGCCGCGTCCGCTCCGCCGTCGCGGCCCCACCAGCGGGTGAACAGGGTCATCGCGCTGTATCCGGCGGCCGAGACCAGCGCGAGGAGCACACCCGCCGGGCGCACGGTCGTGTCCCCGCCCCAGGCCACGAGCACGGCGAGCCCGGTGAGCGCCCCCGCGACGGCGGCGAGCCCGGCGCGGCCGAGCCGCTCCCCCATGGTCAGCCGCGCGCCGAGCGCGATGAGGACCGGTCCGGCGCCGAGGGTGACGACCGTGGCGACGGCGAGACCGGTCGCGGAGACGGCCGCGAAGTACGTGGTCTGGAAGACCGCGAGCCCCAGCCCGGTGGCCCCGGCGCGCAGCGCCTTCTGCCGCAGGGGCAGGGCCGCGGCCACGGCGGTGCGGGCGGGCCGCCGCGGGCGCAGCCGACGGGCGGCGAGCAGCAGGACGAGCCCGACGGCGCAGCGCCAGAAGGACAGGGACACGGCGCCCAGGTCACTGGAGCGGTAGACCAGTGAGGCGGCCGCGCCGGCCGTGCCCCAGGCGAAACCGGCGACGATCAGATAGAGCAGGCCTCGCCCGACGGGCAGGCCGGAGACAGCTGTGGACATGCGTTCTCTCCGCAGACGCGCAGCGACCGTGCGCGGAAGTTCGGGAATGGACCCCGACTCGGGGGTCCGGGGACTTCGGCTGCGGGCAGCACCGTTCGGCCCGACGGCAGGCCGGGGCGGATCGACGGAGGGCCCGTCTCAGGCGGCCGGAGGCGAAAGAACGCGTGCGTCCGAAGGCTTGGTCCGCACGTCACGCCACCGGTTCGGGGACGGACGCTTCCCGTTCGGGCAGGCTTCCCGCCACCGGCTCCGCGGCTGCCTTGGCGGGCGTCGACGACTGCGCGATGAACGCGCCGACCAGCACCAGCGCGCCACCCACAAGCTGCGGGGCGGACAGGTGCTCGCCGAGCAGCACCCAGGCCAGGACGGTCGCGACGACGGCTTCCAGACAGGCCACGACACCGGCGACCTGCGGGGAGAGCCGGCGCACGGACAGGACACCGGTGATGTACGCGACCACCGTGGCGACGAGCACGATCCAGGCCAGCAGCACCCAGGCCGCGACCGGGGTGCCGTCCATCCGCGCGGTGTGCGTGAGAACGGACCAGTCCATGGTCCAGGGCCGGGCCACCACGGTCAGCACGGCGGCGCCGCCGAGGAGGCCGTAGGCGATCACGCCGAGCGGGTCGGGGGCGTCGTCCGCGGAGTCGCTGCCCTGGTCGGCCAGGACGAAGTAACCGACCTGGCAGCAGGCGGCGCCGAGCGCGAGCAGCAGTCCGAGCGCGTCGAAGCTCAGCCCCGACCACACCTCGACGACACAGGCCAGGCCGCCGGCCGCGAGGACCACCCCGACCGCCGCGGCGCGGGTCACCGGCCGCCGCTGCACGAACCGCACCCAGCCGAGCACCAGGGCGGGCGCGAGGTACTCGACCAACAGCGCGACCCCGACGGGTATCCGGGAGAGCGCGGCGAAGTAGCAGGCCTGGACACCGGCCACGGCGAGCAGCCCGAACCCGGCGAGCAGCGCGGGGCGGCGGCGCACGAGCGCACGGTGGCGCACCGCGAGCGGCACCATCACCAGGGCCGCTCCGGCGACCCTGAGCCACACCACGTGAAGCGGGTCGAGACCTGCCTCGATCAGCGGCTTGGCCGCGACTCCGGAGCCGCCGAAGGCCAGCGCCGAGGCGACGGCGAGCCCCAGCCCGGCGCCCTTGCCGTGACCGGTCGGACTGCTGTCTGTCATATGCACCGGCACATGATTGCAGGCAATGACATGAGCGTCACCCTCCATGACACCTGTCTCACCGGCTGGACGCGCCCACGGCCCGTGCGCCCACGGCCCGCGCCTATGGAGCACCCGCCGTCACCGGTCCTCCTCGACACCTCCGCGACTCGCCGCACTTCCGTGGTTCGCCGCACTTCCGTGGCTCTCCGGGCCGCCGTGGCTCTCCGGGCCGCCGTGGCTCTCCGGGCCGCCGTCGATGCGGGCGGTGATCTCGCGCGGGTCGAGCCCGGCACGGACCAGCACCTCGACGGCCCGGGCCCGAGGGTCGACGAGGATCGCCGCGAGGAGGTCGACGCAGCGGGGCGGCTCGCCGCCGCGCGTCCTGGCACGCGCCCAGGCGTGCTCCACGGCACCGGCGGCCAGCGGCGAGAGCCCTTCGACCGCCACCCGCGGCCTCACCGGCCGGGGCGGGGCGGAGTCCTCGGCCCCCTCCTGCCAGCGCAGGCCGTATCCGATGCTGCGCTGGACGAGATAGCCGAGCAGCCGGGCGAGCCGCGGCCCCTCGCCGAAGACGGCGCGCGCCTCGGGGTCGCACTCCAGCACCGAGTGCAGCAGATGGGCGGTGTCGATGTGACGGTCCCCGCCCCGCAGCGCCCTGCGCCGGGCACCGGCGACCACCGCCGCGAGCTCGGCACCGAGCCCGGCCTCGCCACCGGCGCGGATGTCCCGGTCGCCGACGCGGACGACCTGGTCGCCGGGGGACTGCCGGGGAATTCGGGGTTGCACAGGTCCCAGCTCATCAGCCCCGGCGGGTCCGGGCATCCCCGGCGCGAAGCATTTCGGCGTCCCACGCAGAGTGGACGAAGCGGGCCGAAATCTCCTCCTCAGGGATGAGATCACGCCGTTCGCCCCACGACGACGCGCGCCGCCTCGCCTCGCGCCCTTGACGGAGCCCGCCCGCACACTTCCTGACGGCTCATCAGTATTGAATGTTCGGGGCCCTGGGGCTACGTTCCGCGACACCACAGCCCGACACGAAGAGGTGGTCGCATGGCCGAAGTCAGCGCGGAGGCACGTATCCAGGCCTCCGCGGAGAAGGTGTGGGCGCGGCTCACGGACTGGTCCGCCTACGGCGAGTGGAACGCGACCCACACGAGCTTCCCCGAGGGCGGCCCCGAGACGCTCGAAGTGGGCGCCACGTTCCAGGAGAACATGAAGCTCATGGGCTTCCCGGCGGAGGTCGAGTGGACCGTCGAGGAACTGGAACCGGCCCGGGTCCTCGCCATCCGCGGCAAGGGACCGATGGCGGTGACCGTCGCCACCCGCTACACGCTCACGCCCGACGGCGACGCCACCACCCTGCGCATGGACGGCGAGTTCACGGGTGCCGCCGTCTCGCTGATGGCGGGCAAGCTCAAGGACTCGGCGACGGCGGCGCTCGACGAGTCGTTGCGCAAGCTGACCGGGCTGGTGACCTGAGGACACGCGTGCACGGGCGCCCGGCGGAGCGGTCCGCCGGGCGCCCGGGTCGTCGTTCTGTCACCAGTCCTGCCGCCCGCCTCGCCGTCAGTGCTCGTCGGCGAGGATCAGATACAGCTTCTTGCGGGCCTCGTTGATCACCGTCAGCGCCTTCTCGCGCTGCTCCTTGCTGCCGGTCTTCCAGACCTGCCCGAAGGCTTCCATCAGACCGAAGCCGGCTTGGCGGATCTCGCTGAGAGCCTCCCAGTCGACTCCGCGCGAAGCCTCTTCCCAGGGCGCGTCGGCACCCTCCTCCGCGGCCTCGCGGCCCTGCTCGGTGAGCGCGAACAGCTTCTTGCCGCCCTCGGTCTCACTGACGATCAGGCCTTCGTCCTCCAGCAGTTGGAGGGTGGGGTACACCGAGCCGGGACTGGGCTTCCACGCCCCGCCGCTGCGCTCGGCGATCTCCTGGATCATCTCGTAGCCGTGCATGGGCCGGTCCTTGAGCAGCGCCAGGATGGATGCCCGTACGTCACCTCGCCGGGCCCTCCCCCTGGGCCCGCCGCGCCCCCGCCCGCCCCAGGGCCCGCCGCCCGGACCGAAGCCGGGGCCGCCGGGACCGAAGCCCGGCCCACCGGGGCCGAACGGCCCGAAAGCCGCGCGCCGCCCCTCGAAACCGCCCCGGCCGCGCCAGGAGGGGTCGTCCTGTCGATGTCCACGCTCGAATCCGTAGGAACGCATCGCCATCACTCCATTCAGTCTTTGATCTGTCGCGATGCCTCAACGATATATCGGAAGACTGTCGCCGACAAGCCCCCTTTCGCGATGGGACTGCTGCCGCACCATGGAACTACCGCTTCCCCTGGGACTGTTGCTGTGTTCTGGGACTGTTGTGCACTGCGGGACTGCTGGTGTGCCGCGGCGCTAGGCTCCCGCCATGTCCATCACCACCGGATTCACGTGCTCCTGCTGCGACGAGCACCACGCCGAATCCCCCCTGAGCTACTCGGCCACGGCGCCCGACGTCTGGGGCCCCGCCTTCGAGACCGATCCCGACTCCCTGCTGACGTCCGACCGGTGCGTGATCCGGGGGTCGCACTTCTTCGTCAAGGGCCTGATCGAGATACCGGTGATCGGCAGCGAAGACGTCTTCAGCTGGGGGGTCTGGGTCTCGCTGAGCAGGGAGAACTTCACCCGCGCCGTGGAGCTGTGGAACACTCCGGGCCGCGAGAGCGAGCAGCCCTACTTCGGCTGGCTCAGCACCGATCTCTCGTTCTACCCCGAGAGCACCACCGACCTGAAGACCAACGCCCACACACGGCCGGTCGGCGAGCACCACGTCATCGAACTGGAGCCCACCGACCACCCGCTCGCCGTCGAACAGCGCAACGGGATCACCCGGGACCGGGTGCGCGAGATCGCCACGGCCGTGCTGCATCCGGCCTGAGCCACCGCGGTGCGCGGCGTCACCCCGCCCCGCACCGCCCGCCCGCATCGGTCCAGTCGGTACGGATTGGCCTTGGCCGCGGCAACACGCGGCCAACTACCTTCGTGACATGCGTATTCGTATCGTCGACGCCTTCACCGACCGCCCCTTCGCCGGCAACCCGGCCGGCGTGCTCCTCCTCGATTCCTTCCCCGACGACGGGCGCCTCCAGAACGTGGCGCTGGAGGTCAACCACGCGGAGACGGCCTTCGCCCACCCGCTGCCGCCGGGCGGCGAGGCGGACTGGGCGCTGCGCTGGTTCACCCCGCTCACCGAGGTCGACATGTGCGGCCACGCCACCCTGGCCACGGCCCACGTCCTGCACACCACGGGCGCCCACACCGGCCCGGTACGGTTCGCCACCCGCAGCGGTGTCCTCGTCGCCACGCCCGCCGAGGACGGTTCGTTCACCCTGGACTTCCCGACCGCGCCGCTCACCCCGGTCGCCCTGCCGGACGGCGTCGCGCAGGCGCTCGGCGCCGAACCGCTCACCGCCTTCGACACCGGCCCGCACATCGGCGACCTGCTGGTCGAACTCCCCGACGAGAAGACCGTGCACGCCCTGCGGCCGGACCACAAGGCGCTCGGCGCCCACTCCCGCCGCGGCATCATCGCCACCGCCCGCGCCGAGAACCCCGCCCTGGGCTACGACTACGTCTCCCGCTGCTTCTTCCCGAACGTCGGCATCGACGAGGACCCCGTCACCGGCAGCGCCCACACCGCGCTGGCGCCGTACTGGTCCGAGCGCCTCGGCCGGGCGGCGCTCACCGGCCTCCAGGCCTCGCCCCGCACGGGTCGGGTCCGTACCGAGGTACGCGGCGGGCGCACCCTGCTCGGCGGTCGCGCGGTCACCGTCATCGAGGGCGAGCTGCTCGCCTGGTGAGTCCGGCGGGGCCGGGGTGGCCGCTCAGGCCGTCGGCAGCCACCCCACCTTGCCCGCCAGCAGGGCGTAACCGACGAACGCGCCGATGTCGAGCAGGGAGTGCGCCACCACCAGCGGGCCCACCCGGCCCCAGCGGCGGTAGAGCCAGACGAACACCACGCCCATCACCATGTTGCCGATGAATCCGCCGATGCCCTGGTAGAGGTGGTACGAGCCGCGCAGTACGGCGCTGGCCACCAGCGCGCTGCCCGGCGTCCAGCCCAACTGCCCCAGCCGGCGCAGCAGATAGCCGACGACGATGACCTCTTCCAGGATCGCGTTCTGCATCGCCGAGAGGATCAGTACCGGGAACTTCCACCACACGTCGGGCAGCGCCTCCGGCACCACCGTGAGGTTGAAGCCGAGGCCGCGCGCGGCCAGGTAGAAGGCGATCCCGGCGCTGCCGATCACCGCCGCGACGCCCGCGCCACGGCCCAGGTCGGGCCAGGGCCGGGTGCGGTCGAAGCCGAGAGTGCGCAGGTGCTCGCCCTCCCGGAGCAGGAAGTGGGCGACCAGGGCCACCGGCACCAGGGCCGTGGCGATCCCGAAGAGCTGCCAGGCGAGGTCCAGCCAGGGCCGGCCCGGCGCGGCCGAGGCGTTGAGGGTGGCCGCCTGGTCCTTCAGTCCCCCCGGTTTGGTGACCGAGCCGACGAAGCTGATCAGTGCCGCCAGCGCGCTCGCGCCCAGCGACAGCGCCAGCACGAGCAGCGTCTCGTCCCGGAGCGTCCGCCGCGAGGGCCGCTCCGCCGGATATGCGTCGGCCACCGAGCCTGCCTCCACGTGCACACCTGCCTCCTGTCGACGGTCGTCACAGCTTGCCCGATCGACCCGGAGCGGTCGCGGCCGACCCCCCGCGCGGACGCCCGCCGCGCCGATCGGTACGGGGTCCGGCCCACGCGTACGGGGCTCGGCGCATGCATGCAGAGCTCGGCGCATGCGTACGGGGTCCGGCCCATGCGTACGGGGCTCGGCGCATACGTACGGAGCTCGGCGCACGCGTGCAGAGCTCGGCGCACGCGTACGGGCCCGGACCACGCGTACGCGGCCCGGGCCCGAAGGCGGATGACGGAGGGCGGAGTCGGCCGGCCCGTCAGCCCAGCGGCACCGGCTCCGGCAGTCCCACCGGCCAGCTGTGCACCGGTTCGCCGAGCAGGGTCAGCTCGCGGTACCGCCGGGTGGTCGCGGCGAGCGCGGCGTCCCGGGACAGCCCCGTCTCCAGGGCCCGGTGGAAGGTGGCGGCCTGCCAGGACGCGCCGTTGGTCCGCCGTCGGCAACGCTCCTCGATCACGCCCAGGTAGAGATCGCGGTCGGCGGGATCGACACCCCACGCGTCGAGGCCGGCCTCGGCCAGCGGCAGCAGTTCGTCGCGCACGAGGCCGACGGCGTCCACCTGCGTCGTACCGCCCAACCGCCCGCGCCGCGGCCATTCGAGGCGGGCGTCGATGCCGTACCGGCACGCGGCGTCGAAGTTGGCGGCGGCCGCCTCGAACGGCAGCCGGGTCCACACCGGCCGCGAGTCCTCGGCCAGCGCGCGCACGACGCCGTAGTAGAAGGCCGCGTTGGCCAGGACGTCCGTGACGGTGGGGCCGGCCGGCAGCACCCGGTTCTCCACCCGCAGATGGGGGAAGCCGTCGGCGATGCCGTAGACCGGACGGTTCCAGCGGTACACCGTGCCGTTGTGCAGGACGAGTTCGCCCAGCTGCGGGATGCCGCCCGCGTCCAGGACGTCGAGCGGGTCCTCGTCGGAGCAGATGGGCAGCAGCGACGGGAAGTAGCGCAGGTTCTCCTCGAACAGGTCGAACGCCGAGGAGATCCACCGCTCGCCGAACCAGGTCCGCGGCCGCACCCCCTGCGCCTGCAACTCGGGCGGACGGGTGTCGGTGGACTGCTGGAACAGCGGGGGCCTCGACTCGCGCCACAGCTCACGGCCGAACAGGAAGGGCGAGTTGGCGCCGACGGCGATCTGTGCGGCGGCGACCGCCTGCGCGGCGTTCCACACGTCGGCGAACCGGCCCGGGGTGACCTGGAGATGCAGCTGCACGGAGGTGCAGGCGGCCTCGGGGACGATCGACTTGGATGTGCAGGTCAGTCGCTCGACCCCCTCGATGTCGAGCGCGAAATCCTCGCCCCGGGCGGCCACGATCTGATCGTTGAGCAGGGTGTAACGGTCGACGGCGGACAGGTTGGAGGACACCAGGTCGTCCCGGTCGAGGGTCGGCAGAATACCGATCATCACGATTCCGGCGTCGAGTTCGCCCGCTTTCCGATCGGCATATGCCAGAGACGTACGAAGTTCCTCCGCGAGCCGGTCGAATACCCGCCCGCCCAGCCGGTGTGGGGCAATGTTGACTTCCAGATTGAACATGGCGAGTTCTGTTTGGAAATCGCGGCTCGCGATCCGTTCGAGCACCTGCCCATTGAGCATTCTCGGCATGCCGTCGGCCCCGAGGAGATTCAGCTCGATCTCCAGCCCCATGAGGTTCTTCGGGCGATCGAACCGCTTCTCCGCCAGAAGCCGCTCCAGCCCCGCCAGACACCGCCGGAGCTTGTCACGGTAGCGCTGGCGATCGGACAGATCGAACCGACCTGCCACGACCTTCTCCCCCATGGAAGCGTCCCTCCTCGTCGGGGCGGCTCTCGGGTTCCGGGCCGCCGCTGTCCGGGGTCAGGTGGGATGATGCCCAGCGAAGCCGATCGATAACGCCCCCACTGGGCCGGACAGCCGCTACATTGGTCGGACGTGACCGGCGGCACATTCACGAGGCATAAAACAGTACGCACTTTCGGGTACCCCGCGCGTCTCGTGAAAAACGCCGACGACAATTGGCCGACCGCCGCATCGGCATAAGCCGAGGTCATCGCCTCGCAGCAGGCTCGGAATCGGGATGATTACCGCGTACCGCAGGCTGAATGAACCCTTGCCGAAACCGCGGGAAACGGCTAGACGAATCACAGGATGAACACTCGTCGTATAAACTTCGCGAACAAGGCGGAGAAGGTCAGGCGCCCACGGTCGAAGGAACCTGTCGTCGAGGTGACGAACGGCAGGCACACCCACACTCCCGGTTCACAGACCCCGGCCCCTGCCTCTCCGACCCCTCGAGAGCTGACAGCGCCGTCCGCCCCGCACCGCCCCGCCCTCGTGCCACCATGCCTGTCGAATGAGAGGCGACCCACCATGCCGCTGCATGTGCCCCCGGCTCCCGCGCCCGCCCTTCGCTCCGTCCTCACGGCACTCGGTTCCCCCACCGCCGTCCAAGAGGCGCAGACTCCCTCCCTGCGCGCGGCCCAGGGACCCGCGACACCCGAACTCCCGCTGCCCGTACATGTACTGGACCGGATCACCCCCGAAGGCATGTCCGGGACGAGGCTGGCCGGCTGGCGGTTCCTGATCCGCTGCGGCGACCGCGCGGTGGCCGCAGCGGAGACCAGGCTCACCCCTGACGGCTGGGCCTTCTCGCACTTCTTCGAGGGCCCCTACATCGCCGCCACCGAACGGGCGCTGCGCCAGGCCGAGTCGGTGCAGCAGCCCTACCAGGCACGCCTGCTGTCCGTGCCCGGCCTGTACATGCTCACCCTGTGGCTGCACGGCGACTGCGCCGCGGACGGCGCCGAGGGCCATCCCGCCGCCACCGACCTGCTGGTTCCACTGGCCCCCGCCCCGCCCGGCATCGCGGCCCACCGCCCGCACCGGGTCGCCGAACTGCTCCCGGTCCTGACCCACCGGGCGACACCGGCACCGCTGCTGAGCCAACCGGTCTGACCTCCGGGATCCGCCTCTCGCGCCCCGCCGCCGGAATGCCCTTCCGGCGGCGGGGCGCGTATGTCCGCGCAGTGACTAGCCCTGCCTGACCACGGTGAACCCCCCGAAGGGACCACTCGGTCGGAATGAACCGTCCGCCCGAGCGACGCGTCATGAACCTGTGAGAAGCGGTGCACCGAAATCCCTGCGGATTGACGCCCGTAGGGCAACACTGGGTTCCGACCGACTTATCGTCACGGGGGACGGACATGACCACGACAGAGACAGAGATCCCGCCCATGTGCCAGCACCAGCCACCGTGCCCGACAGCCGACTCCGCCGACCGGGAATCCGCCCGCCTGATGGCGCACCACCCGGAGCAGGGATGGAGCCTGCTGTGCAACGGCGTCCTCCTCTTCGAGGACACCGGTGAGCTCCTGCCCGACGGCCAGATCATCGCGCCGCACCGCCCGCTGGAGTCCGGCCGGGTCGTGACGGCCGCCTAGGGCCCGCAGGGACACACACCCCGGCGGCGCCGCGCGACGCCGGGAGGACATGAGGGGCCGGACCGCGGACTTCCTGCGAACCGGCCCCGACGCATGTCCGAGGGTGTTCACTCACCGTAGTGGTCCGGAGGCGGAGCCGCCACCGGTGCCCGCCCCCGCGCCGTGCCCGGGTACCCGGGCCGCGTCACCGCAGAGCGTCCCGCAGCGCGAAATACGCAGGCTTGGGCCGGAGTTGTTCGTCCCACGGCAGCGCTGCGCCCTGCCCCTCGAAGAACGCCGGGATCCAGGAGTACTTGTCGGTCCAGTCCCAGACCGTGATGCCCACGCACCGGCGCACCGCCAGGCACGCCCGGGTCATGTCCCGGTACCAGTCGGCCTGTTCGGCCAGCTTCTCCTCGGTGGCGGGCAGCAGCATCCGTACGTCGACCTCGGTCAGCGCGGTGTCCAGACCGAGCCGGGAGAACCGGCGCAGATTCTCCTCCAGGGTGGCCGGATAGCCGTACTGGAGGGCGAGATGGGCCTGGAGGCCGATGCCGTCGAGCGGGACTCCCTGTGCCTTCAGTTCCCGGGCCAGCCGGTAGTAGGCGTCGCTCTTCGGGCCGGTCGCCTCGATGTTGTAGTCGTTGAGGTAGAGCTTGGCGTGCGGATCGGCCTGGTGGGCCCAGCGCAGCGCGTCGGCGATGTAGCCGGGACCGAGCGTCTTGTAGAAGACCGTCTCGCGGTAGGTGCCGTCCTCGTTGAACGCCTCGTTGACGACGTCCCAGGAGTAGACCTTGCCCCGGTAGTGGCGGGCCTCGGTGAGGATGTGGTTCTTCAGCACGGCCCGCAGGTCGTCGGCGCTCCACGCCCGACCGGTGAGCCAGTCGGGCAACTGGCTGTGCCAGACCAGGGTGTGGGCACGAACCTTCTGGTGGTGGGCGCGGGCGAGGTTCACGATCTGGTCGCCCGCGGTCCAGTCGAAGACGCCCTGCCGGGGCTCGGTGGCGTACCACTTCATGCCGTTGCCCGGGGTGATCATGTCGAACTCGCTGCCGAGGACCGCGGTGTAGGCGGTGTCGGTGAGTTCGGGGTTGTCGGTGGCGCTGCCGAAGTAGCGGCCGTGGCTCCGGGCGAGGTCGGCGAGGGTGGACCGCCCCGCGTGCCGGCCGTTGCCGTCGTGTCCCTCGCCTGCCCGGGCGGCCGGGCCGGCGACGACACCCGCCGCCACCAGCATCGCGGCGAGGGCGCCGGCGAGTCCGAGGCGGGCGCGGGACGGACGGACGCCGGGTAAGGCGCCCGTGGCGCTCGCCGATCCGGTGGCACTCCCTGATCCGGTGGTGCTCACTGATCCGGTGGTGCTCACTGATCCGGTGGTGCTCACTGATCCGGTGGTGCTCATGGTGCGACTCCTCACGGTCGGGGACGGGTCCCCCTGGCTCGGCCGGAGCCGGGAGCCGGGGGCAGAGTGAGCCGTACGTCCGCGGGCGCGGGTCATCCCTTCGTCGCGCCGGCGGTGAGGCCGCCGACGAGCTGGCGCTCGGCGACGGAGTAGAAGGCCAGGGCGGGCACCATGGCGAGGACGAGGTAGGCGAAGACACGGGCGTACTCCGCCGAGTACTGGCCCTGGAACTGCTGGACGCCGATGGGCAGGGTCCACCAGGTGCCGTCGGTGAACACCAGCAGCGGCAGGAAGAAGTTGTTCCAGCTGGTGACCACGGCGAGGACCGAGACCGTGCCCAGCGCCGGGCGCGCCATGGGCAGCAGGATGCGCCAGAAGAAGCCGAAGGGGCTGCATCCGTCGAGGGTGGCGGCCTCCTCCAGCTCGCCGGGGATCTGCCGGAAGAAGCCGCGCAGGATGATGATCGTCATCGGCAGTCCGTAGGCGGCCTGCGGCAGGATCACCCCGAGCGGGTTGTCCAGCAGGTCCATCGAGCGCAGCAGCAGGAACAGCGGCAGGGCCGCCACCGCGAAGGGGAACATCAGCCCCAGGGTGAAGAGGGTGAACAGCGTCTCCCGCCCGCGGAAGGCGAACCGGGCGAAGGAGAAGGCCGCGAGCGCGGACACCGCGACCACCAGCACGGTCGTCGCCACCGCGATCAGTGTGCTGTTGCCGAGCAGCCGCCAGAAGTCGCCGGAGCGCAGGATGTCGGTGTAGTTCCCGGTCCGCCACCGGTCGGGCAGCCCGAAGGGGTTGCGGGAGAGCTCGTCGGTGGACTTGAAGCCGGACAGGGCGGCGTACACCAGGGGTACGACCATGACCACGCCGACGAACAGGAGGACCAGGTGCAGCGGCAGGGTGCGCGGGGTCTTGCGGGTCACTTGCCGTTCCCCCTCATCGTCGTGGTGGCGCCTTCCAGGTCGCGGCGGAGCACGAACCGCTGGTAGGCGAGGGCGAAGACGAGGCAGATGCCGAACATGACCACGCTGATCGCGCTGGCGTAGCCGACCTGGTAGCGCTTGAAGCCGTACTGGAACATGGTCACGGCCATCGTCTCGGAATGGTGGTCGGGGCCGCCCTGGGTGACCACCCACACCAGGTCGAACAACTGGATCGCCCCGATGACGGACAGGAAGACGCTGATGCGCAGGGTGGGGGCCAGCAGCGGCAGGGTGACGTTGCGGAAGCGCTGCCAGGGCCCGGCGCCGTCGATCAGCGCCGCCTCGATCAACTCGGCCGGGACGGACTGGAGTCCGGCCAGGTAGAGCATCATGTGGAAGCCGAAGTACTTCCAGGTCATGACCAGGAAGAGGGTGGCCAGGACCCAGGAGGGGTCGGCGAACCACTCGCCGCCCAGACCGTCGAGTCCGACGGCGCCCAGGACGTGGTCGGCGAGTCCGTCGGCCGGCGCGAAGATCATGCTGAACAGCACGCCGGTGATGGCCTCGGACAGGACGTACGGCGCGAAGAACAGCATCCGGTAGACGGCCCGGCCGCGCAGCCGCTGGTTGAGCAGCACCGCCATGGCGAGCGCGAAGGGCAGCTGGACCAGCAGCGACAGGCCGACCAGGAGCAGGCAGCGCCACAGGTCGCCCAGGAAGACCGGGTCCTCGAAGAGGCGGGTGAAGTTGTCCGTGCCCGCGTAGTCGGAGGGCATCCCGAAGCCGCCCCAGCGGAAGAAGGCCGCGTACAGCGCGAACAGCATCGGCAGCAGGACCAGGCCGATGAACAGCACCAGCGCGGGGAGCTGGAAGCCGACGGCGGTGAGCCAGTTCAGCAGGCGCCGCCGGGCCCGCCCCCGGGCCACGGACGCGGCCGGGGGCGGGAGGGCGAGGTCCGGGCCCGACCGCCGGTCCGGAAGGAAGGTCGAGGTCATCGCGGGCTACTGCTCTTCCTTCGCGGTCTTCGTGACCGACTGCGTGACCTGCTCGGGGGACTTGGAGCCGGCGATCAGCGCGGCCACGCTGTCGTTGATCTCCTGGCCGACGGCGGGCGCGTAGGCCTGGTCGAGGTAGAGCTGGAAGCCGGTGGCAGCCTTCAACTGGGCCTGTACGGCGGTGAGGTTGGGGTCGGTCAGGGAGCTCTCGGCGGCCGGGACCACCGGCAGGACGCCGGTCTTCTTGACCAGTTCCTGGTCGGTGGCCTGGGAGGCGAAGAACTTGAGGAAGTCGACGGCGGCCTGCGGGGCGCCCTTGCGCAGCGCGTGGCCGCCGCCTCCGCCGAACACCTCGGTGATCGAGCCCCGGCCGCCCTCGACCGCGGGGAACGGGAAGAACCCGAGGTCGGCGCCGAGGCCCTTGCCCGCGTCGGCCTCGACGACAGGGGCCCACTGGCCCATGAGCTCCATCGCCGCCTTGCCGTTGCCGACCGTGGCGGCCTGGCCGGTGGGGGTGGAGTAGGCGGCGCCGAGGAAGCCCTTCTGGAACGGCTGGAGGTCGACGAGTTCCTTCAGGTGCCCGCCCGCCTGCACGAACCCGGCCCCGGTGAAGTCCTTGTCGTCCGCGGCCTTGCGCAGGGCGTCGACGCCCGCGGTGCGCATCGCCAGGTACGCCCAGTAGTACATGCCGGGCCACTTCTCCTTGCCCGCGAGGGCGAGCGGGGTGACACCGGCGGACTTCAGCTTGCGCACGGCGTCGAGGAAGCCGCTCCAGGTGGTCGGGGGCGCGCTGACGCCGGCCTGCTTGAACAGCGCCTTGTTGTACCAGAAGCCGATCATGCCGATGTCGAACGGGATGCCGTACGTCTTGTCGTCGATCAGGTACGGCTGCTTCGCGACCGGCAGCAGTCCTTCGGCCCAGGCCTTGGTGCTGTCGGTGAGGTCCTCGACGAGCCCCGCGTCGACCTGCTGCTGGAGGACGCCGCCGCCCCAGGTGTGGAAGATGTCCGGCAGCTTCCCGGAGGCGATCAGCGCCGTCATCTTCGACTTGTAGGCGTCGTTCTCCAGCTGGACGATCTTTATCTTCACCTTGGGGTTCTGCGCCTCGAACTTCTTGGCGAGGCCTGCCCAGACGTCCTTGGTGGGCTGGGTCGTGGAGATGTTCCACCACTCGATCGTGGTCGTCCCCGACGACCCTCCGTCCGAGTCGCCGCCACAGCCGCTGAGTGCCGTCATGCCCAGACCGGCCGCGGCGGAGACCGCCAGGAAGCCGCGGCGGGACAGTGCCGGGTCGCCCATGATGCGCTCCTTGGGTACGGGACGGCTCGCCCTGTCCGTCCGAGGTTCCGAAAGTTTCGTAGTAGATCCGGAAACCTTCGCTGCTGCCGCACCCTAGAGACAGCCTCGGACGGGTGGCAACCCCTTGTACACGGCGAATCCGCCGCCAAGCCCCTTGGAGTGCTTGGCAGTTGGGATCAGCGCGGTCCGGCGCCGGGCTCCACGGGGCGCGGACCGTGGTCGAACCAGTCGTACGCGGCGCTGCCCTCGGTGACGTACATCCCGATCACCCGTCCGGTGAAGCCCCCGGCGACCTGCGTGGACAGATAGCGGCCGTCGAGTGCGGCGAGCCGCAGGACGCCTTCGGAACTCTCGACGGAGAAGGCGATCGTGTCGGGGCCGCCGGCCCTGACTCCGGGCGCTTCCTGGCCGACGGCCGTGACCGTGGGCGGCAGGACGCCGTCGGTGCGGGTCTCGACGGTCAGGGTGAGCGGTCCCGGCGGCACGGCGTGCCGTGCGACGCACTGCCGCAGCGGGCCGATCCTGGCGTGGACGCCCACCGTGCCGTCGTACACCTCCAGGTCGTAGTGGTGGGCCTCGTCCAGGCGGACGGAGATTCCGGCCCGCCCCCGGTCCGCGTCCAGCCGGACCGCCGTCCGGCTGTCGGGGTACTGCTGTCTGCGGCCGACGAAGGTGTGCCCGGGTCGGTCCAGGCTGTCGCCGGTCGCGGTCAGCGTCAGCGAGCCCGGCCGCCGGGTCAGCGACCAGGACCCGTCCGGCCTGGCACGCGGGGAGATCCAGCACGGCGCCAGGGCCGGGGCGTCGAAGTCGTCGCGCACCGGCTCCGGCGGGAGCGGGTGCCAGGCGGCGGGCGCCGGGTGCCGCCCGGCGACCGGCCCCACCCGCGGCCAGCCGTCCGCCCACTCCACCGGCACCAGGAAGGTCTCCCGCCCGAGCACGTGGAACTCCGGGAAGAAGCCGCCGGGACGGGTGCCCAGCAGCACCATCCACCAGGTGCCGTCGGCCGCCTCGACCAGGTCGGCGTGACCGGTGCACTGGACGGGCAGGTCCGTGCCGCGATGGGTGAGCACAGGGTTGTCCGGCGCCGGCTCGAACGGCCCGCGCGGGGACCTGGCGCGGGCCACGCTGACGCTGTGGCCCAGGGCCGTGCCGCCCTCCGCCAGCAGCAGGTACCACCAGCCGCCGATCCGGTACAGGTGCGGGGCCTCCGGATCCCGCATCCCCGTCCCGGACCAGACGGGCAACGGCCCTTCGAGCACCTTGCCGGTCACCGGGTCGATGCGGGCCACCCGGACCCCGGCCAGGGCGCACCAGCAGGAGCCGTCGTCGTCCCAGGCGAGGTCGGGATCGATGCCGGGCAGGTCGATCCAGACCGGATCGGACCACGGCCCCTCGGGCCGCTCGCTGTGCACGAGGAAGGTACCCCCGCCACCGACGAGGGTGGTGATGACGTGGAACCGGCCGTCGTGGTGCCGCAGGGTCGGGGCGTAGATGCCGGCGGACGCGGGGGCGTCCGGCGGTATCGCCAACTGCCCCGGCCGGTCGAGCACGTTCCCGATCTGCCGCCAGTGCACCAGGTCGCGGCTGTGGAAGAGCGGGACGCCCGGCACGTACTCGAAGCTTGAACAGACCAGGTAGTAGTCCGCCCCGACCCGGCAGACGCTCGGGTCGGGGTGGAAGCCGGGGATCACGGGGTTGTCGTACGTCCGAATCACCATGCGCGTCAGCTCCTCCGCGGGAAGCAGTTCGAAACTTTCGACTTCTTCGACGAACATTACGGAGCGGACTGTAGGGCGGCTACGGGAGGCGGACAAGACGTCCCGCCGCCGTGTGTCATCGGCTCTCCCGTCACCCAGGGTGTCCGACGGCGGACGTCGTCCGGTTCCCGTCGCCGCACGGTCCGAGCGGTCCCCGGCTGCCGTACGGGCGTCTTCCTGGTGCGCACCCGGGTCCGCCCGGTCAGTCTTAACGGAGAATTGACGCCCTCCACCCCGAGATCCGTGGGCCCTGGCGTCACGCTCTGCATACGCTGGTGCGGCCGTCCGCGTGATGGCCGACACCACACGCCGGGCCGCACCCCAGGAGCACACCCATGGCCACGACCGAACACCCCCCGCCCAGCCGCCTGCGCGCCTGGATGCTGGAGGGCCTGTCCGACATGGGCAAGGGCGGCGGCCACCAGGGGCCCCACGCCCAGCCGGAGCCCGCGCACAAGGGCCAGCGCTGGTGGCGTGTGATGTGCCTGACCGGTGTCGACTACTTCTCGACCCTCGGCTACCAGCCCGGCATCGCGGCTCTCGCGGCCGGGCTGCTGTCACCCGTCGCGACCATCGTCCTGGTGATCGTCACCCTGGCGGGCGCGCTGCCCGTGTACCGGCGGGTGGCCGAGGAGAGCCCCCGCGGCCAGGGCTCGGTCGCGATGCTGGAGAAACTGCTGTCGTTCTGGCAGGGCAAGCTCTTCGTGCTGACCCTGCTCGGGTTCGCGGCCACCGACTTCCTGATCACCATCACCCTGTCGGCGGCGGACGCCTCCACCCACCTGGTCGAGAATCCGCATCTGAACAGCGCCCTGCACGACAAGCAGATGGTGATCACCCTGTTCCTGCTGGCGCTGCTCGGCGCGGTGTTCCTCAAGGGCTTCCTGGAGGCGATCGGCGTCGCCGTCGTCCTGGTGGGCATCTACCTCGCCCTGAACGTCGTCGTCGTGATCAGCGGCCTCTACCACGTGGCCACCGCCGGACACGTGGTCACCGACTGGACCACCGCCCTGACCGCCGAGCACGGCAACGTCTTCGCCATGGTCGGCGTGGCCCTGCTGGTGTTCCCCAAGCTCGCGCTCGGCCTCTCCGGCTTCGAGACCGGCGTGGCCGTGATGCCGCACGTCGAGGGCGACCCGGACGACACGGAGGAACGGCCGGCCGGACGGATCCGGGACACCAAGAAGCTGCTCACCACCGCCGCCCTGATCATGAGCTGCTTCCTGATCTGCACCAGCTTCATCACCACCCTGCTGATCCCGGAGAAGGAGTTCCAGCCGGGCGGCCAGGCCAACGGGCGCGCCCTGGCGTACATCGCGCACGAGTACCTGGGCAACGCCTTCGGCACGGTCTACGACGTCTCGACCATCTGCATCCTGTGGTTCGCCGGCGCCTCCGCCATGGCCGGCCTGCTGAACCTGATGCCGCGCTACCTGCCCCGCTACGGCATGGCTCCGCACTGGGCCCGCGCGGTGCGCCCCATGGTCATCGTCTTCACCCTGATCGGCTTCCTGGTCACCTGGATCTTCGACGCGAACGTCGACGCCCAGGGCGGCGCGTACGCCACCGGTGTGCTGGTGCTCATCAGTTCCGCGGCGATCGCCGTGACCATCGCCGCGCGCAAGGCGGGCCAGCGCAACTGGACCATCGGGTTCGCGGTCATCTCGGCGGTGTTCCTGTACACGACGGTCGTCAACGTCATCGAGCGTCCGGACGGCGTCAAGATCGGTGCCTGCTTCATCGTCGGCATCATGCTCGTCTCGCTGCTGTCCCGGCTGGCGCGCGCCTTCGAGCTGCGCGTGACCAGCGTGACGCTGGACGACCTGGCGGACCGCTTCGTCAGGGACATGGCCAGCCGGAAGATCCGGTTCATCGCCAACGAGCCCGACCGACGGGACAAGGCCGAGTACCGCGACAAGATCGAGCAGATCCTCCAGGACAACGACATCCCCGGCCAGGAGGACTTCGTCTTCGTCGAGGTCACGGTCACCGACCCGTCCGAGTTCGAGGCGGGCCTGATCGTGCGCGGCGAGGTGCTGCACAACCGCTACCGGGTCCTGACCCTGGAGTCCGCCTCCATCCCCAACGCACTGGCCGCGCTGCTGCTGCACGTGCGGGACGCCACCGGCCGCACCCCGCACATCTACTTCGAGTGGACCGAGGGCAACCCGTTCGCCAACTTCCTGCGCTTCTTCCTCTTCGGCCAGGGCGAGGTCGCCCCGGTCACCCGTGAGGTGCTGCGCGAGGCGGAACCGGACCGCGACCGGCGCCCCCGGGTCCACACCGGCTGAGCACGACGCGCGCGGGCGTGCGTCTGCACGGGGGCTGCCGCGGGGGCTTGTCGTGGGGGCTTGTCGCGGGCGGGACCAGGCGCCTGTCGCGGCCGAGGCCCCGGTCCCCCGGTCCCGGTGCCGCGAGGACCCGTATGGATCCCGTCAGGACCCGGCCCTACGGCGTCAGGGCCGCGTCAGCGCACGTCCGGTTCCGGGGGCGCGGACCTAACGTGGGACTCATGGTCCCCACCACCTCGCTCACCCCGTCCCGCCTCCGGCGCCTGCCCCCGGACGGCGACCGTCGCTGGCGCGCCGGCGTCCGGTACGCGGTGGGCTGCGCCCTGGTCCTGTGCGGCCTGACCTTCCTGCTCGACTGGGGTGCCGGAACCCTGACACCGGCGCGCGCCCTGCTGTGGCCGGCCCTCTCCCTGGTGCTCCTGCTCGCCCTGCTGCCGCAGCGCGTCACCGCGGGCCGCTGCTGGCTGGCGGTGCGCGGTCCGGTGCGCCGGCACCTGGTCCGTACCGACGCGCTGACGGAGGTACGGCAGTGCCCGGGGCTCTCCGCGCGCCTGGTCCTGCGGGACGCCTTCGGTCACCGGGTGGAACTCGATCCCCGCGTGCTGGCCGCCGACCCGCTGCTCTGGCACGACCTGGACACCGGCGCACGCCGGTCGCTCGAACGGGGCACGCTGCGGGAGGGCACCGAGGTGCTGGAGCGGCTGCGCCGGGAGATCGACGACGAGACCGCGCGGGCCGTGCTCGAACGCTCCGGGATCTCCTGAACAGGACGCGCCGGGACGGGCCCGCGACGGTCTCCCCGTGACCCGCACGGCCCACGGTCCCGGCCCGCGACCCCAGGTGCGTCGGCCGACCCCATGTCACCTGCACGGGTTCCCGGCCCTATCGTGACGCGTATGCAGTCCTACACAATCGGACAGGCGGCACGGCTGCTCGGCGTGAGCCCCGACACCGCCCGGCGCTGGGCGGACGCGGGCCGGGTGACCACGCACCGCGACGACAGCGGCCGCCGGGTCATCGACGGCAAGGACCTCGCCGCGTTCTCCGTCGAGCTGGCCAGGCCCGGCGGCGGCGACGAGGACACCCCGTACACCTCGGTCCGCAACGCCTTCCCCGGCATCGTCACCGCGATCAAGCTCGGCGATGTCGCGGCCCAGGTCGAGATCCAGGCGGGCCCGCACCGCCTGGTCTCCCTGCTCACCCGCGAGGCCGTGGAGGAACTGGGCCTGGAGGTCGGCATGGAGGCCACCGCCCGGGTGAAGTCGACGAACGTGCACATCGACCGGGTCTGAAGCGGGCGGCGGCCCCCACCGGTCACCCGTGCACGGAGCAGGCGTGCGCGCCGGCCCCCGCCAGCGCTCCCCCGTCCACGATCAGGTACTCCTCCCGGACCGGCCGCCCCGCCGGCCAGCACTCCAGGATCTCCCGGCTGCCGGCCGCGTAACGGGCCTGCGCGGACAGCGAGGAGCCGGAGATGTGCGGGGTCATGCCGTGGTGCGGCATGGTGCGCCAGGGGTGGTCGGCGGGTGCCGGCTGCGGGAACCAGACGTCGCCCGCGTAGCCCGCCAGTCGTCCGCTGCGCGGGCCGAGCAGGCACAGCGGCAGCTCCGCGGCCTGGGGCCAGCGGGCCGCGCGCGCCTCGCCCAGCGCGCCGCCGACGGGGGTGAGCAGCACGTACCGCTCCTCGTGGAGCGGGATCCGGCGCACGTTGCGCAGTGCGTCGTCCTCCAGGTACGTCATCGCCGCGTCCAGCTCGAACCCGCCGAGCCCCTGGGTGATGTCGGCCGAGGACAGCGACTCCAGCGCGACCCGGGCTCGCGGATGGCGGTCGCAGAACGGGGTGGTCAGCAGGGAGGCGACGGGCAGTGCGGTGGGTACGACGGCGAGCCGCAGCGTGCCGGCGAGCCCACCGCGCAGCATCGACAGCTCCTGGTGCAGTGCGTCGCGCTCGGCGAGGATGCGGTGCGCCCGGGCCAGGACGACTTCCCCCTCCAGGGTCAGTCCCTCGTACCGTCGCCCCCGCCGTACGACCGGCACGCCCAGTTCGTGTTCCAGGCGGCTGATCGCGGCGGACAGTGACGGCTGCGAGACATGGCAGGCGGCCGCCGCCCGCGCGAAGTGGCGCTCACGCGCGAGCGCCACGAGGTACTCCGGCTGACGCAGCAGCATGCGCGGCCTCCGCCCCGCGGGACCCGGCGGACGACAGGTGCCCGGTTCACGAAGCCGCCGCCGACCCGGGGCCGGGTGTGGCGGGCACCGGCCGTCGCCAGTCGTAGCCCCCGTCGACGCGGATCGCGCTGATGCCGCTGATGTGCCGGGCCCCGCAGCGGTCCTGCGGCAGGACGAGCTGGGGTCCGGAGCGGTCGAGGGCGTCGTCGTCGATGCTCACCGCGAGCAGCACGGGCGCGTGGGCGAAGTCGGGGTCGATCTCGGCCCAGGACAACAGGGCGTGGTGTCCGTCGGAACCGGTGACGGCGATCAGGAAGCGCAGCCGGTCCTTGCGTCGGACCGGGTCGAATCCGGGACCCGCGTCGGACAGCACGTCGTAGAGACGCGGGCCGGTGAACCGGTGGTGCTGCGTCCCGCTGGTGGCGCACTCGAAGCGGACCCGCACCCGGTGCTGGGGCCAGCCGAGCAGATCCGGCACGGTCAGACGGGCCGGGCGGGCGAGGTCGCCGGTCAGGGAGAGTTCCGCGAGCGTCACGTGCCACCACCTCCCGCTTGACGGTACCCGGCGGAGGGCCTGGCGGAAACGCACATGCCCACCTCAACCCGGGATCGTGGCAGATCATGCGATGCAACAGAAGAGTTACGCCTCGCATATGCGGCAGTATCATCGGGCACGGTCCGAAAGAGACCGTGGAGGGGCCCACCGGACCCCGACGTGAAGCAGCCAAGGGAGTAGACCCGTGATGACCCGTCCCGCACGCCGGATCCGCCGGACCCACCGGACCTTGCAGCTGGTTGGTGCGGGCGTCGCCGCGCTGCTGGCACTGAGCGCCTGCTCCTCCTCCGGTTCGGACTCCGACTCCGCCGCCAGGTCCGACTCCTCGACGTCGGCGTCGCCGAAGCTCTCCGGCACGGTGACCGTCTTCGCGGCCGCCTCGCTGAAGGAGAGCTTCACGGCCCTCGGCAAGCAGTTCGAGAAGGAGCACCCGGGCACGAAGGTCACCTTCAACTTCGGCGGCAGCGACACCCTCGCGGCGAGCATCACCGGCGGCGCCCCCGCCGACGTGTTCGCCGCCGCCAGTCCCAAGACCATGGCGATCGTGACGGACAAGAAGGACGCGGCCACCACGCCCGCCACCTTCGTCCGCAACCAGCTGGAGATCGCGACCCTGCCGGGCAACCCCGACAAGGTCGCCTCGCTCAAGGACCTCACCAAGTCCGGCCTGAAGGTCGTCCTGTGCGACAAGACGGTGCCGTGCGGCGCCGCCGCCCAGAAGGCCCTCGACGCCGCCGAGCTGAAGCTCACCCCGGTCTCCTACGAGCAGGACGTCAAGAGCGCCCTGACCAAGGTCGAGCTGAAGGAGGCCGACGCGGCGGTCGTCTACAAGACCGATGTGCACGCCGCGGGTGACAAGGTGGAGGGTGTGGAGTTCCCCGAGTCCGCCGGCGCCGTCAACGACTACCCGATCGCCCTGCTCAAGGACGCCCCCAACGCCGAGGCCGGCAAGGCGTTCATCGCGCTGGTGCAGTCCGCCGAGGGTCGGCAGGTCCTGACCCAGGCCGGATTCCTGGAGCCGTGATCCCCACCGACAAGGCCGACGCCGCGGACGACACCCACCGGGAACGTCCGCGGCGCGGCCGTTCCCGCAACGGAAACCGGGGCATCCCCCTGCCCCTGCTGCTGCCCGCGCTGCTCGGCCTCGCGTTCCTGCTCGTACCGCTGGTCGCCCTGATCGTCCGGGCGCCCTGGAGCGACATGCCCGGGCAACTGACCAGCCCGGAGGTCTGGCAGGCCCTCCGGCTGTCCCTCTTGTGCGCCACGGCGGCGACCGCGGCGAGTCTCGTCGTGGGCGTCCCGCTGGCCTGGGTACTGGCCCGTACGGACTTCCCCGGCCGTGGCCTCGTACGGGCCCTGGTCACCCTGCCGCTGGTGCTGCCCCCGGTCGTCGGCGGTGTCGCGCTGCTGCTCGCGCTCGGCCGCAACGGGGTCGTCGGACAGTGGCTGGACGCCTGGTTCGGCATCACCCTGCCCTTCACCACTGCGGGCGTCGTCGTCGCGGAGACGTTCGTGGCGATGCCGTTCCTCGTGATCAGCGTGGAGGGCACCCTGCGGGCCGCCGACCCCCGCTACGAGGAGGCGGCCACCACGCTGGGCGCCTCCCGTTTCACCGCGTTCCGCCGGGTCACCCTGCCGCTGATCGCCCCGGGCATCGCGGCGGGCGCCGTGCTCGCCTGGGCCCGTGCGCTCGGCGAGTTCGGCGCGACGATCACCTTCGCGGGCAACTTTCCCGGCCGCACCCAGACCATGCCGCTCGCGGTCTACCTGGCGCTCCAGAGCGACCCGGAGGCGGCGATCGCCCTCAGCCTGGTGCTGCTGGCCGTGTCGATCGCGGTACTGGCGGGCCTGCGGGACCGCTGGATCACCACGTCATGACAGCGACGACACCGACGACACCTGCGGGACGGACGAGCCGGCCGGCACGGCGGCCCGCCCGTCCCGCACCACCCCTCCCCTACGCTCGCCCCTGCCCCTGTCCCTGCCCCCGACTCTGCCGGACGATTGCCTCATGACCGACCTCGACGCCGACCGGGTCCACCCCGCCCCCGTGGGCACGCACGACCAGGGCCTCGACGCCCGTCTCGTCGTGGACCGCGGCACGTTCCGCCTGGACGTCTCGCTGACGGCCGCGCCCGGTGACGTCGTCGCCCTGCTCGGCCCCAACGGCGCGGGCAAGACCACGGCCCTGCGCGTACTCGCCGGCCTCGTCCCGCCCTCCGGCGGCCATCTGCGCCTCGACGGCGTCCCGCTCGAGGGCACGCCTCCCGAGTCCCGTCCGGTCGGTGTGGTCTTCCAGGACTATCTGCTCTTCCCCCACCTGACGGCCCTGGACAACGTGGCCTTCGGCCCGCGCTGCCGGGGCAGCTCCAAGGCGCAGGCCCGCTCCCTGGCCGCGCAGTGGCTGGACCGTATGGGTCTGGCCGACCACGCCGACGCCAGGCCCCGCCGTCTCTCCGGCGGTCAGGCCCAGCGGGTCGCCCTGGCCCGCGCACTGGCCACCCGCCCGCGCCTGCTGCTCCTGGACGAGCCCCTCGCCGCCCTGGACGCCCGTACCAGGCTGGAGGTACGGAGTCGGCTGCGCCGCCATCTGGCCGAGTTCGAGGCCGTCGCCGTGCTGGTCACCCACGATCCGCTCGACGCCATGGTGCTGGCCGACCGGCTGGTCGTCGTCGAGCACGGTCGCGTCGTCCAGGAGGGCGCCCCGACCGACATCGCCCGTCACCCGCGTACCGACTACGTCGCGCAACTGGTCGGCCTGAACCTCTACCGAGGACGGTCCGACGGGCACACGGTCCGCCTCGAGGCCGGCCCCGCCGTCACCACCACCGAGTCCCTGTCGGGCGAGGTCTTCGTGGCGTTCCCGCCGAACGCGGTCACCCTGTACCGGGACCGTCCCACCGGCTCCAGCGCCCGCAACCTGTGGCGCTGCGAGGTCGCGGGCCTGGAGACCCACGGCGACCGGATCCGGGCCGACCTCACCGGCGAACTCCCGGTGGCCGCGGACCTCACCACGGTCGCCGCGGCCGAGCTCGATCTGCATCCGGGCGCATCGGTCTGGGCGACCGTGAAGGCGACGCAGACGCACACATACCCGGCCTGACGGCCCGGCCTGGTTACGGTGGGGCCACCCGAGGCCCAGAGCCCGACGCACCCCACCGTCTGCGAGGCGTTCCCCATGAGCCTGAGCATCCGCAACCAGCTCCCCGGCACCGTGACCGCCGTCACCCCGGGCGAGGTCATGGCGACGGTGAAGGTCCGGCTGGCCGGGGGCCAGGACCTCACCGCGGCGATCACCCGGGAGGCGGTCGAGGAGCTCGGCCTGACGCCGGGCGCCGCGGTGCACGCCCTGGTGAAGTCCACCGAGGTCGCCCTCGCCACCGGGCCGGTCGAGGGCCTGTCCATCCGCAACCGGCTGCCCGGCACGGTCCGGGACGTCGCCGCGGGCGGCGCCATGGCCACCGTCAAGGTCGCCGTCGACGGTGCCGTGCTGACCTCGGCGATCACCCGGGACTCCGCGGCCGATCTCGGCCTGTCGGCGGGCTCGGCCGTCACCGTGCTGATCAAGTCGACCGAGGTGTCCCTCGCGTCCGTGTGACGCGCAAGGGGGCTCCGCCCCGGCCGCGCAGGCCGGAACGGAGCCCCCCGGCACCCGCCGCCGAGCGGCGGGTGCCGAAGCCCCGAACCCGGTCCGCCCGGTCCCCGCACCCCTCGACGGGAGCGTGGGGACCGGGCGGACCGGTCCTTCACCGGCCCGTGGGCCGGCCGAGTGCTCAGTCGTCGTACGCGTCCAGCGGCGGGCACGAGCAGACCAGGTTCCGGTCGCCGAAGGCCTGGTCGATCCGGCGCACCGGCGGCCAGTACTTGTCGGCGGCCGAGACACCGGCCGGGAAGACGGCCTCCTCGCGGCTGTAGGCGTGCTCCCACTCCCCGCCGAGCGCGGCGGCGGTGTGCGGGGCGTTGCCCAGCGGGTTGTCACCGGCCGGCCAGTCGCCCGCGCCGACCTTCTCGATCTCCGCGCGGATGGCGATCATCGCGTCGCAGAAACGGTCCAGCTCGATCAGGTCCTCGGACTCGGTCGGCTCGATCATCAGCGTCCCGGCCACCGGGAACGACATCGTCGGCGCGTGGAAGCCGTAGTCGATCAGCCGCTTGGCGACGTCGTCGACGCTCACGCCGGTCGCCTTGGTCAGCGGCCGCAGGTCGATGATGCACTCGTGCGCGACCAGACCGCCGGGGCCGGTGTAGAGCACCGGGTAGTGCGGCTCCAGGCGCTTGGCGATGTAGTTGGCGGAGAGCACCGCCACCTGCGTGGCCCGCTTGAGTCCCTCGCCGCCCATCAGGCGGACGTACGCCCACGAGATCGGCAGGATGCCCGCGGAACCCCACGGGGCCGCCGAGATCGGGCCGACACCGGTCTCCGGACCGGCCGCGGGCTGCATCGGGTGGTTGGGCAGGTACGGCGCGAGGTGCGACCGTACGGCCACGGGGCCGACGCCGGGACCGCCGCCGCCGTGCGGGATGCAGAACGTCTTGTGCAGGTTCAGGTGCGAGACGTCGCCGCCGAAGTGCCCCGGCTTGGCGAGCCCCACGAGCGCGTTGAGGTTGGCCCCGTCGACGTAGACCTGGCCGCCCGCCTCGTGCACCTGCGCGCAGATGTCGGCGACGTGCTCCTCGAACACGCCGTGCGTGGAGGGGTACGTGATCATCAGCACCGACAGCCGCTCGCGGTGCTGCTCGATCTTCGCCCGGAGGTCCTCGACGTCGATCTCGCCGTCCTCGGCGGTCTTGACGACGACGACCTTCATGCCGGCCATGACGGCGCTGGCGGCGTTCGTGCCGTGCGCGGAGGACGGGATCAGGCAGACGGTCCGCTGGTCGTCGCCGTTGGCCCGGTGGTAGCCGCGCACCGCGAGGAGACCGGCCAGCTCGCCCTGGGAACCGGCGTTGGGCTGGAGGGACACCTTGTCGTAGCCGGTGACCTCGGCGAGCCGCTCCTCCAGCTCACGGATGAGCGTGAGGTAGCCCTGCGCCTGCTCGGCGGGCGCGAAGGGGTGCAGCTGACCGAACTCGGGCCAGGTGACCGGCTCCATCTCGGTGGTCGCGTTCAGCTTCATGGTGCAGGAGCCCAGCGGGATCATGCCCCGGTCGAGCGCGTAGTCGCGGTCGGAGAGCCTGCGCAGGTAGCGCAGCATCGCGGTCTCCGAGCGGTGCTGGTGGAAGACCGGGTGGGTCAGGTAGGCGTCGGTGCGCAGCAGCGCGGCCGGCAGGGCCTCCTCGGTGACCGCGTCCAGCGCCTCGATGTCGGCCTCGACCCCGAACGCGGTCCACACGGCGGCGAGCTGCGCGCGCGTGGTGGTCTCGTCGCAGGACAGGGACACCCGGTCGGCGTCGACGAGGTGCAGGTTGACCCCGCGCTCGCGGGCGGCGGCCACGGTCTCGGCGGCCCGGCCCGGGACCCGCGCGGTGAGCGTGTCGAAGAACGCGCCGTGCACGACCTCGACACCGCCGGCGGTGAGGCCCGCGGCGAGCAGCGTGGCGTAGCGGTGGGTGCGGGCGGCGATCGCCTTGAGACCGTCGGGCCCGTGGTAGACCGCGTACATGCCCGCCATCACGGCGAGCAGCACCTGCGCGGTGCAGATGTTGCTGGTCGCCTTCTCCCGGCGGATGTGCTGCTCGCGCGTCTGCAGGGCGAGGCGGTAGGCCCGGTTGCCGTCGGCGTCGACGGAGACGCCCACGAGACGACCGGGCAGGCTGCGCGCGAACTTCTCGTGCACCGCCATGTAACCGGCGTGCGGTCCGCCGAAGCCCATCGGCACGCCGAAGCGCTGGGTGGTGCCGACCGCGATGTCCGCGCCCAGCTCGCCCGGCGAGGTGAGCAGCGTCAGCGCGAGCAGGTCGGCGGCGACCGTGACCAGCGCGCCCAGCCCGTGGGCCTGGTCGATGACCGGCTTGAGGTCGCGCACGGCACCGGAGGCGCCCGGGTACTGGAGGAGTACGCCGTTGATCTCGCGCTCGGCGAGCTCGGCCGGGATGCCGTCGCTGAGGTCGGCGACGACCACCTCGACGCCGGTCGGCTCGGCGCGGGTCTCGATCACGGCGACGGTCTGCGGCAGCGCGTCCGCGTCGACCAGGAACAGGCCCTTCTTGTTCTTGCCCATGCGCAGGGACAGCGCCATCGCCTCGGCGGCGGCCGTGCCCTCGTCCAGCAGCGAGGCGCCGGAGGTCGGCAGCCCGGTGAGTTCGGCGACCATGGTCTGGAAGTTCAGCAGGGCTTCCAGGCGGCCCTGCGAGATCTCCGGCTGGTACGGCGTGTACGCCGTGTACCAGGCCGGGTTCTCCATCACGTTGCGCAGGATGACGGGCGGCGTGAAGGTCCCGTAGTAGCCGAGGCCGATCATCGAGCCGAGGACCTGGTTGCGGTCGGCCAGGGAGCGCAGCTCGGCCAGCACCTCGGCCTCGGTGCGCGCGCCCGGCAGGTCGAGAGCGTCTGCGTTCTTGATCACATCCGGCACCGCGGCCGCTGTGAGGTCGTCCAGCGAGCCGTAGCCGACGTGGGCGAGCATCTTGGCCCGCGCCTCGTGGTCGGGCCCGATGTGGCGCTGCTCGAACGGGATGCCCTGTTCGAGTTCGAAGAGCGGGGTGCGGTGGGCGGTCATTGCGGAGGCCTCCTGGTCTGACGCGACCTGCGAGGGGCACCCTGGCGCGGGTACCCGGACGGCCTCCCCCTCTGTCATCTCAACCTGAGAGCTTCACCGGATCACCTTGAGCGGGGTCACCGGCTTTCACCGTCGGTGAGGACGCGGGTCGTCGACACCCGTCCTGCTTTCCAGAGTGACCTCGTCCGTGCGGTACGTGTGCCTGAGAGATTCCGGGGAGGATTTGCTCCTTCGGCGCCTCCGGTGATGTCCGGAGGACTCTCCCGCGCGGGGTCAGCAGCCGCTTGCCAGACTACCAGCGAGGTCAACGTGGGAGTCTTCGAGTGGCCACCTTCCTGAATGTGCTCTTTTGTAGTGCTTACGGATGAGTTTGCGACCTGGAGGAGGGACCGTGCAGACCGATATCGATCCGCGCAACCTGATCGGCCGCAAGGCGTTCGACCGCAACGGCACCAAGATCGGCACCGTCGACGAGGTGTACCTCGACGACGCGACCGGCGTACCGGAGTGGGCAGCCATACGTACCGGCCTGTTCTCGAGGGACGCTTTCGTTCCGCTCGAGCCCAGCGAACTGGTCGAGGGCGCGCTGCGCATCCCGTTCGACCGCACTCTGATCAAGGACGCCCCCGACTTCGGCGTCGGCCGTCACCTCTCCCCCGAGCAGGAACTCCAGCTCTACCACCACTACGGTCTCGACATCGCCGCCCCGCCCCCCTTCCCGGACCACGACTTCGGCAAGCTGGCCGGCCCGGACGAGTCCTGACGCCACCGCCCCGCCCGACCGCCCCCGCGACACCTCGCACCCGACTTCCCGCCCGGACGGGCACCCCGCACGTCGGGCGAGGGCCGACGGAACGCGCCCGGGCGCGCACGGACCGCCCACGGGATGCGCTCGCGGGTGAGCGGACGGTAGCCCTGGACAGCTTCCGCTGCCGCTGCTGGGGCCCGGCCGTTCCGCACAGCCGGAACCCGGACCGTTCCGGGCAGCCACGACTCCGTCCCGTCAAGACCACCGAGCCCGCCGTCAGCCGGTCGCGCGCTCCCCAGCGGTCGCCGGCTCGCCGTCCACCGGTTCCCCGTCGAACGGTTCTCCGTCCAGCGGCTCCCCGTCGAACGGTTCTCCCTCCGCTGCCGCTTCCTCGGCACCGCGAACCACTCCCGGACTCTCGTCCTCCGCCGGTCTTCGCCGTACCAGCGGCAGTGGATCCGCCGGTTCCAGGTCGGGGTCGTCGATACGGAAGGTCCGCACCCGACCGGGTGCGGAGTCGGGCGTCTCGAACCGGACGGTGACCCGGCCCAGGCCGCTGCCCTGCACCCACCCGTGCCCGTGCTCGGCATGCCGTACGTCGTGACCCGCCGGCCAGTGCCGCTCGGCCGGCTCCGGCGGCTGCGGCACGACCTCGTCCGCGGCAGCCTCCCCCTCCAGCTCGCCCGCCTGTTCGCCGGCCGCCTGCGCGAACAGGTCCTCCTGCGTGTAGTCGGCCAGCCCGGTCACCCCCACCCCGAGCAGCCTTACGCCGCCCGTGGTGTCCACGGAATCGAGCAGCCGGGCCGCCGCCTCGCGCACGACGGCCGGATCGTCGGTGGGGCCACGCAGCGTCTCGGACCGGGTCAGGGTGGAGAAGTCGTACCGCCGCACCTTCAGCACGATGGTCCGCCCGGACAGACCGGCCCCGCGCAGCCGCCCCACGCACCGGTCGGCCAGCCGCGCCACCTCGAACCCAACCCTGAGCCGGTCGTGGATGTCCACGTCGTACGTGTCCTCGACCGACACCGACTTGGCCTCCCGCTCGGCCACCACGGGCCGGTCGTCGCGCGCCAGCGCCATCGCGTACAGCGCGTGGCCGTGCGCCTTGCCCAGCAGCCGGACGAGCTCGTCCTCGCCGGCCCCGGCGATCTCGTCGACCGTGGTGATCCCGGCCCGCCGCAGATGGTCGCCGGTGGCCGGACCGACGCCCGGCAGGATCCGTACCGGCTTGGGCCCGAGCAGCGCCCGCTCGGTGCCCGGGTCGATCAGCACCAGACCGTCCGGCTTGGCCTGCTCGGAGGCGATCTTCGCAAGCATCTTCGACGCGGCCAGCCCCACGGACCCCGTGAGCCCCGTCACCGCCCGTATGTCGGCACGCAGCTTCTCCCCCGCCGACCGGGCCGACCCCGTGTCCCAGGCCGCTCCACCGGCCTCCAGGTCCACGAACGCCTCGTCCAGACTCAGCGGCTCCACCAACGGCGACAGCGCCCGCAGCAGCTCCATCACCTGCTCGCTGATCGAACGGTAGAACCCGAAGCGGGGCACGAGGTAGGCCGCGTTCGGCACCAGCCGACGGGCCTGAGCCGTGGGCATCGCCGAGCTGACGCCAAAGACCCGTGCCTCGTACGAAGCGGTCGCCACCACCCCGCGCGGCCCGATCCCGCCCACGACGACGGCCTTCCCGCGCAGACTCGGCTTGGACGCCTGCTCCGCCGAGGCGAAGAAGGCATCCATGTCGAGATGCAGGATCGTGGGCGCGGTTCTCACATCTCCGATGCTGCCCTACGCCACTGACAATGCCCTCGCGCGGCGCCGGGGCGGACTCAGACGGCCCGGTTGCGCCGCCGCGCCAGCTCGTCGGCCGGGTTGGGTCCGACCAGGGTCTCCCCGGTGTCGATCCGCTCCCCGTGCAGCTGTGACAGGGCGCTCTCCACGTCCCGCCACACCACGCCCACGGCGATCCCGAAGACGCCCTGCCCGCCCTGGAGCAGCGCGTGGACCTCGTCGGGCGAGGTGCACTCGTACACCGTCGCGCCGTCGCTCATCAGCGTCATGCGCTCCAGGTCGCTGAAGCCCCGCTCCTTCAGGTGCCGCACGGCGGTACGGATGTTCTGCAACGACACCCCGGTGTCGAGGAACCGCTTGACGATCTTCAGGACGACCACGTCGCGGAAGCTGTACAACCGCTGCGTCCCGGACCCGTGGGCGGGCCGCACGCTCGGTTCGACCAGGCCGGTACGGGCCCAGTAGTCGAGCTGCCGGTAGGTGATGCCGGCGGCCGCGCAGGCCGTCGGACCCCGATAGCCGATCTGCTCGGACGCCATGGACGTCGCCCCTCCGCTGCTCGGCACTGCCGAAGGCCGCTGCGGAGCATGGTCGGCCGCATGACCGTGAAGCGGGTACGGGCCGCTCGCCCCGAAACCGCGTCCGGGGGCACCCCCAGCCATACCGCCGCCGCTGCTGCTCACGCCGACCTCCGTCCTTGACCTGCCTCCTCGACGGTAGGCAGTCACCAGGGGTGCGTCAACGATCGCCACACTCGGCACGCCGAGTGATAATCACCCTAGGAGTGGTTTCCCGTACCTCACCGCGGGGAAAGGCTAGCCGAATGCTCTCGGGCGGAGCCGTAGGACGCACTCACTGGCCGCTGGCAATTGCCGCCGCCGTGGCGCGCCACCCGACCGGGGCGACACGCCCGCTCAGCGCCTACTGGCTGCTGCTGCCGAAGTCCTCGGGTGAGATCTGGTCGAGGAACTCACGGAACTTCTCCACCTCGTCCTCCTGCTCGTCCGGGATCGCGATGCCCGCGTCGTCCAGGACCGTGTCGCTGCCGTAGATCGGCGTCCCGGTACGCAGCGCCAGCGCTATGGCATCGGACGGACGGGCACTGACCTCGACCCCGCTGGCGAACACCAGCTCCGCGTAGAAGACGCCCTCACGCAGGTCCGTGATACGCACTTCGGTGAGCTCCTGGCCGACGGCTTCGAGCACGTCCTTGAACAGGTCGTGGGTCAGCGGTCGCGCGGGGGCCATGCCCTGCTGGGCGAAAGCGATCGCCGTCGCCTCCCCCGGCCCGATCCAGATAGGGAGGTAACGGTCGCCTCCCACTTCACGCAGGAGCACGATCGGTTGGTTGGAGGGCATTTCGACCCGGACACCTACGACATCGAGCTCGTTCACACAGCAACCCTAGGCCGTGCCCGGGATGTTTGGGTAGTCGGGCCGGGAACGGGCGCCCGATCACGCCGTCCGGGAGGCCCGGGGTGCCCGGCTCTCAAGGCAGCCGGACCCCGAGCGCGGTCTGCACCAGCGCCGCGTGCAGCTTCGTCGTGAGCCCCGCGAGCTCCTTGGTGCGGTCCTCGGCGTGTGCCCTGGTCTGCGGGTTGCGGTGCCGTCTGAGCGGGGCCACCACCTGATCCACCAGCCCGGCCTCACGGTCCGCGGCGGCCTTCATGAGCCTCAGATGGCGAGGCTCGATCCCGAACCGCCCCAGCTCGATGACGAGCGAGGCGACCGTGACCGCCTCGGCGTCATACACTCCGCCCTCCAGCGGGGTGATGAGCCCGTAGGACTGCCACTCCTCGAGCTCGCGTTCGCCGACCTCCGCGGCGGCGAGCAGCTCGGCCCGCCCGATCCGGGCCGCGGTGAAGCCGTCGGAGACCTCCGGGACGGCCTCGCCCTCCCGCTGGCGCCCCAGCGCGGGCAGCCGTACGGCCTCCCCGCGCTCCATGGCGTCCAGGTGCTCACGGATCACCTTGAGCGGCAGATAGTGGTCGCGCTGCATCCTCAGGACATGGCCGAGACGCTCGACATCCTTGATGCTGAACTTGCGATACCCCGAAGGGGTCCGCTGCGGCTCGATGAGGCCCTCCGACTCCAGGAATCGGATCTTGGAGATGGTGACCTCGGGGAACTCCTCGCGCAGCGTGTTCAGCACCGAGCCGATACTCATCAGCCCGCTGTCCGCCTCGGCGGTGCCGTGCCCGGCACCGCCGCCCGGTGTTCGAAGCATGGACCTTCCCTGGGGGTCCCCCCGGACGCAGGGTCCGGGGGAGGGTCAGTAGCCTCGCTGGCTCGCGTAGAAGACCAGCCGGTACTTGCCGATCTGTACCTCGTCGCCGTTGGCCAGCGGGACCTCGTCGATCCGCTCACGGTTGACGTACGTGCCGTTGAGACTGCCCACGTCGGCGACCGTGAACGTGCCGTCCTGGCCACGCCGGAACTCCACGTGCCGACGCGAGACCGTCACGTCGTCGAGGAAGATGTCGCTCTGCGGGTGCCGCCCTGCCGTGGTCAGCTCGCCGTCCAGGAGGAAGCGGCTGCCCGAGTTCGGGCCCCGGCGCACCACCAGGAGCGCGGAACCCAGCGGCAGTGCGTCGACGGCCGCCTGCGCCTCGGGCGACAGCGCCGGCACCGCCGTCTGGCCGGTGACCTCGGCGTCGTAGGCCTCGATCCCCGAGATCGAGATCGTGGACGTCGTCTCGGACGCCCGCTCGGGCGTCAGACCGGGGCGCAGCGGTGCGCCACAGTTGGAACAGAAGCGGCTGTTTTCGCCGTTGCGGTTGCCGCACCTCGTACACACCAGGGCCGACACGGAAAACCCTCCACCCGAACTTGAGGTTGACGGTTGCCCGAAACCTATGCCGCCGGACTGGGCAGGGTCAACTGACGCCGCGCCCTGACCTCCGGAGACGTCACCACCCGGGCCAGCCACCTGGTCCCGGAACAACGGCCGCTGGCCGTCCGCGTCGGGCTGTGCGCGATGGCGAGCGGTCGCGTTTTCGCTACCCTCTCGAGCGCTCTTGCCGAACAACTTCGCAAACAACTTCACGGGCGATTCCCCTTGACCGAAACAGACCCGCCCGTGGGGCAGGACGAACCCTGACTCAATACACCGGTCGACCCGGACATCTTCACAACGTCCGTATCCACCAGACAGTTTCCACCACGCACCACCCATTCGGTGCGCCGACCCCCCGCAACCTGATGCCCTGGGCCGACGACCACCATGCACCCCCGGTTCACTGGGAGGACGACCGAGCGTAGTCAGGCCGCTCCGCCGCCCGCAAGGCATTCACGACGATCTTGCTCGAACGCTCGACGGTAACCGTGGCCTGCTCCTTCTCCAGTGTCTGCACCACGCCTCCAGGGATGTTGAGCGCCGGTTCGAGATCCTGCGGCTTGCCGATGACAGTGAAACGATACGGAGCGTTGATCTTGTTCCCGTCGACGCTCACACTCTTTCCGGACTCTGTCAGATACGTGCCTGCGACCACGCGCACCCCGTTCACCTGGATCGCCTCCGCGCCTGCGGCACGCAGTTCCTGGATCGCGTCGAGCAGCATGTCCGCCTGGACCGTCCCCTTCGTGTCCTCGACCGTCATCGTGATGCCGGGCCCCTGCGCGGCCACCGTGCCCGCGAGGATGCCGAGTTGCCGCTCCTTCTCGAGCGTCTGCTTACGGGCCTCCTCGGCCTGGTCGGAGCTGTTCTCCAGCTCGTCGCGCTGCTTCTCGAGACCTTGCTTCTCGTCCTCAAGACGCTGAGTACGGTCATCCAGTTCATCGAGGATCCGAACAAGATCTTCCTGGCGTGCGCCGCGCAGCGCGCTGTCGCTGTCGCTGTTCGACGCCACCTGCACCGCCAGTCCGAAGCCGAGACCGAACAGCAGCACGGCCACGATGAGTTGGGCCCGCGACAGACGCGGCGGCCACAGCCCCTGCGCCAGTCGCTGCCGACCGGACAGCACGGGCTCTGCCGCCGTGTCGGCCGGCTGCTCGGCCTGGACAGGCTGCGCGGGCACCTCGTCGGGCAGTTCCCTGCGCAGCCCTTGCTCGGGCCGGGACCACTCCGGCTGCGGCTGAGACTGCTCGGGTCGAGGCCGCGACCATTCCGGCTGCGGCCGGGGCGGCTCGGGTTGGGGCCGCGGCCGCTCCGGCTGCAGACGGGACCACTCCGGCCGGGGCTGCGGCTGCTGTATCAGGGGGCGTTCGGGCTCGGGCCGGTGCGGCTCCGGCCGCTGCTGCACAGGCTGCGGCCGCTCGGGCTCGACCCGACGCGGCTCCGGCTGTGACCGCTCAGGCTGCGGCCGCTCAGGCTGCGGCCGCTCAGGCTGCGGCCGCTCAGGCTGCGGCCGCTCAGGCTGCGGCCGCTCAGGCTGAGGCTCGGACCGACGCGGCTCCGGCTGGCGCCGCTCCACCTCGGACCGAAGCTGGCGCAACCGCTCGAGCTCGGGCCGACGCGGCTCCGGCGCCTGCGGCGCAGGCTGCGTCCGCTCAGGCTCGACCCGACGCGGCTCAGGCCGGCGCCGCACGGGCTCAAGCTCCGGCCGCGACTGCTCAGACTCCGGCCGAGGCTGCTCAAGCTCAGGCTCGGGGCGACGCTCCCCCGACTCGGGCCGCGCGGGGGCGGGCTCGGGCCGACGCTCCTCCGGCTCGGGCTGCTCGGGCTGCTCGGGCTCGGGCCGATGCTGCTCGGGCCCGCGCGGCTCAGGCTGTTCGTCCTGGTTGCTCATCGTCGGTCTCACGCCCGGAACACGTGCCGACGGATGGCCGCGGCATTGGAGAAGATGCGGATGCCGAGGACGACCACGACACCCGTGGACAGCTGGGCGCCCACGCCCAACTTGTCGCCCAGGAAGACGATCAGGGCCGCCACGACCACGTTCGACAGGAACGACACGACGAACACCTTGTCGTCGAAGATCCCGTCGAGCATGGCCCGCAGACCTCCGAAGACGGCGTCGAGCGCCGCCACGACGGCGATCGGCAGATAAGGCTCGACGACCGCCGGAACCTCAGGGCGGACCAAAAGGCCGGCCACGACTCCCACGACGAGGCCCAGTACGGCGATCACGATGTGCCCTTCTCGGATATCGGCTGTGCTGTACGTACGATCACACTCGGTGCGGCCGGCAACCGGAGGTCGCTCTCCGTGGAGATGGCGGTCCGGATGCCGTAGTTCTCCTGCAAGGCGTTCAGATACAGGCCGTCGGCACTGTCCTGGAACTTGGCGCTCAGCCGCTTCCCGTCCCCCACCGCGAGCACCGTGTAAGGCGGCACCAGCGGC
Source organism: Streptomyces sp. NPDC001443 (assembly GCF_053597355.1). NCBI lineage: Bacteria > Bacillati > Actinomycetota > Actinomycetes > Kitasatosporales > Streptomycetaceae > Streptomyces > Streptomyces sp. NPDC001443. The sequence goes on from NZ_JBSFIA010000006.1 coordinate 249,277, forward strand.
CTGTTGTCGACCAGTATCGCGTCCCCCGCGGCCCGGATCGCCGACAGCGCAGTCAGGCGCTGTCCGTTGATGGAGATCGCCTCGGCGCCCGACTCCCACAGCCCGTTGACCACGCGTTGCATGTCCCGGTCGCGCACCCGCCCGGTGTCGGAGAACCCGGAGGTCTCACGCGGGTCCCCGTTTCCTCCGGTGGTGGCTTCCTTCGCATCGTCCACGACCAGTTTCACGCCGGGCCCGTGCACCTCGGAGGCGCCCGAGAGAATGCCCACCAGTTCGGCCCGGCTGTCGCCGCCGTCGTCGCGGAGCGCCTCCCGCTGCCGTGCGCCCACGTCGTCCCGGAGCTCGTCGACGGTGCCCTCCAGCTCGTCCGCCGCCTTCGTCTCACGGTCGATGCGGTCGATCAGCTCCTGGCGCTCCTTGGCGACCACCGGAGCCGCGATCCGGGCCTGCGCCGCGCCGACCGTCACGACCAGCGCGGCGAGCACCAGACCGCCGGCGAGACCCAGCTTCCCGCTCAGCGTCCGGGGCAGGCCACCGCCGCCCTCGGCCTTCTTGCGGGCGGCTGCCTCGGCGTATCCGTCGTCCAGGCTGTGATCCATGACGTTGGTGAGCAGCGACATGGACGCGTCCGGACGCGACGGGCGCGTGAATGTACTCCGAACGGGGGGCTCCTGCGGCATGCCGCACATCGTCGCATGTCGCGACCCATACCTCCGAACGGCCCCTCCGACGTGCCGGACAGGCCCCCTCGGGGACACTTGTCCGGCACGCCCACGGACCGGGCCGTCAGCGGCCGGCGCTGTCCACGACCGCCGCCCACTCGTCGAGCAGGGCCTGCGCGGAGGCGTCGTCCGGCCCTTCCGCCCACAGGTGGGTGACCGCCTCGGCCGGATCGGGCAGCACCATCACCCAGCGCCCGTCGGTCTCCACGACCCGTACCCCGTCCGTGGTGTCCACGAAGCGGTCTCCCGCCTCCTCGACCACCCGGCGCATCACCAGTCCCTTGACGGCCCACGGAGTCGCCAGATCGCGCTTGAGGACGTGCGCCCTCGGGATCCGCGCGTCGATCTGGCTCAGCGTGAGCTGTGTCCGGGCCACCAAACCGATCAGTCGTACGAAGGCCGCGGTGCCGTCGAAGACGCTGCTGAACTCGGGAACGATGAATCCGCCCTTGCCGTCCCCACCGAAGATGGTCGCCTCGTCCCGCCCGACCCTGGTCAGGTCGTCGGGCGAGGTCGTCGTCCACTCCACCTGGGTCCCGTGGTAGGCGGCCACCTGCTCGGCGATCCTGGTCGTGGTCACCGGCAGGGCCACCCGGCCGCTGCGCCGCTCCGCGGCCACGAGGTCGAGCATCACCAGCAGCGCCCGGTCGTCCTCCACGATCCGCCCCTTCTCGTCGACGAGCGAGAGCCGCTCACCGACCGGGTCGAACCGTACGCCGAACGCGGCCCTGGAGGACGCCACGATCTCACCGAGCCTGACCAGCCCGGCCCGCCGCACCTCGGCGCTCTCCGTCGGCCTGGACTCGTCCAGACCGGGGTTGATCGTCAGCGAGTCCACGCCCAGCTTACCGAGCAGGCTGGGCAGGACGAGACCCGCCGAGCCGTTCGACGCGTCGACGACGACCTTCAGCCCGGACTCGGCGATACCGGTCGTGTCGACGTTCCGCAGCAGGGATCCCGTGTACGAGTCGAACACGCTGGCCGGGAAGTACAGGTCCCCGATCTCTCCCGGGAACGCACGCCGGTACTCCTGACGCGCGAACACCCGGTCGAGCTTGCGCTGGCTGGCCTGGGACAGGTCCGCGCCCTGTCCGTCGAAGAACATGATGTCGACGGAGTCCGGCACACCGGGCGAGGTCCTGATCATGATCCCGCCCGCACTGCCGCGCGCGGTCTGCTGCCGGGCGACCGGCAGCGGTACGTTCTCCAGGTCGCGGACGTCGATGGCACTGGCCTGCAACGCGGAGATGACGGCCCGCTTCAGCGCGCGGGCACCACGGGAGTGGTCACGTGCCGTGGTGACCGTGGCGCCCTTCTTCAGCGTCGTCGCATAGGCCCCGGCGAGGCGCACGGCGAGCTCGGGCGTGATCTCGACGTTCAGGATCCCGGACACACCGCGTGCACCGAACAGATTGGCCTGTCCTCGCGACTCCCAGATCACCGATGTGTTGACGAAGGCGCCGGCCTCGATGGTCTTGAACGGGTAGACCCGCACATTGCCCTGCACGATCGATTCTTCACCGATCAGGCACTCGTCGCCGATGACCGCGCCGTCCTCGATCCTGGCGGCCCGCATGATGTCGGTGTTCTTGCCGACCACGCAGCCGCGCAGATTGCTGTGCTGACCGACGTACACGTTGTCGTGCACCACGGCCCGGTGCATGAAGGCTCCGGTCTTCACCACGACGTTCGAGCCCACGACCGTGTGCTCCCGGATCTCGGCACCGGCTTCGACCTTGGCGTAGTCACCGATGTAGAGGGGGCCGCGGAGAACGGCGTCGGGATGCACCTCGGCGCCCTCGGCCACCCATACGCCCGGGGAGATCTCGAACCCGTCGAGTTCGACGTCGACCTTGCCCTCGAGGACGTCCGCCTGCGCCTTCACATAGCTCTCGTGCGTACCGACGTCCTCCCAGTAGCCCTCGGCGATATAGCCGTAGATCGGCTTGCCTTCCTTCATCAGCTGCGGGAAGACATCGCCGGACCAGTCGACCGGCACGTCGGGTTCCACGTAGTCGAACACCTCGGGCTCCATGACATAGATGCCCGTGTTCACCGTGTCCGAGAAGACCTGGCCCCAGGTCGGCTTCTCCAGGAAGCGCTCGACCTTGCCTTCCTCGTCCACGATGGTGATACCGAATTCCAGCGGATTGGGTACGCGCGTCAGGCAGACGGTGACCAGCGCACCCTTTTCCTTGTGGAAGTTGATCAGCTCGGTGAGGTCGAAGTCGGTCAGGGCATCTCCGGAGATGACGAGGAAGGCATCGTCCTTCAATGCTTCCTCGGCGTTCTTGACGCTTCCGGCGGTACCGAGTGGCTTCTCCTCATTGGCATAGGTGAGCTCCATCCCGAGCTCTTCGCCGTCTCCGAAGTAGTTCTTGACCAGCGATGCCAGGAACTGCACGGTTACGACGGTCTCGTTGAGCCCGTGCCTTTTGAGCAGCCTCAGAACGTGCTCCATGATCGGCCGGTTGGCCACCGGCAGGAGCGGCTTGGGCATGCTTGAGGTCATGGGGCGAAGGCGTGTGCCTTCGCCTCCGGCCATCACGACGGCCTTCATGTCGGAAGCGTCCTCCTCTAAGAGACGACGGTCTAGCCGACTTCACCCGCCTTGATTGTCCCGCACTTTTCCGCAACGGGCCATCGAGCCACTATTACCGCCGAAGGGCGAGCTCAGTCGGCCATGGCGTCCGCACGAACGAGACGGCGGACCTGCACCACGTAGAGGACTCCTGCCCACCAATAGAGGGTTGTACCCCACCCTGCGAACGCCCATCCGAAAACAGCCGCGAGTGACGCGATCCATCCACTTCCGTCACTCAGGAGAAGCAACGGGAAGGCGTACATCAGGTTGAAGGTGGCGGCCTTGCCCAGGAAGTTAACCTGCGGCGGCGGGTAGCCGTGCCGTCTGAGGATGCCGACCATGACCAGCAGGACCAGCTCACGCGCGAGAAGTATGCCGGTCAGCCAGAGCGGGAGAATCTCACGCCAGGTGAGCCCGACCAATGTCGAGAGAATGTAGAGCCGGTCGGCCGCGGGGTCGAGCAGCCGGCCGAGGCTGCTGATCTGGTTCCAGCGTCGTGCCAGCTTGCCGTCCAGATAGTCACTGATGCCGCTGAGCGCCAGTACGAGAAGGGCCCAGCCGTCGCTGTTCGGCCCGCCGAACTCGGGCCTGAGGATCAGCCACAGGAAGAGCGGCACGCCGGCAAGACGCGCCATGCTCAGGATGTTCGGGATGGTGAGGACCCGGTCTGTCTGGACGCGGGTCTCCTGGACCTCCACCCGGGGGCCTCCAGTAGAAAATGTGCCGATGATTCCCACTGACCTTACCTCAACACAAAAAAGCTCTGGCTCTTGGGCTGATGCCCAAGAGCCAGAGCTCTAAAAGGAGTTCGGCGGCGTCCTACTCTCCCACAGGGTCCCCCCTGCAGTACCATCGGCGCTGTGAGGCTTAGCTTCCGGGTTCGGAATGTAACCGGGCGTTTCCCTCACGCTATAACCACCGAAACACTATGAAACTGACAACCGCACCACGCTCTGTGACAAACGTGGGGTTGTTCGTGGTTTCAGAACCAACACAGTGGACGCGAGCAACTGAGGACAAGCCCTCGGCCTATTAGTACCGGTCACCTCCACCCATTACTGGGCTTCCAGATCCGGCCTATCAAC
>NZ_JBSFIA010000007.1:0-93619 GCF_053597355.1 Streptomyces sp. NPDC001443
CACCCGGGTGGGCCGTCGCCTGCCGCGCTACCTGCGCACGATCCGGAAGAGCCGTATCTCCCGCTCCACCCGCGCCTGGTACGCCGCGTACGGCGGCCAGAGCGCCAGCGCGTCCGCCCAGGCCGCGGCCCGCTCCTCCCCCGCCAGCAGCCGCGCCACGACCGGGACGTCCTCGCCCCTGATGCTGACGGACGCCTCCGGGTGCGCGAGCAGGTTGTGGGTCCAGGCGGGATGGTCGCCGCGGCCGAAGTTGGAGCCGACCAGGAGCCAGCCGCGGCCGTCCTCCTGCGGCACGCACGCCAGCGGGGTGTGCCGGGGCAGCCCGCTGCGCGCCCCGGTCGAGGTCAGCACCAGACCCGGCAGCATCTGCGCGCTGAGCAGCACCTTCCCCCTGGTCAGCCGGTGCACCGCGCGGTCCAGGGCGGGGATGACGTGCGGGGCGGCCTTCGCGAAGCCCCGGGTGGCGGACACCCGCCGCACCAGCCGCACCCCGAGGGCGGTCACACCGCCACCTCCCGCCGCTCGAAGAGCCGTGCCGTGCGGGCCGCGTGCTCGCGCAGCCGGTGCACCGGACCGAACAGCAGCTCGTCGCCCGTGGCCCGCTTGAAGTACAGATGCGCCTCGTGCTCCCAGGTGAAACCGATGCCGCCGTGCAGCTGCACGGCCTCGGCGGCGGCCGTGCGCAGCGCCTGGAGGGCCTGCGCGAGGGCGAGCCCGCCGACCCGCTCGCCCCGCGCGGTCGCCCACGCGGCGTAGTACGCGGCCGAGCGCGCCGCCTGCACCTGGACGTACACGTCGGCCAGCCGGTGCTTGACCGCCTGGAAGGAGCCGATCGCCCGCCCGAACTGCTCACGGCGCCCGACGTGCTCCACGGTGCGTTCCAGTACCTGGCCGGCGGCGCCCACGGCCTCGCAGGCCAGGACGGCCGCGGCGGTGTCACCGACCGCGGCGAGCACGGGCAGGACCCCGCCCCGCTCCCCCGGTTCCTGATGCTCCCGCTCCTCCCCCAACAACTCTGCCTCCACCTCGCGCAGTTGGAGGCGGCCCTGCGGCCTGGTGGCGTCCAGCGCGGTCTGCCGCGCCCGCACCAGCCCGGCCGCGTCGCCGGACACGAGGAACAGCAGCGTGCGCGAGCGGGCGAAGCCGCCGGTGTGCGCGGCGACGACGAGGAGCCCGGCGCCGTGCCCGTCGAGGACCTGATTGGCCTCCCCGTACAGCCGCCACCGGCCGTCGGCGCGCCGGGCCTGCACCCCGCCGGCCCGGCCGCCGCCCGCCCAGTCGCCGCCGTTCGGGCCGGTCAGGGCGAGCGCGGTGGCGAGCGCGGCACCCGGCACGGCGAGGGCGGCGGTCAGCTCACCGGCGGCGATCCGGGGCAGCAGCCCGGCGCGCTGGTCCTCGGTGCCGAGGGCGAGCAGGAGGGGGGCGGCGAGGACGGCGGTGGCCAGCAGCGGGGTGGGGGCCAGGAAGCGTCCCGTCTCCTCGCAGGCGAGCGCGAGATCGGTGACCGGGCAGCCGGCCCCGCCGTACCGCTCCGGCAGGGCGAGTCCGGGCAGGCCGAGCCGGGCGGCGAGGGCCTCCCAGAGGGCGGGGTCGTGACCGGCGGGGCCGTCGGCGGCGGCCCGCACCTCCCCCGGTCCGCAGCGCCTGCGCAGCAGCTCGCGGAGGGTGCGGCGGATGTCGTCCTGTTCTGCGGTGAAGCCGGCGTCCATGGTGACCACCTACCCTCTCCGAATCTGACGGCTCGTCATGTTAGGGCGGGCGCCCATGGATGCACAGGCCCTCGACGCCTGCCGTCCCGCCCGGATCTGATATACCGTCAGATCCATGTCGCTGCCAGGTACCCGAAGGGCCGCCGTCGTCGGCGCGGCGCTCTCCCGCTGCGGCCGCGTGGACGACGCGACCGCGTACACCCTGCACGCCGAGGCGGCCCGCCGCGCCCTCGCCGACGCCGGACTGGACCGCTCGCTCGTCGACGGCTTCGCCTCGGCGGGCACCGGCGTCCTCGCGCCCGTGGAGGTCGCCGAATACCTGGGACTGCGTCCCACCTGGGTCGACTCCACCGCCGTGGGCGGCTCCACCTGGGAGGTCATGGCGGCCCACGCGGCGGACGCGATCGCCGCGGGCCACGCCAACGCCGTCCTGCTGGTCTACGGCTCGACCGCCCGCGCGGACATCAGGGCCGGCCGGCGCACCGGCGACCTCTCCTTCGGTGCCCGCGGCCCGCTCCAGTTCGAGGCGCCCTACGGCCACACCCTGATCGCCAAGTACGCCATGGCCGCCCGCCGCCACATGCTCGAACACGGCACGACCATCGAGCAGTTGGCGCAGGTCGCGGTCCAGGCGCGGGCGAACGCCGCGCTGAACCCGGAGGCCATGTTCCGCGACCCGATCACGGTCGACGACGTCCTGTCCGGCCCGATGGTCGCCGACCCGTTCACCAAGCTGCACTGCTGCCTGCGCTCCGACGGCGGGGCGGCGGTGCTGCTCGCCGCCGAGGAGTACGTACGGGACTGCCGTACGGAACCGGTGTGGGTCCTGGGCACCGGGGAGCACGTGTCCCACGCCGCCATGTCCGAGTGGCCGGACTTCACGGTGTCCCCGGCCGCGGTGAGCGGACGGCTCGCGTTCGAGCGGGCGGGGGTCGGGCCCGACGAGATGGACTTCGCGGAGATCTACGACGCCTTCACCTACATGACGCTGGTGACCCTGGAGGACCTCGGCTTCTGCGCGAAGGGCGAGGGCGGGGCGTTCGTGGAGAAGGGGCGGCTGAAGGTGGCGGGCGGGGAACTGCCCGTGAACACCGACGGCGGCGGCCTGTCCGCCCAGCATCCCGGGATGCGGGGACTGTTCCTGCTGGTGGAAGCGGTACGGCAACTGCGCGGCGAGGCCGGGGCCCGGCAGGTGCGGCGGCCGGACGGCGGACCGCCCCGACTGGCGGTCGCCTCCGGCACGGGCGGCTGGTTCTGCTCCTCGGGGACGGTGGTGCTGGGGCGGGACTGAGCCGGACGGCGCGGGACCGAGCCGGACGGCCGCGGTGGTGGCGGGCGGCTGCGTGATACTCGGGGCATGGCAACGGATCTTCACGAGCTGCTCAGGTCGCTGCGGGTGTGGGACCCGGCGGTGACCGGGCTGCCGTCCTTCGACCCGGACGCCGCGCCCGGCGACCCCCTCGCGCTGTTCACGGACTGGTTCGCCGAGGTGGTGGCGGCCGGGCAGACCGAGCCGCACACCATGTCGCTGGCGACCTCGGACGAGGAGGGCCTGCCGGACGTGCGGACCGTGATGCTGCACGGCGCCGACGCGGACGGCTGGGCCTTCGCGACCCACACGAGCAGCCGCAAGGGCCGCCAGCTCGCCGCCCGCCCGTACGCCGCCCTCGGCTTCTACTGGCCCGTCCAGGGCCGCCAGGTGCGGGTGCGCGGCCCGGTCGCCGTCGCCCCGCCCGGTCAGGCGCGGGCCGACCTGCACGCCCGTTCCACCGGGGCGCTGGCCGCGGCGCTGACCGGACGGCAGAGCGAGGTCCTCGGCTCGGTGGAGGAGCTGCGGCGGGCCTCCGAGGACGCCTGGGAGCTGGCCCGGCGGGCGCCGGACACCGTGGTCGGGAGCTGGACGCTCTACCGGCTCCGGCCGACGGAGGTGGAGTTCTTCCAGGGCGACGAGCGACGCCGGCATGTGCGGCTGAGGTACCGGCGGGACGGCGCCGACGCGAGCACGGGAGCGGGCGCCGGCTGGATCAAGGAGCTGCTGTGGCCGTGAGACCGCCGCGCGCCCGGCGTCGCACGCCCTGAAGCCCCGCGCCCGCGCGCCGGTCAGGACAGGCTCGGTTCCGGGTCCGTCGCCAGCCGGGCGTGCAGGTGGCTGTCGCGGAACGCGTCGTGGCGGCCCGCCTCGAACATGGCGCCGCGCAGGGTCCCCTCGTACCGGAAGCCGCAGCGCTCGGCGACCCGGCAGGAGGCGTCGTGGTCGAGGGCGTGGTCGAGTTCCAGCCGGTGCAGGCCGAGGTCGTCGTGGGCCCAGCGGGCGGCGACGGCCAGGGCGCGGGTGGCGACGCCCCGGCCGCGGGCCTCGGGCAACACCCAGTAACCGACGCGGCCGGAGCTGAAGACGAGGTCGATCGCGTCGACGCCGACGTGCCCCAGTGTCGTACCGTCCGCCGTGTCCGTGACCCGGAACGACGCGCCGGTGCCGTTCGCCGCGCTGTCCTGCTTGGCCCGCAGCGAGGCGCGGGCGCCGTCGAGGTCCGCGACGGTCCTGAGCGGGGTGTTCCAGCGCCGGAACTCCCGGTCGGACAGCCCGCGCAGCCAGGCCTCGGCGTCGGCGTCGTGGTCCGCGCGCCAGTGGCTCAGCCGCAGCCCGTGACCGTGCAGCTCGGGGAACTCGGGGAACTCGGGGAACTCGGGGAAGGGGGAGCCGGGGGATCTGTCGCTCGTGGGGGCCATCGGGCCATTGAAGCCGGTGAACCGGGGATCGGCAGCCTCTTCACGCCCCCACCCGGCCCGCGCAGATCACGGCCTGCGCGGCCGCGGCCGCGCAGGCCGGAACACCGGCACCCCGTCGCGGAAGGCGACCTCCAGTTCCGCCCCCGGCCGCAGTCCGTCCGGCCCGCACCCCACCACCTCGGTCATCATCCGCGGCCCCTCGGCGAGGTCGACGACGGCGGCGACGTACGGGGTGCGCCGCCCGAAGGGCGGCAGGTCGTTGCGGTGGACGACGGACCAGGTGTAGAGCGTGGCCCGGCCGCTCGCCTCCTGCCAGGTGACGTCCTCGCTCCAGCAGTGCGGGCAGAACTCGCGGGGGTAGTGGTGCGCCCGCCCGCACGCCCCGCAGCGGCGGACCAGCAGGCGCCCGTCCGCCGCCGCGTCCCAGTAGACGCGGGTGAAGCCGTCGGGTTCGGGAAGGTCGTACCGCGGGGCGCCGCCGCTCACGCTCACCGGAACCAGCCGAGCGCGTCGTCCAGCGACCAGGTCTGCCACGACATCCCGAACAGGGCCACCACCGAGATGAGCCCCATCATCGAGTTCTGCCCCTGCTCGGCCCAGTCGTGGATCATCAGGACGAAGTAGAGGGCGTTGAGCACCAGCCCGCCGACCAGGGCGACCGGAGTCAGAAAGCCCGTGATCAGGCCGAGTCCGAGGGCGAGTTCCGCGTAGACGACGACGTACGCCATCGTGCGCGGCCTGGCCGCGACCACGGTCTCGAAGCCGGAGCGGACCGCGCTCCACCGGTGCCTCGCCGCGACGTCCGCCGCCCACGCGATACCGGTGCCGTTCGCGAACCAGTCCTTGCGGTCCTTGTGCCGCCAGCTCTCCAGCCACCACAGGCCGAGCCCGACCCGCAGCACCGCCAGCCATTCCGCCCCGTCGAGCCAGATCGTGTCCATGTCCCCGGACCCACTCTCCCGCCGACCCCGCCCAGCACATCTGACGGTACGTCAGTTCAGCGGACGGGCGGCACTTTCGCAAGATGCCCGCGGCCCACGACTTCCCGGCACCCCGCGTCCCGCCGGAAACCCCGGGCGTCCACCGGGAAGCCCGCGCATATGGAAGCTGTGCGTCCGCGCTGAATCCGGGGTTATTGTTGACGATTTCGTTGGCGCCCGACTACGTTCACCAACACGCGGCGTCCGATCTTCCCGTCTGTCTGATCGGGCGCCGCCCACCGCGCCCGCACACTCGGACGGACTACGTCACACGTCCCACCCGTCCGTCCCCCAGGCGTGATCAATCCGCAACCAATTCCGGTCTTGACCGAGACCCATCAATCCTGTGCGTGATTACGCTCGCGCTCATGCCCGACCTCACCGACTCCACCGACTCCGCCCCGCCCGCGCCCGCCACGGCCGTCTCCGCCGATCAGCCCGCGCCCGCCCCCTCCGCTCCCTCCGCCGCGGCCGTTCCCGCGGACCGGCCCGTGTACGTCATCGGCGCCGGCCCCGGCGGGCTCGCCGTCGCGTACGCGCTGCGCGCCCGGGGCGTCCGCGCCGTCGTCCTGGAGAAGTCCGACCGGGTCGGCGCGTCCTGGCGGCGCCATTACGACCGGCTCCACCTGCACACCACCCGGCGCCTGTCCGCCCTGCCGGGACTGCCCATCCCGCGCCGCTTCGGCCGCTGGGTGTCCCGCGACAACGTGGTGCGCTACCTGGAGAAGTACGCCGAACACCACGAGCTGGAGATCGTCACCGGAGTCGAGGTCTCCCGCGTCGAGCGCTCGCCCGACGGCACCGCCTGGCTGCTGCACGCCACCGGCGGCCGTGAGCTGACCGGCGCCGCGGTGGTCGTGGCCACCGGCTTCAACCACACGCCGCACATCCCCGACTGGCCGGGCCGCGCGTCCTACACCGGCGAGCTGCTGCACGCCGGCGCGTACCGCAACGCCAAGCCCTACGCGGGCCAGGACGTGCTCGTCGTCGGGATCGGCAACACCGGCGCCGAGATCGCCGTGGACCTGGTGGAGGGCGGCGCGAAGCGGGTACGGCTGTCCGTCCGCACCGCCCCGCACATCCTGCGCCGTTCGACGGCCGGCTGGGCCGCGCAGTACACCGGCGTACTGGTGCGGCGACTGCCGGTCGGGTTCGTCGACCGGCTGGCCGGGCCGGTCGGCAGGCTCAGCGTGCCGGACCTCTCGGCCCACGGTCTGCCCCGCCCGGACACCGGCCTCTACAGCCGTGTCACCGCGGGGTCGATCCCGGTCCAGGACGTCGGCCTCATCGACGCCGTGCGCAAGGGGAAGGTCGAGATCGTGGCCGCCGTGGACGGCCTGGAGGGCGACGAGGTCGTCCTCGCCGACGGCAGCCGCGTCTCGCCGGACGCCGTCGTCGCCGCCACCGGCTATCTGCGCGCCCTGGAGGACCTGGTCGGCCACCTCGACGTGCTCGACGCCCGGGGCCGCCCGGTCGTGCACGGCGCCCGCACCCCGCGCAACGCTCCCGGCCTGTACTTCACCGGCTTCACCAACCCGATCAGCGGCATGTTCCGCGAGCTGGCGATCGACGCGGAGAAGATAGCGAAGGCCGTCGCGGGCAGCGCGGCGGGCGCCGGGGCGGGGCAGGTGTCCCGCCTCCCGAACTGACCCGGTAGCGGCGCACACCCCCGCCCGCCGTCCGGCCCCGGCCCCGCGGCGGGCGGGAGCCCGCCCGTTCTCTGCGTGCACGACCATTCCTGACGGTTCGTCAATTCAGTAATCTGACAGAGCGTCAGTTATTTGGCTGTCACACAGGAGCGGGCGGACCGATGCTTGGATCAACCCACGGCACCCTCACCACCGACTCCCGCCGGGCCCGCGTCATCGCGTGCGGTGAGCCCCCGGCGCCGGCCGTCCACGGCCGCCCGGCCGACGTGGACGACCTCGACGTCAGCGGTCGTCCGCTGTACGCCGCCGTCCCCGACCTGGACCGCCTCTTCCGGCCCGAGTCCGTCGCCGTGGTCGGCGCCTCGGACGCCGACGGCCGGCCCAACACCGGCATCACCCGGCAGCTGCTCGCCTGGGCGGAGCGGGTGGGCGCGCGGCTGCACCCGGTCCACCCCACCCGGGCGTCGGTCTTCGGCATGCCCTGCGTGCCGTCGGTCGCCGACCTGCCCGGGCAGGTCGACCTCGCCGTGCTTCTGGTCGCCGATCCGCTCCCGGTGGTCGAGGAACTCGCCGAGGCCAAGGTGCGGTTCGCGGTGGCCTTCGCCTCCGGGTTCGCGGAGACCGGGGAACCGGGCGCGGCCGCACAGGCCCGGCTCGCGGACGCCGCCGCCCGGTCCGGGGTGCGGCTGCTCGGGCCCAACACCAACCTCAACGCCTTCGAGCGCTTCCGGGACGACCTCGAAGGACCGGCGATCGCCCTCATCACCCAGTCCGGCCACCAGGGCCGTCCCGTCTTCGCCCTCCAGGAGCTCGGCATCCGCCTCTCCCACTGGGCGCCCACCGGCAACGAGGCCGACCTGGAGAGCGCCGACTTCATCTCGTACTTCGCCGAGCGGCCCGAGGTCGGGGCCATCGCCTGCTACGTGGAGGGACTGAAGGACGGCCGTTCCTTCCTGCTCGCCGCCGACCGGGCCGCCCGGCGCGGGGTGCCGGTCGTCGCGGTCAAGGTGGGCCGCACGGAGACCGGCGCCCGTACCGCCGCCTCCCACACCGGCAAACTGACCGGCACGGACGCGGTGGTGGACGCGGCGATGCGGCAGTTCGGGGTGATCCGGGTCGACGGTCTCGACGAGCTCCAGGACACCGCCGCACTGCTGGCCCGGGCCCGCGCCCCGCTCGCGGACGGGGTCGTCGTCTGCTCCATCTCGGGCGGCACGGGCGCGCACGTCGCCGACCTGGCGACCCGGGCCGGACTGCGGCTGCCGGTGCTGTCCGAGGCCAAGCAGGCCGAGCTGCACCAGTGGATACCCGAGTACCTGAGCGTGGCCAACCCGGTCGACAACGGCGGGCATCCGGTCGGCGACGAACGCGGCCGGAAGATCATCGACGCGATCCTCGACGACCCGGCGGTCGGCGTCCTGATCTGCCCGGTCACCGGCCCCTTCCCGCCGCTGAGCGACCGGCTGGTGCGGGACCTGGTGGACGCGGCCGAGCGGTCGGACAAGCTGGTGTGCGTGGTGTGGGGATCGCCGGTCGGCACCGAGCCGGCCTATCGCGAGGTGCTGCTCGGCTCCTCGCGGGTGGCCACGTTCCGTACCGTCGGCAACTGTCTGGCGGCCGTGCGCGCCCATCTCGACCACAACCGTTTCGTACGCGCCTACCGCTCGCCCTTCGACGAGGCACCGCGCACCGCCTCCCCCTCCTTCCGCAAGGCGCGCGCCCTGATGCGGCCGGGCGAGCAGCTCAGCGAGCACGCGGCGAAGCAACTGCTGCGCGCCTACGGCATCCGGGTGCCCCGCGAACAGCTGGTGACCAGCGCGGCGGCGGCCGTGCGGGCGGCCGGCCTGGTCGGCTACCCGGTGGTGATGAAGGCGTCCGGCGCGCGGATCGCCCACAAGACCGAGCTGGGGCTGGTGAAGATCGGCCTGACCTCGGCCAGCCAGGTCCGCGACGCCTATCGCGAGCTGACGGAGATCGCCCGCTACGAGGGCGTGCCGCTGGACGGCGTCCTGGTGTGCCAGATGGTGGAGCGGGGCGTGGAGATGGTCGTCGGCGTCACCCACGACGACCTGTTCGGGCCGACCGTGACCGCCGGGCTCGGCGGGGTGCTGGTGGAGGTCCTGCGGGACACGGCCGTGCGGGTGCCGCCCTTCGGCGAGGACCAGGCCAGGACCATGCTCACCGAACTGCGCGGCCGGGCCCTCCTCGACGGGGTCCGGGGCCGCCCGCCCGCCGATGTCGACGCCCTGGTCGAGGTCGTGCTGCGGGTGCAGCGCATGGCCCTGGAACTGGGCGGCGAACTCGCCGAGCTCGACATCAACCCGCTGCTGGTGCTGCCCCAGGGGCAGGGCGCGGTGGCCCTGGACGCGTTGGCGGTGTGTCGCTGAGATGAGCACGACCGAATCCGCCGGGTCCTGGGTCCTGCACACCGTCGAGGACCAGGTCTGCCGCATCACCCTCAACCGCCCGGAATCCCTCAACGCTCTCAACCCCGGCCAGCGAGAAGAAATCATCCGTCACTTCGCCGACGCTTCCGCCGACCCGGGGGTGCGGGCCGTGGTCGTCACGGGCACCGGCCGCGGCTTCTGCGCCGGCGCGGACCTGCGGGGCGGCCCGGCGCCCGGGGAGCGGGTCGCGGGCGACGTGGCCCGCACGCTCCGGCTGGGCGCCCAGCGGCTGATCGCCGCCGTCCTCGACTGCGAGAAACCGGTGATCGCCGCCGTGAACGGCACCGCGGCCGGTCTCGGCGCCCATCTCGCCCTGGCCTGCGATCTCGTGCTCGCCGCGGAGTCCGCCCGGTTCATCGAGGTGTTCGTACGACGCGGGCTCGTCCCCGACGGCGGCGGCGCCTATCTGCTCCCCCGGCTGGTGGGACCCCGGCGCGCCAAGGAGCTGATGTTCTTCGGCGACGCCCTCACCGCGCCCGACGCCGAGCGCCTCGGCCTGGTCAACCGGGTCGTCCCGGACGCGGAGCTGGCCGCGACGGCCCGGGCCTGGGCGGACCGGCTGGCCGCCGGTCCGACCCGGGCCCTCGCCCTCACCAAGCAGCTCGTCAACGCCTCCCTCGACGCCGACCGCGCCACCGCCTTCGCCGCGGAGGCCGCCGCGCAGGAGATCAACATGACCACGGCGGACGCCCGGGAGGGGGTGGCGAGCTTCGTGGAGCGGCGCGCACCCGGGTTCCGGGGCCGCTGACCTCCGCGAAGGGCTCCCGGTGTCCGGCACGGCCCTTCCCATCTGACGCACCGTCAGCTTCAATGGTGGACGTGATGGGACACGCGGGGATGGCGGCAGCCGCCGTCCGTTGGCTCAGGTCGGCCGAGGCGGCGCCGCCCACGTCCGTGGAGGCGCTGCCCCGGCCGGAGTTGCGGTGCGTCGGCGAGGACGAGCGGGCACCGGTCGACAGCGCCGAGTTCCGGCGGGTGCTGGGGAACTTCGCGACCGGCGTGACCGTGATCACCGCACCCGCCGCCGGCGCGGGCTCCCCCGCCGGCTTCGCCTGCCAGTCCTTCTCCTCGCTCTCCCTCGACCCGCCGCTGGTCGCCTTCATGGTCGGCCGTACGTCGACGACCTGGCCGCGCATCGCCCGCGCCGGGGTCTTCTGCGTCAACGTCCTGGACGAGTCCCAGGGCGAAGTGTGCCGGGCGTTCGCGGTGAGCGGCGCGGACAAGTTCGCCGGGGTCGCGCACGAACCGGCCCCGGTCTCCGGCGCACCGCGCCTGGCCGGGGCGCTCGCCTGGATCGACTGCACCGTGCACGCCGTGCACACCGGCGGCGACCACCTCATCGTGGTCGGACGGGTGGACGCCCTCGGCACCGGCGAGGCCACCGGCGAGGGCGGCGGTCCGCTCCTCTTCCACCGGGGGCGCTTCGCACGGCTCGGACCGGCCGACTGACAGCTCTCAGGCCATCGCGGGCAGCGTCGGCATCGTGACCGGCCGCCGCCTGATCACCAGGGCCATCAGCGCCGCCGCCGCGCACAGCGCGCCCGACGCGTACCAGACCATGTCGTACGAGCCGAAGGCGTCCCGGGCCACACCGCCGAGGAAGGCGACGAGCGCGGCGCCCACCTGGTGGGAGGCGAGCACCCAGCCGAAGACGATGGCGCTGTCGTCGCCGTACTGCTCACGGCACAGGGCCAGGGTGGGCGGCACGGTGGCGACCCAGTCGAGGCCGTAGAAGACGATGAAGAAGATCATCGGCGGGTGCACGGCGGGCGCCAGCAGCATCGGCAGGAACAGCAGCGAGATGCCCCGCAGCGCGTAGTACACGGCCAGCAGGCGGCGCGGTTCGAAGCGGTCGGTGAACCAGCCCGAGGCCACCGTGCCGACCACGTCGAAGACGCCGATCACCGCCAGCAGCGAGGCGGCCGCCGTGATGGGCATGCCGTGGTCGTGGGCGGCGGGCACGAAGTGGGTCTGCACCAGGCCGTTGGTCGAGGCGCCGCAGATCGCGAAGGTGCCGGCCAGCAGCCAGAAGGGGCCGGTGCGCACCGCCGAGAACAGGACGGTCACGGCGCGCCGGGCGGCGCCGGGGACGGGCGCGGGCTTCGGCACGAACTCCGCGGACCCGTACGGCTTCTGCCCCACGTCCGCCGGGTGGTCCCGCAGCAGCAGCCAGACGAAGGGGACGACGGCCAGGGCCGCGAGGGCCACCGTGACGGCGGCCGGACGCCAGTCGTGCTTCTCGACGATCCAGGACAGCAGGGGCAGGAAGATCAGCTGGCCGGAGGCCGAGGCGGCGGTGAGGATGCCGGTGACCAGGCCCTTGCGGGCCGTGAACCAGCGGTTGGTCACCGTCGCCGCGAACGCCAGGGCCATCGAGCCCGAGCCGAGGCCCACCAGCAGGCCCCAGCAGAGCATCAGCTGCCAGGCCGCCGTCATCCACACCGTCAGGCCGGAGCCGACCGCGATCACGGTCAGCGCGACCGCGACCACCCGGCGGATGCCGAAGCGGTCCATCAGCGCGGCGGCGAAGGGCGCGGTGAGGCCGTACAGCGCGAGGTTGACGGAGACGGCGGCGCCGACCGTGCCGCGCGACCAGCCGAACTCCTGGTGCAGCGGGTCGATGAGCAGACCGGGCAGGGAGCGGAAGGCCGCCGCGCCGATGATCGTGACGAAGGTGACGGCGGCGACGAACCACGCGCGGTGGACGCGGGGCCGGCGTGCGGACGGGGCGTCCGCCACGGTGGCTGCGGCTTCTGATGTCTGGGTCACGTCGTAGAGCATCCAGTGCGCGACCATGACAAACGAGTGGCCGGAAGGACAGCATTCGCTAGGATCGGGCCATGACCCGTGAGCGTGCTTTCCGCCCCCACCGTGTCGTCGTCCTCGCCCTCGACGGGCTGCTCCCCTTCGAACTGGGCATCCCGCACCGCATCTTCGGCCGGCCCAAGGACGCCGAGGGGCGCCAGTTGTACGAGGTCCTCACCTGCTCCGTCCGGCCGCCGGGCCCGGTGGAGACCGACGCCGACTTCGCCGTCCAGATCGCCCACGGACCGGAGGTCCTGGCCACCGCCGACACGGTCGTCGTCCCGGCGTCGTACGAACTGGGACCGGTCTACGAGCAGGGCGTGCTGACCGACGAACTGGCCGCCGCGCTCGCGCACATCCGGCCCGGCACCCGGCTCGCCTCCATCTGCACCGGCGGCTACGTGCTCGCCGCCGCCGGCCGGCTCGACGGCCGTCCGGCGACCACGCACTGGGCCGACGCAGCGCACTTCGCGCGGCTCTTCCCCCGGGTCAGGGTCGACGCGGACGTCCTGTTCGTCGACGACGGCGACGTGCTGACCTCGGCGGGGGTGGCGGCCGGCATCGATCTGTGCCTGCACATGGTCCGCCGCGACCACGGCACCGCGGTCGCCAACGAGGTGGCCCGCCGGACCGTCGTACCGCCGCACCGGGACGGCGGGCAGGCCCAGTACATCCACCGGCCCGTGCCCGACCCGCAGGTGTCGGGGACGACCGCCGCCCGCGCCTGGGCCCTCGGCCGCCTGCACGAGCCGCTCCAGCTGCGCGACCTGGCCGCCCAGGAGTCCATGTCGGTACGCACCTTCACCCGCCGCTTCCGCGAGGAGGTCGGCGTCAGTCCGGGGCAGTGGCTGACCCAGCAGCGGGTGGAACGGGCCCGGCACCTGCTGGAGTCCACCGACCTGTCGGTCGACCAGGTGGCCCGGGACGCGGGCTTCGGCACCGCCCAGTCGATGCGCCAGCACCTACAGACGGCGCTCGGGGTCACCCCCACCGCCTACCGGCGGACGTTCCGGGTCGGCGGCGGCGACGGCATCCGGCCCGACGGCGGCTCCGGTGGCGACGAGGGGAGCCCCGTCGGCGCCGGTGCGGGCGGCGAGGCCGAACTGCACGTCACGCACTGAGCGGCCCTCGCGCCGCACCTCGCCCCACCAGCCGAGCGCCGTCAGCCCGAGGGTCAGCGCCACCCCGGCCAGGATCGCCGTCGACGGCGCCACGAACCGGAGGAGGGCGCCGGCCAGGGAGCCGGTGGCCGCGTACCCCGCGCCCGCGGCCGCGTACATCACCGAGTAACCCGCGGCCAGGGCGCCCGGCGGAAGGGCCTCGCGCAGGGAGAGGTTGCGGGTGAGCATCGCCCCGGACTGCAGGGTGCCGCCCGCGGTCAGCGCGATCGCGATGCCCGCCGGGTGCGGGAGCAGCGCGGCGAGCGTGATGCACACCGAGGTCCCCGCCATCAGCACCACGCTGCGGGTGCGCAGCCGTCCCGGCCAGTTCCGCAGGCCGTAGGCGAACGCGCCGAGGCCGGCGCCCACCGACATCCCGGCCAGCAGCGGGCCGGACCAGCCGACGCCGACGCCGCGCTGTTCGAGCAGGGCGGGCAGGACGAGTTCGCTGAGGCCGAGCAGGGTCAGACTTGCCGCGCCCGTGACGTACACCGGCCAGGCGTCGAGCAGCGGCCGCCGCCGCGCCGCCCCGGCCCCGCCGCCTTCGCCCGTTCCCCGCCCGTCGTCCGGAGCGTCCTCGCCGCCCGCGCCCCAGCCGGCCGGGAACAGCCTGAGGCCGGCCACCGACGACGCCATCAGGGCCGCCGCCAGCAGCAGCGGCACGCGCGGCGCGATCCCGAGGGCGAGCCCTGCGACCGCGGCCGGGGAGACCGCCCACACCCCGGCCGACAGCATCGACTCCACGGACAGCGCCTGGGCCGCAGCCCGCCCCGGGACCAGCTCGGTGAGCAGGGTGCGCAGACCGCCGGTGACGGCCGCCGGGGCGGCACCGGCGAGGCACGCGAACCCGGCCAGGACGGCGGCCGGGGCCGCCGGGAACAGCCCGAGCCCGAGGAACCCGGCGGTTCCGACGGCGAGCCCGGCGGAGAGCTGGGCGCGGGTCCGCTCGGGCCGCAGCCGCGTCCCGAGCACCGGGGCGCCGACGATCTCGCCGATGACGTACGCCGCCGCGAGGACCGCGCCCAGGGTGTAGCCGCCGGGCCGCTCGCGCGCCAGGAAGACCAGGGCCAGCGGGGCCATGGCCACCGGCATCCGGGAGCCGACGGCGGTACCGGCCCAGGCCAGGACCTGTCTGGAGGCGACGTCGCGATAGGTCATGCGCAGACGGTACGGGCCGGGACCGACAACGCCTCAGGGGTTTTCCACGGCTGTGGACGGCTTCCGGACACCGTCAGAACGTGAGCACCCCGCGGGCCACCCGGCCCGCCTCCGCGTCGGAGCGTGCCTTCTCGAAGTCCTCGACCGGGTAGGTGGCCGTCACCAGTTCGTCGAGCAGCAGCCGGCCCTGCCGGTACAGCTCGGCGTACAGCGCGATGTCGCGCTGCGGGCGGGAGGAGCCGTAACGGCAGCCGAGGATCGCCTTGTCCAGGAAGAGGGAGGAGACCCTGAAGGACGCCTCGGCCGTCGCCGGGGGCACCCCGAGCAGGATCGCCTGGCCGTGCCGGTCCAGCAGGTCGATCGCCGCGCGGATCAGCTCCACCCGGCCGACGCACTCGAAGGCGTGGTCCGCGCCGGTCGGCAGGACGTCCTTCACCCCCTCGGTGGAGGTGAGGAAGTCCGTCGCCCCGAACCGCCGGGCCGTCGCCTCCTTCTCCGGGTTGGCGTCCACCGCAACGATCCGCAGGGCGCCCGCGATCCGCGCGCCCTGGAGGACGTTGAGGCCGATCCCGCCGGTGCCGATCACGAGCACGCTGTCCCCGCGGTCCACGCGCGCGCGGTTGAGCACGGCGCCCAGCCCGGTCAGCACCCCGCATCCGATCAGCGCGGCGGACGGCATCGGGATGTCCTTCGGGATGCGCACCGCCTGCACCGCCTTCACCACCGTCCGCTCGGCGAAGGCCGAGTTGGCGGCGAACTGGTACACCGGGCGGCCGCCTCGGGAGAACGGCCGCCCGGGCCGGCCGATGGCCTGCCGGCACATCGTCGGCCGACCCCGGTCGCAGTCCGCGCACGTCCCGCAGTTCGCGAGCGTCGACAGCGCCACGTGGTCCCCGGGCACCACATGACCGACCCCCGCGCCCACCGCCTCGACCACGCCCGCGCCCTCGTGCCCGAGCACCACGGGCACGGGGAAGGGGATGGTCCCGTCCAGCACGGACAGGTCGCTGTGGCACAGACCCGCGGCGGAGACCGCGACCAGCACCTCCCCGGGTCCGGGATCCCGTACCTCCAGGTCGTCCGCGACCCGGACCTGCTTCCCGTCGTAGATCACGCCTCGCATCACGCGGCTCCCTTGGGCTCCCTGGGCAGGCCGAGCACCCGCTCGGCGATGATCGTGCGCTGGATCTGGTCCGAGCCGCCGTAGATGGTGTCGGCCCGGGAGAACAGGAACAGGTGCTGGAGCGCGTCGAGTTCGTACGGGGCCGCGGGCGACCAGTCCACCGGCCCGACGCCCGCCGCCGCGCCGCGTGCCAGCATGGCCAGCTCCCCGAGCCGCTGGTGCCAGCCCGCCCACAGCAGCTTCGCCACGCTGGGCGCCCCCGCGTCGCCGCCGCGGCCGAGGGTGCGCAGCGCGTTCCAGCGCATCGTGCGCAGCTCGGCCCACTGGCGCACCAGCAGGTCCCGTACGACGGGATCGTCCGCCGTGCCGGTCTCCACGGCCGTGCGCACCACGCGCTCCAGCTCCGCGGCGAACCCGATCTGCTGGGCGAGGGTCGACACGCCCCGTTCGAAGCCGAGCAGGCTCATCGCGACCCGCCAGCCGCCGCCCTCGCCGCCGACGACGTGCTCCACGCGCGCGCGTGCCCCGTCGAAGAACACCTCGTTGAACTCGCTCGTGCCGGTGAGCTGCCGGATCGGGCGGACCTCGATACGGCCCGGCTGGTCCATCGGCACGAGCAGGAAGCTCAGGCCGTGGTGGCGGTGCGAGCCGGGCTCGGTGCGGGCCAGCACGAAGCACCAGTCCGCCTCGTGGGCGAGGGAGGTCCAGATCTTCTGTCCGGTGATCCGGTAGTGGGTGCCGGCCGGCTCCCGGACGGCCGCGGTGCGCACGCCCGCGAGGTCCGAGCCCGCGCCGGGTTCGCTGTAGCCCTGGCACCACAGTTCGTCGCCCGCGGCGACCGGGGGCAGGAAGCGGGCCTTCTGGTCGTCGGTGCCGTGGGCGAGCAGGGTGGGGGCGAGGAGGTTCTCGCCGATGTGCCCGGAGCGCGGGGGCGCGGCCGAGCGCGCGTACTCCTCGGCCCAGGCGACCTGCTGGGTGAGGGTGGCGGTGCGGTTGCCGTAGCCGTCCTCGGGCCAGCCCAGGCCGATCCAGCCCGCCTTGCCGAGGGTGCGTTCCCAGCCGCGGCGGTCCCCGGCGTCGCCCGCGTGCGCGGCGAGCCATGCCCGCGCCTCGGCGCGGAACTCCTCGTCCTGCGGCGTGAACCCGAACTCCACGGTGACCTCCTCGGAAGGGACTTACGAAACCCGCCCCGGGCCGGGCGACCGGTCAGGCGTTCGGCCGGGCTCCGTCGCGCGCCGCCCGCTCCATCGCCTCGACCCGCTCCAGCAGCGGCATCGGATCGGTCCCCACCGTCCCCGGCAGGAAGTCGGCGATCCGCTGCGGGGTCCAGGCGCCGTCGGCGTACGCGGCCCGCAGTTCCCTCGGCTGCGCCCACACCGCGATCTTGGGTCCGGCGATCGTGTACACCTGGCCGGTGATGCGCTCCCGCCTCGCCCGGTCGGACAGCAGATAGACCACGAGCGCGGCCACGTCCTCCGGTTCGCCGATCTCGGTCAGCTCCACGGGCACGTTCGCCGACATCCGGGTACGGGCCACCGGGGCCACCGCGTTGGCGCTCACCCCGTACTTGTGCAGCCCCAGCGCGGCGCTGCGCACCAGCGAGATGATCCCGCCCTTGGCTGCGCTGTAGTTGGCCTGCGAGACGGAGCCCTGGTGGTTGCCGCTGGTGAAGCCGATCAGGGTGCCGCAGCGCTGCGCGCGCATCACCGCGGAGGCCGCCCGGAACACGGTGAACGTGCCCTTGAGATGGGTGGCGACGACCGGGTCCCACTCCTGCTCGGACATGTTGAACAGCATCCGTTCGCGCAGGATCCCGGCCACGCAGACGACGCCGTCCAGCCGTCCGTACGCCGACACGGCCGTGTCGACCACGCGCTGTCCGCCCGCCATGGTGGAGATGTCTTCGGCCACCGCGACCGCCGTCCCGCCCGCGGCCTCGATCTCCTTGACGACCGTCTCGGCGACCTCGCTGCTCGGTGCGGCCCCGTCCACGGCGACCCCGAAGTCGTTGACGACGACCCGGGCGCCCTCGGCCGCCGCCGCCAGCGCCACCGCCCGGCCGATGCCGCGTCCGGCGCCCGTCACCGCGACGACCTTGCCTGCCACGAAGTTCCCCACGCCCGGCCCCTTCCCGCGTTATCTGACGGACCGTTAGATTTTATGACCGGTCGGATGCCTGGAGACAAGCCCCGGGGAGCACCCATGTCACTGCCGGACGAGTTCCACGAGATCGCCAAGCGCGTCAACAACTGGGGCCGCTGGGGAGCCGACGACGAGCGCGGCACCCTCAACCTGATCACCGACGAGGTCGTCCGGGAGGCGGCCGGGTGTGTGCGCACCGGGCGGCGCGTCCCCCTCGCGCTGCCCCTGCGGCAGGACGGCGTGCAGACCGGGATGATCCCGGGGCGGATCGACCCGCTGCACGTCATGGTGCAGATCAACCAGGAGATCTTCGGGCCGGGCACGGTGGCGTGCAGCGACGACGCCGTGACGATGGGGCTCCAGGCCGCCACCCACTGGGACGCGCTGCCGCACGTCTCGCACTCGGGCCGGCTCTACAACGGCCGCCCGGCCGGCACGGTCACCGCGCACGGCGGCGCCGGGTTCGCCGGCATCGACAAGGCGGAGCACATCGTCTCGCGCGGGGTGCTGCTCGACGTGGCACGCGCGCGGGGTGTCGACCGGCTGGCCGGCGGACACGCCGTCACCCCGGAGGACCTGGAGGCGGCCGAGGAACTGGCGGGCACCCGGGTGCGCGCCGGGGACATCGTGCTGGTGCGCACCGGACAGGTCCGGCTCTGCCTCGCGGGCGACCGGCACGGGTACGCCCATCCGTCGCCGGGCCTCTCGGTGCGCACGCCGGAGTGGTTCCACGCGCGCGATGTCGCCGCGGTCGCGAACGACACCCTCACCTTCGAGGTGTTCCCGCCCGAGATCGACGATCTGTGGCTGCCCGTGCACGCGCTCCACCTGGTGGAGATGGGCATGCTCCAGGGTCAGAACTGGGAGCTCGAAAAGTTGTCCACAGCCTGTGGAGAAGAAGGGCGGTACGCGTTTCTGCTCTCGGCGATGCCCGAGCCCTTCACCGGCGCGACAGGGACGCCGGTGGCCCCGGTCGCGATCCTCTGACCGGACGGAAGCCGTCGGGTGGAACCCGCCGGACGGAAACCGCCGGACGGAAACCGCCGGGAAGGACCCGCCGGGTGGAAGCCGCCGGACGGTGACTGCCAGTGGGGAGCCGTCGACTGGAACCCGCCGGACGGAAACCGCCGGGAAGGACCCGCCGGATGGAAGCCGCCGGACGGTGACTGCCGGACGGTGGCCGCCACTGGGGAGCCGCCGGACGGAACCTGCCCGCCGCACCCGGGCGGAACCCGCCGGGCGGGAAGGCGAGTCCGGCCGCCCACGGGCCGGGCCCGCCGGACTGGTTCGGCTGGCGGCGCGCCGCTGCCCGCCCCGAGCACGGCACCGCGCGCCGCCATCCGACTTCGGCGCACCCGCCCCGGTCCCTCTGCCCTGAGAAGAACGGCGCCGAACTGACGATCCGCACGCGCCGAAGGCCTCCGTCACCGAGGCCCTCGCCGTCCCCCGGCGAATCGCTGCCACAAGCGTGATCAAACGGACACGCCGCGTCAACACCCGATCGGGGATTTATCGCTTACGCCCCGCTTCGTCCTGGGCGCGCACGGAAGCATATCCGGGCGCACGCCGTCCCGGCCCTCACCGGACGGCGGCACCTCACACACCCGGACACCTGTGGCGACGGGATCCGGCCGCCCGTGCGCCCGCCCTGCGCGCCCGCGCCGGACACGGACACGGGTCACACGGCTTCGTAGGCCCCGTACACGAGTCCCTCGTATCCCTCGCACGCCGCCACCGCGTCGCGGCGGACCGCCTCGGGGCCCTCGGACCCCTCGGGCCGGTCCACCTCGCACCAGATGCGCTTGCCCGCGCCCTCGGGACTCCAGCCCCAGCGGTCGGCGAGGCCGTCCACCAGGGCCAGACCGCGGCCGCCGGTCGCGTCGCCGTCGGCGCAGCGGGGCACCGGGGCCCGGTCGCAGGCGTCGGCCACCTCCAGCCGGACGGTGGCGACCTCGGCCGCCACGGCGGCCAGCGACAGGCGCAGCACGGCCGGCCGGCCGGTGTGCACCACGGCATTGGTGA
Organism: Streptomyces sp. NPDC001443; assembly: GCF_053597355.1. Lineage (NCBI taxonomy): Bacteria > Bacillati > Actinomycetota > Actinomycetes > Kitasatosporales > Streptomycetaceae > Streptomyces > Streptomyces sp. NPDC001443. The sequence continues at coordinate 19,926 of NZ_JBSFIA010000007.1, forward strand.
CCAGCTCGGAGACGAGGAGCACAAGGGTCTCGGCGAGCGGTTCGTCGGCCTCTATCCCGGACCCGGCGAGCCGCGAGCGGGCCCATTTGCGGGCGCGCCCGACCTCGGCGGGGTCGGGCCGGATCTCCAGCTGCACTTGTAGCACCTGCACCGCTCACACCATCCGAACCGGCGGACACATGGCCTCGCGCCACGCGAGCGCCACGACGAGGGCCATGACGAGGGCCACGATCGTAGCCATTTTCAGCATGGCCAGGACAATGGCCGCAGCCAGGATCACTGATCGTGAATCCCTTGTAGGACAGCTTGGTTGACGTACAGTCACGCCAACAAGCGCTTCGGGCATATTCCAGCGCCAAGGAGTACCTGTCCGGCATACTGTGCGACCGATGCCGACGGAAGTCGAACAGGCGGGGAAACGCCGCTCGGAGCAAGCCCTTTCTGCCTTGCAGGCAGTGATGCGCACCGCCGGATCCGGGGCCACCCCCGGGGCGACACCCGCATGGCTCGTATCCGGAACCACTCGCATCCCACACAAGGTACCGGAGCGGGGTGCCGACTCCGGGCCGTGACGAGCCCGCCCCGGGGCACAACCCGATATCGACGCTCCGTAGTTCCGGGATGCCACGATCCGCGTCACCCGGGCGCGGCGCGCCCCCCGGGGAACGGTCCGTACGCCGGGTCGGCGTCGAGGTCGGCGGCGAGCAGTTCGGCGCCCTGGGCGCCGCCGCCCGCGCGCCGGGCCCGCACCCATGCCCGCTTCAGGTGCAGATGCACCTCGGACTCCCAGGTGAAGCCCATCCCGCCGTGCACCTGGAGGCAGTCGCGGGCGCCGCGCACGGCCGCATCGTCGGCCAGCAGCCGGGCCGCGGCGATGTCGACGGGGTCGGCGGTGACGGCGGCCGCGTAGACCGCGGCGCGGGCCGGCTCGGTCCGCTCCAGGATCTGCGCGCACAGGTGCTTGACGGCCTGGAAGGACCCGATCGGCTGCCCGAACTGCTCGCGCGTCCGGGCGTGTTCCACCGCCAGCTCGCACGTCCGCGCGGCCGTGCCGAGCTGTTCGGCGGCCGTCAGCAGCACCGCGACCGCGTCGGGGGCGGACTCCGGGCCGTCCGGCCCGGGCACCCGGTGCAGGGGCGTGAGCGGGTCCACGGAGGTCAGCGGTACGGCCTTCGAGGCGTCGCCGCGCACCACGTCCGCCCCCGCCAGCCACTCCACGAGCCCGCCGTCGACGGCCGCCACGACGACCTCCCCGGCGGCCGCCCCGGGCACCGAGCCCGCCGCGAGATGGGTGGCCACCAGGGGCCCGGGCAGCAGGAACCGCCCCGCCTGCTCGAACGCCAACACCGCCTCGGGCAGTCCCAGTCCGACCCCGCCGTCCGCCTCCGGCACCCTCAGCGCGAAGAACCCGGCCGCGCCCAACTCCCGCCACAGCCGCCGGTCCAGGCCGCGCCGTTCGACGGCGGCGCGCAGCGCCCCGGGCCCGAAGCGCCGGGTCAGCAGCTCCCGTACCCCGGCCCGCAACGCCTCCTGGTCCCGGGTGAGTCGGAATCGCACGGTCCGTGTCACCGCCCCTTCGGCAGTCCGAGGATCCGCTCGGCCACGATGTTGCGCTGGATCTGCGAGGTCCCGGCCGCGATCGTGTAGGCCAGCGAGGACAGCCGGTCGAGCACCCAGGGCCGGTCGAGGTCGAGCGAGTCGGCGCCCAGCACGTCGGCCGCGGTGTCGTAGAGCTCCTGGCGCGCGTGCGAGTACCTCAGCTTGAAGACCGAGCCGCCGACGCCGGGCACCGCGCCGCCCGTCGCCTCCGCCTCGCTCACGTTCCACTGGGTCAGCCGCCACAGCGCGCGGAACTCGGCGTTGAGCAGGCCCAGCCTGCGCCGCAGCCCGGGGTCGTCCCAGCGGCCGTTGCCGCGGGCCGTGCGGGCGAGTTCGTCCAGCACCCGGCGGCAGGCCACCACCTCGCCCACGAACGCCGTGCCGCGCTCGAAGGACAGGGTCACCATGGTCACCCGCCAGCCGTCGTTCTCCGCCCCGACCCGGTTGGCGACCGGCACCCGCACCTCGTCGAGGAACACCTCGGCGAACTCGGCGGACCCGGCGAGCGTGCGCAGCGGCCGTACGGTGACGCCCGGGGCGTCCATCGGCAGGGCCAGCCAGGTGATGCCCCGGTGCCGGGGCGCCGCCGGGTCGGTGCGCACCAACAGTTCGCACCAGTCGGCGACTTCGGCGTGCGAGGTCCAGATCTTGGAGCCGTTCACCACGTAGTGGTCGCCGTCGCGGTGGGCGCGGGTGCGCAGCGCGGCCAGGTCCGAACCGGCGTCCGGTTCGCTGAAGCCCTGGCACCAGACCTCCTCGCCGCGCAGCACCGGCGGCAGCCAGCGGGCCTTCTGCTCGACCGTGCCCTCGGCGGCGATCGTCGGCCCCGCGTGCAGCAGCCCGACGAAGTTGGCCCCCACGTAGGGCGCCCCGGCCCGCTCGGCCTCCTCCAGGAAGATCAGGTGCTGGGTGGGGGTGGCGCCCCGGCCGCCCGCGTCGACGGGCCAGTCCAGCCCCGCGTACCCGGCGTCGTGGAGCATCCGCTGCCAGCCGAGGTCGTAGGCCCGGCGGGCCGGCCAGTCGTCCGGGGGCGGCTTCGCGGGCAGCGTGGGCAGCACCCGCGCGAGCCAGGCCCGCAGCCCCGCGCGGAACTCCTCCTCCTCGGGCGTGCGGGAGAGATCCATAAGCCACCCGCCTGATGGTTCGTCAGATATCCGCTGCCGAGCAGGCTAGCCGCGCACCCCTGGACCGGCAAGGCGCCCGGCTCTACGCTCTGCCCAATATCTGACACACCGTCAGCGATTCGTGGGGGCCCGAAGTGGACGACACCGCACACGCTCTGAGCTCCTCCCGCACCCTGTGGGACCTGGTGGTCCGCCGCGCCGCCCGCACCCCCGACCGCCCGGTGTTCCTCCAGGGCGGGCGCTCGCTGACCTTCGGCGGGCTGCGGGCGCGGGCCGAGCGGGTGGCGGCCGGACTGTACGGCCGGGGCGTACGACCCGGCACAGTGGTCGCCTGGCAGCTGCCCACCCGCATCGAGACGGCCGTGCTGTCCTTCGCGCTGGCCCGGCTGGGCGCCGTGCAGACCCCGGTCATCCCGTTCTACCGGGACCGGGAGGTCGGCTTCGCCCTGCGCGAGTCACGGGCGGAGTTCTTCGCCGTACCGGGCGTCCTGCGCGGCTTCGACCACACGGAGATGGCACGGCGGCTGGGCGCGAAGAACGTCTTCGAGGTGTACGAGGACGAGAGCCTGCCCGACGGCGACCCGGCCGTGCTGCCCCCGCCGCCCGCCGAGGGCACCTCGGTGCGCTGGATCTACTGGACCTCCGGCACCACCTCCGACCCCAAGGGCGTGCTGCACACGGACCGCTCATTGCTGGCGGGCGGCTCCTGCCTCGCCCACGCGCTGCGCCTTTCGGCGTACGACGTGGGCTCGATGGCCTTCCCGTACGCGCACATCGCCGGCCCCGACTACACCGTGATGCTGCTGCTGTACGGCTTCCCGGCCGTGCTGTTCGAGCAGTTCGCGCTGCCGGACGCGCTGGCGGAGTACCGCCGGCACGGGGTGACGGTGGCGGGGGGCTCGACGGCGTTCTACTCGATGTTCCTCGCCGAGCAGCGCAAGCGGCCGGACGAGAAGGTCGTCCCGACCCTGCGGCTGCTGGCCGGCGGCGGGGCGCCCAAGCCGCCCGAGCTCTACCACAGCGTCGTACGCGAGATGGGGGTGCAGCTCACCCACGGCTACGGCATGACCGAGGTGCCGATGATCACCATGGGGGCGCCGGACGACACGGCCGAGAACCTGGCCACGACGGAGGGGCGGCCCCCGCGCGGCATGGAGATCCGGATCGTGGACGGGGAGGTGCGGCTGCGGGGCGAGGCCGTCTGCCAGGGCTATCTGGACCCGGCGCAGACGGCGGAGGCCTTCGACGACGACGGGTTCCTGCGCACCGGCGACCTCGGGCATCTCACCGGCAGCGGCCACCTGGTCCTCACCGGACGGCTCAAGGACGTCATCATCCGCAAGGGCGAGAACATCTCCGCCAAGGAGATCGAGGACCTGCTGCACGCGCACCCGGCGGTGGGGGACGTCGCGGTCGTCGGGCTGCCGGACGCCGAACGCGGGGAACGGGTCTGCGCGGTCGTCGAACAGCCCGCGGGGGCCCCGGGGTTGACGCTGGAGGTGGTGACCTCGTATCTGCGCGCGGCGGGGCTGTCGGTGCACAAGCTGCCGGAGCAGCTCGAGGTGGTGGACGCCCTGCCGCGCAACGAGACCCTGCGCAAGGTCCTCAAGTACCGGCTCAGGGAGCGCTATTCGGGGACGGTGAAGTAGCGGGCGAAGGCGGGCACGATCTCCGCCTCGCCGACCCGGCCGTCGCCGTCGGTGTCGAGCTCGGCGGCCGTCGTGCGCGCGATGTCCTCGGGCACGCCCAGGATCAGCAGCACCCGCGCGGTGTCCGCGACGGCGGCCGTGCCGTCGTCGGCCGCCGCCAGGTCCAGGGCCGCGTGCAGGAAGGGGCGGGCGATCTCGCCGAACCGCTCGGGGTTGTCGCGCAGCCGCTTGACCGCGCCGTTGACGAACTCCTCCCGGGTGATGCGCTGGTCGCCGTCCCGGTCCGCCATGCCGGCCATGCCCTGCCAGAACGCCTCGGCGCCCGCGTACAGGGCCTGCCCCTTGTCGGAGCGGGCCGCCGTGCCGAACTCCGCGAGCAGCGCCTTGGCCGCCGTACTGAAGTCCTCGCGGTCGATGTAGCCGTTGCCGTCCTGGTCGAAGACGACGAACCGGGCGGCGATCCTGCGCTCGTACTCGCTGCTGACCATGTCTTCTCGGTCCGCCTTACCTCACGTCGGGTGCAACTGGTGCCTCTGACCTGGAGCGTACGACGCCGGGAGCCGTCCGGGAGGGGGAAAACGACGCTTGCACCAAGACCGGGGAAATTCCGGGACAACGGCACGACCGTCGGCACGAGCCCTCCGCCGCCGTACGGACGGGAGGCCGCGCGCCGGCGCTCAGGCGGAGAGCGGGCTCGACTCCTCGGCGGCGACCGCCGCGTCGAGGTCCGGGTGGACGTCGAACAGCCGTCGCACGCCCAGCGCGCCGAAGACCCGGTTGACGTGCGAGCCCTCCACCGCGCCCTGGGCGGGCAGGACCAGCCGCAGCCGGCCCTGGCAGGAGCGCAGCAGCCGGCGGGCAGCGATGAGGACGCCGACCCCGCTGGAGTCGCAGAAGTACACCCCCGACAGATCGAGGACGAGTCGGTGGCGGCCCTCGGCCACCACGTCGTGCACCCGTTGTCGCAACGTGGGCGACGTCACCAGATCCAGTTCGCCCGACACATGGAGCACGGCCCAGTCCCCCTGCGTGCCGTCGGTCACATTGAACGCCACCACCACGCCCTTCGTCCGCCAAACGGAAGCTGTCCCATCACTTCCTTGCAGCGCGGCTGCCCAGCGGGCTGTTCCCTGAAACACCGACCAAAAAACGAAGACTGACCAAAGACGGCTTGTTTCAATCGCCTTCGATCCTGTTCGATCGAGTCTGATCACCCGGATCCGGGGTAACCGAGTCATCGGAGCCCTCCCGTGCGGGCCCTTGCCGGGTTCGCTACCACTCACGGCCGTTCCAGGGGCGCACATTGCAACAAAGGGGCGTGCGTTGTCGGACGTGCCGACTACATTCGAGGAGACGGTGGGCGCACGCTGATCTCAGGGACGAACCGGCGAGAGGGGCATGATGGCGAAGAAGGACGCACCGCCCCGCTGGGACCGCAAGATGCAGCAGCGGCTCGCACGCGGTGAGGCGGCCGCCCTCGGCGAGCTCTACGACCGTTTCGCTTCGCTTGTGCACGGTCTCGCCCATCGTGTGCTCGACGACGACCAGGCCGCCGACAGCGTCACCCGCGAGGTCTTCGCCCATGTCTGGGAGCACCCGGACGCCTACGACCCGAAGACGGGCCCCCTGCGCACCTGGGTGGCCACCCTGACCCACCGTCTCGCCGTACAGCGGCTGCGCGCCACCGAGACCGCGGCGCTCGCCGGCGACGACGGCTGGGCGAGCGCCGAGGAGCTGGAGATCAAGGTGCGGCACGCCTCGGTCGCCGCCCGCGCCGACTACATCGTCCAGTCCATGCCCGCGCCGCTGCGGGCCGCCCTGGACCTGGCCTACTTCCAGCGCCGCGACTACCGCCAGACCGCCGCCGACCTCGGCGTCACCGAGGACGAGGCCCGCCGTCGGCTCCGCCTGGGCCTGCAACTGCTCTCCACCGCCCACGACGCGGGCACCTCCGGGGCACCACCCGAATACGGAGGTGCCGCGTGAGCGGGGCGGACCGCTTCGACCCGGGCGACGAGAACCCGCGCGAGAAGCACGCGGACCCGGGAGGGCGCGAAGAGCGCGAGAAGCGCGACGAGTACGGAGGACAGGCGGGGGACGAAAGGAACACAGAGGGCGAACCGGTGCAGAACGGGCAGGGAGGGCACGGGTCCGGCGGACCGGGCGGCCCCGGCGACGGCCGGGGTCCGGGCGAGGACCGGCTCCGCATACCCCCGCCCCGCGCCTCCGTCGAGGACACCGGGCTGCCGCTGCCCGAGCCCGCCGACCCGGCGCCCGGCACCGCGCCGCTCACCCTGGAGCACCCGGTCCTGAAATCGCTGCTGGGCGCCTGGGCGCTGGCCGCCTGCTCGGCCGAGGAGACCGCGGCCGTCGAGGAGCACCTGGGCGACTGCGGTTCCTGCGCGGACGAGGCCAGGCGGCTGCGCGAGGCGGTCGGCCTGCTGCACCCGCCCGAGCCGCTGGACCTCGATCCGGGGCTGCGCACCCGCGTCCTGGCCGGCTGCCTGGACCGGCGCCCGCCGCGCATCCCGGTACCCGACTGGGCCCACGCCTACGACGCCGAGACCGCCCGCCTCGACGCGCTGCTCCAGGACTTCGGGGACGCCGAGTGGCATGCGCCGGTGCGGCTGCGCTGGTTCGACGGGGCGGCCACGACGAGCCGCCGTACGACCGTCGCCGGGGTCATCGCGCATCTGCTGGCGGTCGACGGCCTCGTCGCGACCGCCCTCGGTCTCGACGACCCGGTGTCCGGCCTCCCGGCCGGCCGGACGGCGTCACCGGGCAGCCGCACCGAGGCCTACTGGCGGGCGTCCCACTTCCCGCCCACCCGCTCCGTGCGCGCCCCGTGGCGGGAGCAGAGCCACGACATCGTCCGCACGGTGTCCTTCACCGGCGGGAGCGCCGGGAAGCTGACGGTGTCCTACGGCAGCACCGACGACGGCGGCGAGATCGCGCTGCCGCTGCGGGACGCGATGCTGGACCGCGCCTTCGAGTGCTGGGTGCACGCGGAGGACATCGCGGAGGCGGTGGACTACCCCTACGACCCACCGTCCCCGCGCCATCTGCACCGCATGATCGACCTCGCGGCCCGGATGCTGCCCCTCGCCCTGGCCGAGCGCCGTCGCGCCGGACTCGCCGCGCCGGGCCGGGGACGGCATCTGGTCCCGGCCGGCGCGCCGGGACGCAGCCTGCGGCTGGAGATCGAGGGGCTCGGCGGCGGGGAGTGGCTGATCCCGCTGGACTCCCCCGCGGCGACCGCCTCACCGGACCACGAGGTGGCCCATGTCGCCCTGGACGGCGTGGAGTTCTGCCGGCTCGCGGCCGGACACGTCCCGCCGGAGGAGGCGGCCGCAGGGCAGGTCGGGGACCGCGAGGCGATCAGGGACGTACTGCTGGCCGCGGCCTCGCTGAGCCGTATCTAGTGCCGCAACAGGGGTGTTCGCCCTGTCGGGTGAACACTGCCTGCCGCGGCACCGGCCGTCCTACGCGAAGACGACCGTCCGTCGGCCGTTGAGCAGGATGCGGCGCTCCGCGTGCCACTTCACGGCCCGCGCCAGCGCCTGGCACTCCACGTCGCGGCCGATCGCGACGAGCTGGTCCGGCGTGACGTCGTGGCCGACCCGCTCGACCTCCTGCTCGATGATCGGGCCCTCGTCGAGGTCGGCGGTCACATAGTGCGCCGTCGCACCGATCAGCTTCACCCCGCGCGCATGTGCCTGGTGGTACGGCTTGGCGCCCTTGAAGCTCGGCAGGAAGGAATGGTGGATGTTGATGATCCGGCCGCTGAGCTCCTTGCACAGGTCGTCCGAGAGGACCTGCATGTAGCGGGCGAGGACGACGAGCTCGGCGTTCTCCTCGCGCACCAGGTCGAGGAACCGGGCCTCCGCGTCGGCCTTGGTGTCCTTCGTCACCGGGATGTGGTGGAAGGGGACGTGGTACGAGCCGACGAGCTCGGCGAAGTCGGTGTGGTTGGAGACCACGGCCGCGATCTCCACGGGCAGCGCGCCCGTGCTCGCCCGGAACAGCAGGTCGTTCAGGCAGTGCCCGAACCTGCTGACCATCAGGACGACGCGCATCTTCTCCGCGGCCCGGTGGATCTGCCAGTCCATGCGGAAGGAGTCACCGATCGCCGCGAAGCTGGCCCGCAGCTTGTCCAGCGTCACCGGCGCGTCCGCCGTGAAGTGGACGCGCATGAAGAACAGACCCGTGTCGTGGTCGCCGAACTGCTGGCTGTCCTCGATGTTGCAGCCCGTCATGAACAGGTAGCTCGACACGGCGTGCACGATGCCCTGCTTGTCGGGGCAGGACAGGATGAGGACGTACTGGTCGGCCGGAGCCGCGGCTCGGGTGGACTGCTCGTTCATGCAGGACAGGTTCCCATATCCGCCCCGCACCGGCCGAGCACCGTCCGCTACGCGGACCGCGTCATGATCTGGAGCACTTCGAGGGTGCGCGGCGGCGCGTCCGGGTCGTCCCCGTCGCTCACCGCGAGACGCACATGGGCGTCGCGCGCCGCACGGATCGCCTCCGGCCACGCCTCGTGGTCGACGTAGGCGGAGACCGGCGCGTCCGGGCCGACCTGGTGCATGATCCGCAGTACCCGCAGCACGGCGGTGTCGACGAGCGCCGCTTCCTGGGAGTCGCGGAAGATCGTGCCGACGTACTTCTCGGCCGACCAGTTGTCCAGCCAGGTGTCCTCGACCAGGCGGTACACGGCGTCGGTGACGTCACCGTAGCCGTCCACGCCGGCCAGCCAGACGTCCTGCTGGAACACCGGATCGGAGAGCATGTGCAGCGCGGAACGCACGTTGCTGCGCCAGCGCCACCAGGGCATGTCGTTCAGTGGCATGCCGCCCATGGTGGATGAGCGACGGCCGCGACGGGAAGAGTTCTCCGAACCTTGCACGGTCACCGATCGTACGTTCTTCCGCTCCGGCCCCTCGACACCCCCCGTAATTCACCTTCACGTCACCACTCGTTGACCCGAGGTCACTCCACGGTTAGCGATGTGGCGGAATCGTGCATGCTCATGACTGGCAGGCAACACACGCGCAGCACCTTTCCTCCCCACACCAGCCGGCGCGCCAGAGCTGTCCGCCGCACCCTGGGTGTGCTGGTGGCATGCGCGTCCCTCACCGTCGGCTGCGGGGCCCTCCCCGGCACCGACGGAGCATCGGGAGACGACCCGATCACCGTGATGACCTGGGCTCCCCAGGACACGAACGCCACCAACAAGCCCGGTATGCCCGCCTTCGCGGCGGCTTACGCCCGGTACATCAACGCGCACGGCGGCCTGGCCGGGGGCCGCAAACTCAAAGTGCTCACCTGCAACGAGAAGAACGACTCGGTCACCGCGTCGAAGTGCGCCCGGCAGGCCGTCAAGGCGAACGCCGTCGCGGTCCTGGGCTCCTACAGCCAGTACTCGGACTCGTTCTTCCCGCCGCTGGAAGGCGCCGGCATCCCCTACATAGGCGGCTACGGCATCACCAACTCCGAGTTCACCAGCCCGCTCTCCTACCCGGTCAACGGCGGCCAGGCGGTGCTGCTGGCCGGTCTCGGCAAGGAGCTCGCGGCCACCTGTGGATCCGTCGCGCTCGTGCGCCCCGACAATGTCGCCGGGGACGCCCTGCCCGAGTTGCTCAACTCGGGACTGACGGCGGGCAAGCACGCGCCGACGGTCGACGTGCTGGCCGAGGACGACGCCACCGAGTACTCCAAGCAGTCGCAGAGCGCTCTCCGGGAGGTCGCCACCTCCGGCGGCGGCAAGAACGACCAGGGGTGCGTGGTGCCCGCGCTCGGGGACGCCACCAGCACCTTCATGGACTCCTTCCGGCGCGACCGCGAGGACTACCCGGCCGTGCGGACCGCCACCGTGCTCGGCAGCGTCGACCAGACCGTGATCGACGCGTCCGGTGGGGCCTCGGGCCCGTACGAGGGCGCGTCCATCACCGGCTGGTACCCGGCGGCGAACGACGGGCGCTGGGACAACATGAAGAAGGTGATCAGCGAGCAGGCCTTCTCCGACAACCGGATCGACCCCGCGGACGCCGGGGTGCAGACGACGTACATCGCGTACACCGTGTTCAAGCGGATCGTCGAGTCGCTGGCCGGCGGCGAGGTGTCCGCCGACACCGTGCGGCACGCGCTGGACGACGGGCTGGAGATCGGTACGAGCGGACTGACGCCGACCCTGCGCTGGCGCTTCCAGGACCGCCTCGCCTCCGTCGGCTTCCCCCGTCTGACCAACGCCGACGTGACCGTCCAGGTCGTGAAGAAGGGGCGTCTGGTCTCGGCCAGGAAGGGCTTCATCGACGTCACCCAGACGCTGGAGGACGCGAAGCTCAGCTGACGTCGGCGGACCGGGGCCGGGAGGGGGGTCCCGGCCCGTGAAGCCCGACCGAGGGACCGGGGCCGGAGGGGGGTCCCGGCCCGCGAAGCCGTACCGAGGAAACAGGACCGGGAGGGGGATCCCGGTCCACGGAGCTCGGCCGACGGACCGGGGCCGGGAGGGGGATCCCGGTCCACGATCCTCAGAGCTGGGTCGACTGGCGCTCGGTCAGGCCGTACTTCCGCGCGATCGCGTTCCACAGTTGCGCGGCCTTCTTCTTCTGCGAGCTGGCGGTGCCGCTCGCCGCGTTGCCCGCCTGGGTCTCCCCGGTGCTGCGGGCCTGGCCGTGCTTGCAGGACTTCTTGTTCCCCGCGGTCTGGTCCGCCCATGCCGCGTAGTGGGTGTCCGCCGACGCGGACGCCTTCCACGCCTCGGTGAGCGCGCCGGTCAGCTTGTCGTGGTCCGGCAGCTTGTCGACGGACAGCCCGGACAGCCTCGTGACCAGCTCGTTGCGCTGCTTGGCCGCGTCCCGCAGGTCGGAGGCCGCCTGACCGAGGTTGTCACAGGACTTGACGCCGGCGACCGCCGCGATCACCGCGGCCCGGCTGCTGCCGCTGTCGGCCAGCAGCTTGTCCAGCGCCACGGCCTGCGCCTTGGCCCCGTCACCGCCGGCCGCGGCGGGGGCGCCCTCGCTCGCGGACGCCGAGGCGGAGGCGGTCGCACCGGCCTCGCCCTTGTCGTCGCCCCCGCCGCCGAGCAGCGCGCCCGCGCCGATGCCGACCGCGGCGATCGCGATGCCGATACCGGCGATCAACGGCACCCGGGAACGGCTGCGGCCGCCCCCGCCCTCGCCCTGGTGGGCGGAGCCCCAGCCGTCGTCGCCCCGGCCGCCGCGGCGACCCGCGCCGGGACCGGCGGGCGGGGCGTACGAGGACTGCGCGGGGTAACCGCCCGGCCCGCCGTACGCGGCGGGTCCGGCGTCGTGCTGCGGGACGCGCGGCAGCTGCTGCGTGGACCCCGCCGGAACGTCACCGCCGACGTCGTTGCGGAACAGGTTGTCGAACTCGGCCGGCGGCTGCCGGTCGCCGCCCTCGCCGGGCAGACCCCCGCCGTACGGCCCGGCGGACGGGTCCGCGGGCACCGGCGCGATGAACTGGGTCGCCTGGGCGTCGGGGTGCATCCCGGCGGCGGCCGCCTCGGGCGGCAGGGCCCCCGGCGGCACCGGCGGTATGTACTGCGTCGCCCCCTCGTCCATGGCGGGCGCGACGACGGGCGGCAGGAACTGCGTGGCCCCCTCGACGCCACCGGGCGCGGCCGGGACCGGCGGGATGTACTGGGTGGCGCCCTCGTGGGCGGCGGGCGGCAGCGGCGCGCCGTATGCCGCGTGCTGCGGCTGCGGGCTCTCCGGCGGCATCGGTCCCGCGCCCCCGGCGGCCTGCGGCCAGGACGGCGCGGCGGGCGCCGCCTCCGGCGTGCCCCAGGCCGGCTCGGCGGGCGCGGCGGGCGGCCAGTCCGCGGCGGGCGGCCGGCCCGCCCCCGGCTGCTGCCCGGGACCCCACGCCCCGCCCCAGCCCTGCCCGCCGGCCGGTGCCGCGCCGGCGGCGTCCTGGCCGTAGGCCTGGCCGTACTGCTGAGCGCCGTCCTGATAGCTCTGGTAGGGCACGCCGGCGGGCTGCGCCGGCATGCCGGGGTGCACCGGCTCGCCTCCGTCGGAGGGCAGCACGATGCCTTCGCGCGCTGACCGCGCCGAGGGCTCCTCGCCCTGTCCACTCTGCGCCACCGGGACTCCTACGAATGGGGGACCTTCAGGATCGTCGGCCCACGCTACCGGGTCCCCGGAACCGGGTGCTACGCAGCTCAGGACCTGACCTGCCGCCTTGTGACGCCAGTAACAGATCCGGGGCGCCGTGCGCTGTTCATGCCCGCTCCCGCGGACCGACGGGCCGTTTCCCGCAGATTCACGCAGCGACGCCCCCCGTGTTCACGCGGCCGCCGGCAGCTCCAGCCGCGCCCCGAACTCCCGTACCACCGGCTCGTCACGGTACGGATCCAGCCGCTGCTGGAAGTCCTCCAGATACTCGGCGCCCCGGTTGGAACGCAGCGTCTCCAGCAACTCCACCGCCTTCAGGCCGGTGTTGCAGGCCTCCTCGATCTCCCGCTGCTGCACCTGGGCGGTGGCCAGCAGCACATAGCCGATGGCCCGTCGGCGCGCCCGTGTCTCGGGGTGTCCGGCCAGGGACTCCTGCGCACACCGCGCCGCCGCCTCGGCCTGTCCCAGGTCGCGGTGGCAGTGCGCCAACTCGTCGGCCAGATAGGCCTCGTCGAAGTGCGCGATCCACGCCGGGTCGTCGCCCGCCGCCGCGTCCGCCCGCTCCATCGCCGACAGCGCGCGCCCCGAGGCGATCTGGGCCGCCCGCGCGTCGCCGAGCAGCGCGTGCCCGCGGGCCTCCGCCGCGCAGAACATGGCCTCCGCGCGCGGGGTCACCCGGCCCCGCGCGCCCTCCTGGGCCGCCCGCGCCAACTGCGCGATCTCCCGCGGGTTTCCGAGCTGGGCGGCGAGATGACTCATGGACGCGGCGAGCACGTAGCCGCCGTACCCGCGGTCGCCCGCCGCCTGGGCCAGCCGCAGCGACTGGATGTAGTAGCGCTGCGCGAGACCCGGCTGCCCGGTGTCCACGGCCATGTAGCCGGCGAGTTCGGTCAGCCGCGCCACCGCGGCGAACAGGTCGCGGCCCACCGCCTCCCGGTAGGAGCCGGCCAGCAGCCCGGAGACCACGCTGTTGAGGTAGTGCACGACGACCGGGCGCACATGCCCGCTGCCGTACTGGTGGTCCAGGTCGACCAGCGCCTGGGTCATGGCCCGTACGGCCGTCACGTCGGACTGGCCCACGCGGGGACCCGCCGCCCGCGCCACCTGCGAGTCCGGCACGGAGATCAGCCAGTCGCGGCTCGGCTCGACCAGCGCGGACGCGGCGACGGAGGACCCGGACAGGAAGTCCCGTCGTCCGACGTCGCTGCGCCACAGCTCGCAGACCTGCTCGATGGCCCCCAGTACCGTCGGCGAGAACTGGAGACCGACACCCGACGCGAGGTTCTTGCCGTTGGCCATGCCGATCTCGTCGATCGTGACCGTACGGCCCAGCTTGCGGCCGAGCGCCTCGGCGATGATCGCCGGGGCCCGTCCCCGCGGCTGCTGACCCCGCAGCCAACGGGCCACGGACGTCTTGTCGTAGCGCAGGTCGAGGCCGTGTTCGGCACCGCACATGTTGACCCGGCGGGCCAGCCCGGCGTTCGAGCAACCCGCTTCCTGGATGAGCGCCTGCAGCCGTTCGTTCGGCTGCCGGGCGACGAGAGGCCTTGCGGCCATGGCTGAACCCCCTGTGGCTGCGGTGCCTGCCCACGCACCGAGTTGACGTGTCTTCGCTGGCCGGACCCGATCGGTTCCACCGAGCGGATCCGGCCTCGAAGATCAATGCCCAACGGACATAGCGAAAATGCCAGACATACGAGGATTGCCGGGGTAAGGGTGGAAGCCGACCCCACTCGTGGCTACCCACTTCCGTCGCGGATCCCTCCGCGCGCCCCCGCGCGTGCATCCATGCGCCCCGGACACGGAAACAGTGCTCCTCCCCCGCGCGCGCTACGCCCGTAACCCGAGGTGGACGGGGGAGTTGAGTGGACGTGGAAGAGACGATCCCGGCCGCCGAAGCCGCCCAGATTCCGCAGCAGCGCGGGGAATCACTGCTGGAGACCGCCGTTCGCTACGCCGAGGAACGCCACTGGGACGTGGTCCCCGGCACCTGGCTGGAAGCCGTGGCGGGGATGGAGCGCTGCTCCTGCGGCCGGGCCGGATGCGGCGCGCCGGGCGCGCATCCCGCGCGCGAGGACTGGGCGACGCAGGCGACCGGCAGCGCGACCGTGGTGCGCCGGATGTGGCAGTGGCAGCCGACGGCGTCGATCCTGCTGCCGACGGGCCGTACGTTCGACGCGATCTCGGTGCCGGAGACGGCCGGCTTCCTGGCGCTGGCCCGGATGGAGCGGATGCGGCTCCCGCTCGGTCCCGTGACGTCGGCGCCCGACCGGCGGATGTACTTCTTCGTGCTGCCCGGGGCGTGCGCGAAGGTGCCCGAGCTGGTGCGCCGGCTGGGTTGGTCACCGGCCTCCCTGGACCTGGCCGCGCTCGGGGAGGGGGCGTACGTGGCCGGGCCGCCCACCCGGTTCGGCTCCCGGGGGGCCGTGCAGTGGGCGTGCCGCCCCACCCCGGCCAACCAGTGGCTGCCGGACGCGGAGGAGCTGATCTCACCGCTGGCGTACGCGTGCGGCCGGGACCGGTAGGGCGGGACCGTCGGGACGAGGTCGTCCCGCCCCCTGACGGGCGCCGTACGGTCGTAGGGTGCATCCATGACGCAGGGAGCAGGGGTGGGCGCAGCCGCCGTACGCGTGCAGGGGCTCTGGAAGCGGTTCGGGCAGCAGATCGCCGTCGCCGGGATCGACCTGGAACTGCCCGCGGGCAGGTTCATCGGGCTGGTGGGGCCGAACGGGGCCGGGAAGACCACCACCCTGTCCATGGTGACCGGCCTGCTCCGGCCCGACCAGGGACGGGTCGAGGTCGTCGGGCACGACGTGTGGCAGGACCCGGTCGCGGTGAAGGCCCGGATCGGGGTGCTGCCGGAGGGGCTCAGGCTCTTCGACCGGCTCTCGGGGCGGGAACTGCTCGGCTACTCCGGCCGGTTGCGCGGCCTGCCCGGCGCCGAGGTCGACAAGCGCGCCGCCCAGCTCCTCGACGTCCTCGACCTGGCCGGCGCGCAGCACAAGCTGGTCGTCGACTACTCGACCGGCATGCGCAAGAAGATCGGGCTGGCGGCCGCGCTGCTGCACAACCCCGAAGTCCTCTTCCTCGACGAGCCGTTCGAGGGCGTCGACCCGGTGTCCGCGCAGACCATCCGGGGCGTCCTGGAGCGGTACACGGCCTCGGGCGCCACGGTGGTGTTCTCCTCCCATGTGATGGAGCTGGTGGAGTCGCTGTGCGACTGGGTCGCCGTGCTGGCCGCGGGCCGCATCCGCGCCCAGGGCACCCTCGACGAGGTGCGCGGCGGGGCGCCCACGCTCCAGCAGGCGTTCCTCGAACTCGTCGGCGCGCACAGCCGCGACACCGGCTCCGAACTCGACTGGCTGGGCGGCGGGGCCCGATGACGCAGCCGGCCGACCCCCGTCCCGCCGGCCCCGCGGACCCCGGTCCGGTG
Source organism: Streptomyces sp. NPDC001443 (assembly GCF_053597355.1). NCBI lineage: Bacteria > Bacillati > Actinomycetota > Actinomycetes > Kitasatosporales > Streptomycetaceae > Streptomyces > Streptomyces sp. NPDC001443. Next base: position 35,869 of record NZ_JBSFIA010000007.1, read on the forward strand.
CCGGTTCCCGCCGGCCCCGCCGCGCCCCGTCCCGTCGGCCTCACGGCCACCGTCGTCCGGCTGAAGCTGTCGCTGCTGCGCAACGGGCTGCGGCAGTCCGGCGGGCGGCGGGCGGCCTTCGTCGTCTCCGCCGTCCTCGCGCTGCTCTTCGCCGCGCTGCAACTGCTCGGGCTGATCGCGCTGCGCGGCCACGCGCACGCCGCTTCCCTGGTCGGGCTGCTGACGGCGGTGCTGGCGCTGGGCTGGGCGGTGATGCCGCTGTTCTTCCCCAGCGGCGACGAGACCCTGGACCCGACCCGGCTGGTGATGCTGCCGTTGCGGCCCCGGCCGCTGGTACGGGCGCTGCTGGCGGCCTCCCTGGTCGGCGTCGGCCCGCTGGTCACCCTCATGCTGCTGGCCGGCAGCGCGGTCTGCGTGGCGCACGGGACGGCGGCGGGTGTCGTCGCGGTCGTGGCCGTCGCCCTGGCCCTGCTGGTCTGCGTGGCCCTCGCGCGGGCCGTCGCGATCGCCAACATCCGGCTGCTGACCAGCCGCCGGGGGCGCGATCTCGCGGTGCTGAGCGGCCTGGTCGTCGCGATCGGCGCGCAGGTGGTCAACTTCGGCGCGCAGCGGCTCGGGGTGTCGGGTCTGGCACCGCTCGACCCGGTGTACGCGGTGGTGCGCTGGCTGCCGCCCGCGTCGGCGGTCGGGGCGGTGGACTCGGTGAGCCGGGGCGCGTACGGCGCCGCCGCCGCCCAGCTCGCGCTGACCGCGGGCGCGCTGGTGCTGCTGGTGGCGGCGTGGGCGCGCAGTCTGACCCGGCTGATGACCGCCCCCGACGGCTCGACATTGCAGCGGACCGAGTCCGAGGGCCGGGAGCGCGGTACGTCGTGGGGTCCGGGCCGGCTGCTCCCGGCCGGCCGCACCGGCACCGTCATGGAGCGCAGCCTGCGCTACATCTGGCGCGACCCCAAGACCAAGGCGGCCTGGGTGACGTCGCTGGCCATCGGCCTGATCGTGCCGGTGTTCAACGCCTTGCAGGGCACCGGCTCGATCTACTTCGCCTGCTTCGCCGCGGGGATGCTCGGCATCCAGATGTACAACCAGTTCGGCCAGGACACCTCCGCGTTCTGGATGGTCGCGCTGACCATCTCGACCCCGCGTGACGCGTACGCCGAACTGCGGGCCCGGGCGCTGGCGCTGCTGCTGATCACCCTCCCGTACGCCACCCTCGTCACCGTGCTGACGACCGCGGTGCTCGGCGACTGGCGCCGGCTGCCGGAGGTGCTGGGGCTGTCCCTGGCGCTGCTGGGGGCGATGCTGGCGACCGGCGCCTGGACCTCGGCCCGCTTCCCGTACTCCATCCCGCAGGAGGGCTACAAGAACGTGGCGCCGGGGCAGAGCGGTCTCGCCCTGATCTCGATCCTCGGCGGCATGGTCGCCGCCGCGCTGCTGTGCGCCCCGGTCCTCGCGCTGACGATCTGGCTGAACGTCAGCGCGGGCGGCGACGCGTGGACCTGGCTGCTGCTGCCGGTGGGCGCGGGGTACGGGACGGCGATCACCGCGCTCGGGCTGCGGCTGGCGGCCCCGCGCACCGCCGCACGGCTGCCCGAGATCCTGGCGGCGGTCAGCAAGGGCTGAGACGGGCGGCACGGGCTTGGGCGCGGGGGGCGGGCGCGGTCTCCGGGGAGGCGGTGTCAGGAAGTGAGCACGCCGTCCAGGAACGGCTCGATCGCCGCTCGCCAGGCTTCCGGCTGGTCGTAGTGGACGAGGTGGCCGGCGTCGGCCACCTCCGCGTACTGCCCGCGGGGCAGCACCCGGACCATCTCCTGTGCCTCGGCGCGGCCCAGCTCGCCGTCCTGGCCGCGGACGACGAGGGCGGGGCAGCGGACCTGGGCGAGCTCCTCCCAGTGCGCGTCGTACACCCAGGTCTCGCGGGACTTCAGCATCTGGCCGGGCTCGAAGACGGGGCGCCAGCCGTCGGAGGACTCGTGCATGACCTCGGCGTAGAACTCGCCGCGGGCCGGGTTGGGGCGCTCCACCCAGGGGTCGTCCTCGCCGAACCACTTGCGTACGTCGGCGAGGGTGGCGAAGGGGGTGGGCCAGGAGTCGAACCAGTCGGCCCACTCGCGCTGCGAGGCCGCGCCGAGCGCGGAGGCCCGCATGTCGCAGATGATCAGACCGTGGACCAGATCGGGGCGCCTGGCGGCGAGCTGCCAGGCGGTCAGCGCGCCCATGGCGTGACCGACGAGGACCACCTGGGTGAGGCCAACCTGTTCCAGGGCGGCCTCGGCGTCCTCGACGTACGCCTCACGGGTGAAGGACGCCTGCGGGGGCTTGCCGCTCTGCCCGTGGCCCCGCTGGTCGAGGGCGACGGCCCGGTGCCGCTCGGAGAGCCAGCGGGCGGTGGACGCCCAGTGGGAGGCCCGGCCCATCAGTCCGTGCAGTAACAGGACACCGGGAGTGGACCCGCTCTCCCCCGGCAGACCCCGGTCGTACCGGTCCCGGCCATCGGCTTCCGGGCCGGGTGGTCCGGCCTGCTCCGGCAGGAGTGCGGCCGGGTCGTGCTTGGGCGGGTCGCCGAACTCCCAGGCGGCCAGGCGCACGCCGCCCGCCCCGGTCACGTCGATGCGTCGCGCCATAGGTCCTGGCACCCCCCTAGCTCCGCTCGGACCGCTCGCGCCGGCCGGTCCTGTGAACCGCTTGCTGTCTGCCGTCGTTGCCGTGGTACCGCTTTCCCTCATCCACATCTACGGACTCTACGCAGACTCATCGGCAAATTATCGAAAACGTATTCGAAGTACGCCTTCTCCGCGGGTAACACCCCTCGTTCGAGTGACCCCTCTCAAGGAATGATCGCCGCAGCCGAGGGGAGATCTTCAGCGGGAGGCGGACCGCTCGGGGAAAACGGTCCGAGGGGATCGACCTTGAGAGCTCGGGGCTCCAGGTCGGAACAGGGGAGGACAGGCCCCGGCGCCTTCGGGCGCCGGGGCCACCCAGGTCTCCGCGGCACATCCACTCCGCCCTCTCGGCCCGTATGCCTCGTGCGACAGCAAGCCTGGCACGCGAAGCGCCGGGCCGCTGCGATTCGGCGCACTCAGCGCTTGGCGACGAACACGTGCGAGGCGACGTCCGCCACCAGCTCGGCGGCCTCGCCACCGCTGCCCACCAGCACACCGCCGGCCGACTCGGTCACGCTCACCACCGAGCCGGGCTGCACGCCCGCCCGGCGCAGCGTGTACATCAGCTGCGCGTCCGTCTGGATCGGCTCGCCGATCCGGCGCACCACGACCGTCTTGCCCTCCAGGCCCGGGTCGAGCTCGGCCAGGGACACCATGCCCTCGTCCAGGAACGGGTCGGCGCCGTCCTTCTCGCCGAGCTCCTCGAGACCGGGGATCGGGTTGCCGTAGGGCGACTCGGTCGGGTGACGCAGCAGCTCCAGCACGCGCCGCTCCACGGCCTCGCTCATCACGTGCTCCCAGCGACACGCCTCGGCGTGCACCTGCTCCCACTCCAGACCGATCACGTCCACCAGGAGACACTCCGCGAGCCGGTGCTTGCGCATCACCCGGGTGGCCAGCCTGCGGCCCTCGTCCGTCAGCTCCAGGTGCCGGTCGCTGGCCACGGACACCAGTCCGTCGCGCTCCATCCGTGCCACCGTCTGACTGACGGTCGGCCCGCTCTGGTCGAGCCGTTCGGCGATCCGGGCGCGCATCGGGACCACGCCTTCCTCCTCCAGCTCGAGGATGGTGCGGAGATACATCTCCGTGGTGTCGATCAGTCCGGACATACCTGCCCCTAAATGAGATCTGCCGGAAGCGCGGCTGGCTCCGCGGCGCGTGCGCTGGCCCTGGGCTCAATTCTGACGCATGGCACTGACAACCGTGCCGCACCGGTGAAACGGGACGGTTACGCGGGAGTGCGCGGGGCTCACCCACGGCGGACACCGGCCGACCGGGGCGCGCGGCCACCCGGGAGCACGGACACCGGGAGGCACGGACACCGGGAGGCACCCGGTCGCCACGACCCGCGCCACCGTATTGACAGGGCAGTGGTACAGACCGCACGGTGATCGGCGGCACAGACGCCGCCAGACGCTGTGAAGGGGCATCGCATGAGCGACAGCACACCGGCCGGCCAGTTCTTCGACGCCGCGATCACCCTGCTGCAACGGGTCCGCGACGAGGAGGCCGGGGCCATCGAGGCGGCCGGTGCGCTCCTCGCCGACGCGGTGACCGGCGGCGGCCGTCTCTTCGCCTTCGGCGCCGGGCACTCCTCGCTCGCCGCCCAGGACCTCGTCTACCGGGCCGGCGGCCTGGCCCTGATGAACCTGCTCCCCGTGCCGGGCATGGTCGGCGTCGACGTCAGACCGGCCACCCTCGGCTCCCGCCTGGAGCGCGTCGACGGGCTGGCCGAAGCCGTCCTGGACTCGTCCCCGCTGCGCGCGGGCGACGTCCTCGTGATCGTCTCCCTCTCGGGCCGCAACGCCCTCCCCGTGGAGATGGCCATGGGCGCCCGCGCCCGCGGGGTGAAGGTCATCGGCGTGACCTCGGTGGCGTACACCGCGCAGACCTCGTCCCGGCACTCCTCGGGGACGTATCTCAAGGACCACTGCGACCTCGTCCTCGACTCGAAGATCGCGGTCGGCGACGCCGAGCTCAGCCTGGACACCATCCCGGCCCCCTTCGCCCCGGCCTCCACCGTCGTCACCACGGCGCTGCTCCAGGCGGTCATGGCCACCACGGCCTGCGCCCTCGCCGAGCGGGGCGTCGAGCCCCCGCTGCTGCGCTCCGGCAACGTCGACGGGGGCCACGACTGGAACCGCCGGATCATGGAGGAGTACCGGGACCGGATCTTCTACCAGCACTGACGGCAGCGGCCGGACCGGCGCGCTCCGGCGGCGCGGGCTACTTCGTCCCGAGCAGTCCCGCGAGGTCGAGGGCGCCCGCGATCCGTACCGCGACGTCCTCCGCGTACAGCGTGTCGGAGCGCTCGAAGGCGCTGCGGCCACCCGTGCGCAGGAACGTCACCACGCCCAGCGTCCGCCCCCGGCTGCGCAGCACCGCGCACAGCGCGTGCACCGTGTCGGGCGGCCACTGCCGGGCCAGCGCCCACTCGCGCGCCTCTTCGGCCGGGCCTGCCCCGGCGGCGGACCGCACCGACCCGGCCCGCTCCACGCACTGCAGGGCCGGATGCCCCGGGCCGTAGCACACGGGCAGCCCGGCCTGCCCGGTGAGCAGGGCGGGGCCCGGAGTACCCGCGGGCGTCTGGGCGATCCGCACCAGCCGTACGGGTCCGTCGGCCGGCTCCGTCACCCGGTCGATCAGGGCCTGGTCGGCGAACCCGGCGAGCGCGAAGTCGAGATGGACGGTGACCGCCTCGGCCGGGTCCTCGCACTCGGCGGCCGCGCGGGCCGCCCGGTGCAGCTGGTTGCCGCGGAAGCGCAGCAGCGCCGCCTCCTGCTCGCCCTGCCGGGACTCGGTGACGTCCAGGAACAGCCAGCCGACGCCGAGCGGGACCGGCTCCTCCGCGAGCGGCGAGGCCAGTCGCAGGAAGCCGCTGCGCCAGCAGCGCCGGCGCTCGCCCTCGGGCGTGCGCACCGCCACCCAGATCTCGGCGGGCGCGGGCGGCGCGCCCTCGGCCAGGACGTGGGTGAGCGCGCTCTCCAGCTCCTCGACGCCCTGGGCGAGCAGTTCGCCGAGCGGCCGTCCCAGCGCCGCCGTGCGTCCGATGCCCAGCGCGCGGGCCGCGTGCGCGTTCACGACGGCGGGCCGCAGATCGGCGTCGACCAGGACGACACCCCAGCTCGCGTTCTCGAACAGGGCCTCGCTCAGCGCGATGGACCGCTCCAGGTCGATCTGCGCGTGCACCTCGCTGAAGGCGCAGTACAGGCCCGCGGGCCCGCCGTCGGGGCCGCGCACGGCGGCCGACTGGGTGCGTACGAGCACCCGGCCGCCGTCCTTGGTCAGCAGCGCGAACTCGTGCACCTGGCGGCCTGGGGCCCGCATGGCGGCCATCAGCCGCGCCTGGACCTCCTCGGCGTCCGCGGGGCGCACGGCCCATCCGGCGAACCCGTGCCGTCCCACGGCCTCGGCCGCCGTCCAGCCGAGGATCCGCTCGGCCTCCCGGTTCCAGTGGGTGACGACCCCGTCCGCGTCGAAGGCGCACAGGGCCGCGTCCATGCCGTCCAGCAGCGCGGCGAGCAGATCCGAACCGCCCGGGGCCTTCCGCTCGGGCTCCGCGGGGTCGTCCGGCCCCAGCTCGTCGGTGGTCCCACTACGCCGGGAAGCACTCACCTGGACCCCCTGCCGGCTGCGTCACTTTCCCTCATTCAACTCGAACGTGATGCAGCACACATCGAGTTCCCACAAGATTGAAGGAATCGTTGTACGCGGGGGCCTATCCGGCACAGGACTCGCGGCGCAACGTCAGCCACAGCTCGCTCTCCCCGTCCAGGACATAGCGCTCGACCTCGACGAACCCGCGCGCCTCGGCGAACCGGACGCCGTCCTCGTTGGCCGCCAGGACGACGGCCTCGACCTTCCGGGCCCCCAGCGTCCGCGCGTGGGCCAGCCCGCGCTCGTACAGCGCCGTGCCGAAGCCCCGCCGCCGGAACGCGGGCAGCACCCGGGCGATGACGGTGGCGACCGCCTCCGCGCCCTCGGGCGGCCGTACGGTCGAGCAGCCGACCAGCGTGTCACCGAGATAGGCGTTCTCCAGGCGGTAGCGGCCCACGCGCTCCAGCGCCTCGGCCGGGGACATCGCCGCGGGTGGCACCACCACGTTGTGGACGTGCCGCCACTGCTCCACCATCGCCTCGCCCGCCACGGGCGCTATCCGAAGTTCCGCCCCGCCCGCCGCGTCGGTCCGACCCGTCCGGTCCGCCTGATCCACCTGATCCGTCATGGCAGCAGGGAATCGCGCCTCCGCCCGCCGGTCAACGGGATTGCCCCGCGCGCGGACGGCGGGGGACGGCAGGCAACGGCGGGGGACGCGGAAAAAAGGTTGAAGGTCCGCCGCGGCGTTCTTAGGGTGGGGATTACACCGAAGGGAGGTGATCGGGTACATGAGTGAAACCCGGACGCGTGAGGTGGCTGCGGGCTAGCGGCCCGTCACCACACCGAGTGCGGTGCCGGACCAGCGCGTGACAGAAGCGTGCGGCCGGCCCAATCCCAGGCAGTCACCCGACCCGCGAGTCGCCGGTACGTCCGGCCGGCACCTCTTTCGGAGGGCCAGACTCGCGGGTCGTCTGCGTCCCCGGACGGATCCGGGGCAGGTCGACGGCCCGAGCGACCTCAGTGGCCGATGTCCTCGTAGCCCTCGATCTCGCGCGGGTCGCGGGAGCCCGGACCGATGTAGCGGGCGGAGGGACGCACCAGACGCCCGGTGCGCTTCTGCTCCAGGATGTGCGCCGACCAGCCGGCCGTACGGGCGCAGGTGAACATCGACGTGAACATGTGGGCCGGGACCTCGGCGAAGTCCAGCATGATGGCCGCCCAGAACTCGACGTTGGTCGCGAGGACGCGGTCCGGGCGACGGTTGTGCAGTTCCTCCAGCGCCGCCTTCTCCAGGGCCTCGGCGATCTCGTAGCGCGGGGCGCCGAGCTCCCGGGCCGTGCGGCGCAGCACCCTCGCCCGGGGGTCCTCGGCGCGGTAGACGCGGTGGCCGAAGCCCATCAGGCGCTCGCCGCGGTCGAGGGCCTGCTTGACGTACGCCTCGGCGTCGCCCGTGCGCTCGATCTCCTCGATCATGCCGAGCACCCGGGAGGGGGCGCCGCCGTGCAGCGGGCCGGACATGGCGCCCACCGCGCCGGAGAGGGCGGCGGCCACGTCCGCGCCGGTGGAGGCGATGACCCGGGCGGTGAAGGTGGAGGCGTTCATGCCGTGCTCGGCCGCCGACGTCCAGTAGGCGTCGACCGCCGCCACGTGCTTGGGGTCGGGCTCGCCACGCCAACGGATCATGAACCGCTCGACGACGGACTGCGCCTTGTCGATCTCGCGCTGCGGGACCATCGGGCGGCCCTGGCCGCGCGCCGACTGGGCGACGTAGGACAGCGCCATGACGGCGGCGCGGGCGAGGTCGTCGCGGGCCTGCTCGGCATCGATGTCCAGCAGCGGTTTGAGGCCCCAGACGGGGGCGAGCATGGCGAGCGCGGACTGGACGTCCACCCGGATGTCACCGGAGTGCACCGGGATCGGGAACGGCTCGGCGGGCGGCAGGCCGGGGTTGAAGGCGCCGTCGACGAGGAGGCCCCAGACATTGCCGAACGAGACGTGGCCGACCAGATCCTCGATGTCGACGCCCCGGTACCGCAGCGCGCCGCCCTCCTTGTCGGGTTCGGCGATCTCCGTCTCGAACGCTACGACTCCTTCGAGTCCGGGTACGAAGTCGGACATCAGGCGGCTCCTCATGATGTGTGCGACGGATGATGTTGTGGGACCGGGAACCGGGACCGGGGACCGGACGGAACGGTGGAGTCGGCGTACGCCCCACGGATCCACGGTCGTCTGCGACGGCTCGCGGTCCTGGGCGCCCACCCTGGTGATGCCCCGTGCGGTCGGCGGTCACCCAACCAGGACGCCATCAGCACCATATCCCCGAGTGTCACCTTTGGGGAGTGGTTGCGGCACTGAGTGCCACCCCGATACCGCGGGACGGCACCCGACGACGGACACGCATACGGCAAGATGACCGCGTGAACGCCGCCCACGACGCCGCCGCCCCGGATCCCGCCTCGATGCGCAAGCAGTACCGGGCCGAGGGTCTCGCCGAGTCCGACCTGGCCGCCACGCCCGTGGAACAGTTCGCCCGCTGGTTCAGGCAGGCCGCCGCGGAGGCGCATCTGTTCGAGCCGAACGCCATGATCGTCTCGACGGTGGACACGGAGGGCAGGCCCAGCTCCCGTACGGTGCTGCTGAAGCAATTCGACGAGCACGGCTTCGTCTTCTACACCAACTACGACTCCCGCAAGGGCCGTGACCTGGCCGGGAACCCGAACATCGCACTGCTGTTCCCCTGGCATCCGATGGCCCGCCAGGTCATCGTCCAGGGCGTGGCCCGGCGGACCGGCCGGGACGAGACGGCCGCCTACTTCCGCACCCGGCCGCACGGCTCCCAGCTCGGCGCCTGGGCCAGCACCCAGTCCGGCGTGGTCCCCTCCCGTGCCGAGCTCGACGCCTCGTACGCCGAGCTGGAAGCCCGCTATCCGCAGGGCGAGCAGGTCCCGGTCCCGCCGCACTGGGGCGGTTTCCGGGTGGCCCCGAGCACAGTGGAGTTCTGGCAGGGCCGGGAGAACCGGCTGCACGACCGGTTGCGGTACGTGGCGCAGGCGGACGGCGGCTGGCGGACGGAGCGGCTCAGCCCCTGAGCCGGCCGGGTCCCGGAGCCCCGGTCCCGCAGGCCCCGGTCCCCCGCGCCTCAGTCCCTCAGCGCCCCGTCGAGGACGGCCGCCCACTGCGCCACGACCCGTTCGCGGCGCTGGCGGTCGTCGGTGAGCAGGTTGGCCAGGCCCAGACCGCGGGCCATGTCCAGCAGGCCCTGGACCGTCTCGCGGACCCCGGGCCGGGACTCGTCCGCGCCCAGCAGGTCGACGGCTATCCGGTGGGTCTCCCGGCCGACCCGGGCCTCCAGCTCGGTCACCCGCGGGCTGAGCTGCTCCTCGTTCGAGGCGGCCACCCACAGATGCAGGGCGGCCCGGAACAGCGGGCCGGTGTAGAGGTCGACGAGGGCCGCCACCACCTCGCGCCGGTCCTGGGCGGCGCCCTCGGGGAAGAGGGCGCGCAACGCGCCGGAGCGTTCCTCGGCGACGTACTCGACGGCCGCCGTGAACAGGTCCTCGCGGGTCGGGAAGTGGTGCTGGGCGGCGCCCCGGGAGACCCCGGCGCGCTCGGCGACGGCCAGGACCGTGGAGCCCGCCCAGCCGTGCTCGGCGAGGCAGGCGACCGCGGCCTCCAGCAGCCGCTGCCGGGTGGCCCGGCTGCGGTCCTGCTTGGGGGCGCGGTCGCGGTCGGCTGTGGTCACAGCACCCATGCGGGATCCCGTCGTTCGAGGAAGGCCGTCATCCCCTCCCGGGCCTGCGCGGAGGAGAACAGCCGGGCCGAGAGCGCGGTGAGGTCGGCCGCGTCCTGGTCGAATGCCTCCAGCACCCTAGCCGTGAGCAGCGCCTTCGTCTCCGCCAGCGCCCCCGGGGCGGCCTTGCGCAGACCCTCGAGGACGGGCTCCAGTACGACGTCCACGTCGTCGCCCGCCACGGTCAGCAGCCCGGCCCTGACCGCCTCCGCGGCGTCGAACCGCTCGCCGGTGAGGTAGTAGCGGGCGACGGCGCGCGGGTCGGCGCGGGGCAGCAGGGTGAGCGAGATGACCGCCGGGGCCACCCCGATCCGCACCTCCGTGAGCGCGAAGTCGGCGTCGTGGGAGGCGGCCGCGATGTCGCAGGCGCCGAGCAGGCCCAGGCCGCCCGCCCGTACGTGCCCGGTGACCCGGGCCACGACCGGCTTGGGCAGCTCGACGATGCCCCGCAGCAGGGCGACCAGCGCGTCCGGGTGCGGCGGGTCGCGCAGGTCGGCGCCCGCGCAGAAGGTGTTGCCGGTGTGGGTGAGGACCACCGCGCGCACTTCGTCGTCCTCGGCGCAGTCGGCCAGCGCGTCGGCGAGCTCGCCGACGAGCGCCGCGGAGAGCGCGTTGCGGGTGTCGGTCGCGTCGAGGCTGAGCGTCTCGACGCCCCGCTCGCGGGTCCGTCCGACCAGGGTCATGCGCGCTCCCTCAGCTCTCGGCGCAGGATCTTTCCGGAGGCGGCCCGCGGCACCGCGTCGATGAAGGTGACCTGCCGGACGCGCTTGTAGGGGGCGACGCGCTCGGCGACGTACATCATGACCTCCCCCTCGGTGAGGTCGCCGGCGGCGGCCTGCTGGGCGACCACGAAGGCGTGCGGTATCTCGTTGCCGTCGTCGTCGCGGACGCCGACGACGGCGGCGTCGGCGATGGCGGGATGGGTGAGCAGGATGGCCTCCAGCTCGGCGGGGGCCACCTGGAAGCCCTTGTACTTGATGAGCTCCTTGACCCGGTCGACGACGAACAGCCAGCCGTCGTCGTCGACGTGGCCGACGTCCCCGGTGTGCAGCCAGCCGTCGGCGTCGATCATGTCGGCGGTGGCGTCGGGGCGGCCCAGGTAGCCCTTCATGACCTGGGGGCCGCGGATCAGGATCTCGCCGGGCTCGCCGACGTCGAGGTCCGTGTCGGGGTCGTCGAGGGAGACGATCCGCATCTCGGTGCCGGCGATGAGCCGGCCGACGGTCCCGGGCGGCGCGTCGGCCATGGCGTCCAGCGGGACGACATGGGTGCCGGGCGACAGCTCCGTCATCCCGTACGCCTGGCCGACCGGCGGCAGGCCCAGCCGCCGGGAGCAGGCCGCGGCGAGCTCGGCGTCCAGCGGGGCGGCGGCGCTGACGATGTACTTCAGCGACGACAGGTCGTACTGCGTGACGGCCGGGTGCTTGGCCAGGGCGAGGACGATCGGCGGGGCCACGTACAGGCCGGTGATGCGGTGGTTCTGGATCGCCGCGAGGAAGGGCTCCAGTTCGAAGCGCTGGAGGACGACGACGGTGGCGCCCTTGCGCAACGGCGCGTTCATCAGGGCCGTCAGGCCGTAGATGTGGAAGAAGGGCAGCACGGCGAGGATGCGTTCGCCGGGGCCGGTGTCGACCGCGGGCTCGAGCTGCGCCAGGTTGGTGGCGATCTGCCGGTGGGTGAGCATCACGCCCTTGGGGACGCCCGTGGTCCCGGAGGAGTACGGCAGGGCCGCGACGTCCTCGGCCGGATCGACGGCGACCTCCGGTTCCGGCGCCTCGGAGGCGAGCATGTCGATCAGCGAGCGGTGCCCCGGCGCGCTGTCGCAGACGAAGATCTCCTGCACGCCGCCGGCCAGCTCGGCGGCCTCGCGCGCGCTCGCCAGCAGCGGTGACACGGTGACGATCCAGCGGGCCGCCGAGTCGCGCAGCTGCTTGGCGAACTCCTGCGCGGTGGCGAGCGGGTGCACGGTGGTGACGGAGGCTCCCGCGCGCGTGGCGCCGTAGAACGCGACCGGGAAGGCGACCGTGTTGGGGCTGTGCAGGGCGAGCACGTCGCCCTTGCGCACCCCCGCCTCGGCCAGCGCGGCCGCGACCCGCCGGTGGAACCGGTCGACCTGTTCGTACGTGAGGGTGGTGCCGTCGGTGCCGTCCACCAGGGCGGGGGTGTCCCCGAACTCGGCGGCCCGGCCCAGTACCGCCTCGTGGATGGGGAGTTCGATGGCAGGGACGTCTGCGTACGCGCTGCGGAACACGGTTCCTCCTCGCACAACGGTGTGCTGGATCAGTACGACTTGGGCAGACCCAGGGTCTGGTGGGAGATGTAGTTGAGAATCATTTCCCGGCTCACCGGAGCAATACGGGCCACGCGCGAGGCTGTTATCAATGTGGCGAGACCGAATTCGCGGGTGAGGCCGTTGCCGCCGAGGGTGTGCACCGCCTGGTCGACCGCCTTCACACAGGCCTCGCCGGCCGCGTACTTGGCCATGTTGGCGGCCTCGCCCGCGCCGAGGTCGTCCCCCGCGTCGTACAGGGCGGCGGCCTTCTGCATCATCAGCCGGGCGAGTTCGAGGTCGATGTGCGCCTGGGCGAGGGGGTGGGCGATGGCCTGGTGGGCGCCGATCGGGACCTTGAAGACGGTCCGCTCCCGCGCGTACTCGATCGCCCGGGCCAGGGCGAAGCGCCCCATGCCGATGGCGAACGCGGCCGTCATGATCCGCTCCGGGTTGAGGCCGGCGAACAGCTGGAGCAGGCCTGCGTCCTCGTCGCCGACGAGCGCCTCGGCGGGCAGCCGCACCTCGTCCAGGACGAGCTCGAACTGCTTCTCCGCGCCGTGCAGTTCCATGTCGATCTTCTGCCGGGAGAAGCCCTCGGCGTCCCGCGGGACGATGAACAGACAGGGCTTGAGGCTGCCGGTACGGGCGTCCTCGGTACGGCCGACGATCAGGGTGGCGTCGGCGATGTCGACGCCGGAGACGAAGACCTTGCGGCCGGAGAGCAGCCAGTCGCCGCTGTCGCCGTCCCGGCGGGCGGTGGTGGTGATCCGGTGCGAGTTGGAACCGGCGTCGGGCTCGGTGATGCCGAAGGCCATCGTGCGGGAGCCGTCGGCGAGGGCGGGCAGCCACTCCCGCTTCTGCGCCTCGGTGCCGAAGCGGGCGATGACCGTGCCGCAGATGGCGGGCGAGACGATCATCATCAGCAGCGGGGCGCCGGCCGCGCCGAGCTCTTCGAGGACGATGGACAGCTCGGCGATGCCGCCACCGCCCCCGCCGTACGCCTCCGGCAGGTTGACGCCCAGGTAGCCGAGCTTGGCGGCCTCCTGCCACAGCTCGGCCGGGTAGCCGCCGTCCGCGACGACCCGGGCGAGGTAGTCGCGGCCGTAGCGCCTGCCGAAGGCGGCCACCGCGGCGCGGAGGTCCTGGTGCTCTTCGGGCTCGATGAGGGTGCTCATGGTGCTCCTTCGAGTGCGGGTTCGTCGGGACCGGGCGCGCCGGGACCGCACGGGGGGATGCGGTCCCGCGTCCCGTCAGGCCTGCTGCACCACGGCCAGCAGCGTGCCGACCTGCACCTGCTGTCCCACGGTCACGGGGAGGGAGGTGAGGGTTCCGTCGGCGGGCGCCGTGATGTGGTGCTGCATCTTCATCGCCTCCAGCCAGAGGATCGGCTGACCGGCGGCGACGGCCGCGCCGGGCTCCAGCCCCTCGGCGATCCGCACCACCGTGCCCGGCATGGGGGCGACGAGGGAGCCGGGCGCCCGCTGGGCGGTCGGGTCGGGGAAGCGGGGCAGGGCGGTCAGCGCGGTGGCGTTGACGTGCACCCGGTCGCCGTACCGCGCGACCTCGAACTTCTTCTGCACACCGTCCACTTCGAGTACGACGAGAGTGGCGTCGGCGTGCACCACCCGCACCCCTTCGGCGGTCAGGCCGTCGCGGGTGTGCCGGTAGTGGACCTCGTGCTCCTCGCCTGCCATGGCGTAGCGCCTGGTCTGCGGCTGGGACGGCAGGTTGCGCCAGCCGCCGAAGCGGGAGCGGCCGTGGGCGTCGGCCAGGGCGGCGGCCAGCGGGGCGTACGGGTCGGCCGGACCGCCGTCGGTGAGGGCGGCGAGGTGCCGGTCGTAGAAGCCGGTGTCCATGCGGCCGGCGGTGAACTCCTCGTGGCGCAGCGAGCGTACGAGCAGGTCCCGGTTGGTGGCGGGGCCGTGCACCGCCGTGCGCTCCAGGGCGCCGGCCAGCCGGCGGAGGGCCTCGGCGCGGGTGGGGGCGTGGGCGACCACCTTGGCGAGCATCGGGTCGTAGTGGACGCCGATCTCGTCGCCGTCGGTGTAGCCGGTGTCCAGCCGGACGCCGTCGGGGACGGCGAGACGGTGCAGGGTGCCGGTCTGCGGGGCCCACCCGCGGGCCGGGTCCTCGGCGTACAGACGGGCCTCGACGGCGTGGCCGTCCGGGCGGGGCAGGGTGCCCGCGAGGGCGTGGCCCTCGGCGATCCTGAGCTGCTCGGCGACCAGGTCGATGCCGAACACGGCCTCGGTGACGGGGTGTTCGACCTGGAGGCGGGTGTTCATCTCCAGGAAGTGCGCCCGGCCGTCGGCGACCAGGAACTCGACCGTGCCCGCGCCCACGTAGTCGACGGCGCGGGCGGCGCGCACCGCCAGCGTGTGCAGTTCGCGCTCCAGCTCCTCGGGCAGGCCGGGCGCGGGCGCCTCCTCGATCACCTTCTGGTGACGGCGCTGGAGGGAGCAGTCGCGGGTGCCGAGCGTCCACACCGTGCCGTGGGTGTCGGCGAGGACCTGCACCTCGACATGGCGGCCGTTCTCGACGTAGGGCTCGACGAACACCTCGCCGTCGCCGAAGGCGCTCGCGGCCTCGGCGCGCGCGCCCTCCAGCGCGCCGTCGAGGTCGGCGAGCCGGCGCACGATCCGCATCCCGCGCCCGCCGCCGCCCGCCGCGGCCTTCACCAGGACGGGCAGGTCGGCCTCGGTGACCTCGCCCAGCGGGGCGAGGCCCATCAGTTCCTTGGCCCGGGTCTTGGACGCCATGGCCTCGATCGCCTCCGGCGGCGGACCGATCCAGACCAGGCCCGCGTCCAGGACGGCGCGCGCGAAGTCGGCGTTCTCGGACAGGAAGCCGTAGCCGGGGTGCACGGCGTCCGCGCCGGCGGCGACGGCCGCCTTCACGATCAGGTCGCCGCGCAGATACGTCTCCGCGGGCGTCGACCCGGGCAGCCGTACCGCCGTGTCGGCCGTACGGGTGTGCAGGGCGTGCGCGTCGGCGTCCGAGTGCACGGCGACCGTCCGGACGCCCGCCTCTCGGCAGGTACGGAAGACACGGCAGGCGATCTCGCCGCGGTTGGCGACGAGGACGGAAGAAATCACGTTTGCGGACCTCACATCCGGAAGACGCCGAAGCCACCGCGCGCGCCCTCGAAGGACGCGGTGTGGACGGCCGACAGGCACAGGCCGAGGACGGTGCGGGTGTCACGCGGGTCGATGACGCCGTCGTCGTACAGCCGCCCGGACAGGAACATCGGCAGCGACTCGGACTCGATCTGCTGCTCGACCATGGCGCGCAGCCCGGCGTCCGCCTCGTCGTCGTACGGCAGCCCCTTCGCGGCGGCCGACTGGCGGGCGACGATCGACAGCACGCCGGCCAGCTGCTGCGGGCCCATCACCGCGGACTTGGCGCTGGGCCAGGCGAACAGGAAGCGCGGGTCGTAGGCCCGTCCGCACATGCCGTAGTGCCCGGCGCCGTAGGAGGCGCCCATCAGGACGGACAGGTGCGGCACCTTCGAGTTGCTGACCGCGTTGATCATCATCGCGCCGTGCTTGATGATGCCGCCCTGCTCGTACTCCCGGCCGACCATGTAGCCGGTGGTGTTGTGCAGGAACAGCAGCGGGATGTCGCGCTGGTTGGCCAACTGGATGAACTGGGCGGCCTTCTGGGACTCGGCGCTGAACAACACCCCCTGGGCGTTCGCCAGGATCCCGACCGGGTAGCCGTGCAGGGTGGCCCAGCCGGTGGTCAGGCTCGTCCCGTACAGCGGCTTGAACTCGTCGAAGTCGGAGCCGTCGACGATCCGGGCGACGACCTCGCGCGGGTCGAAGGGGGTCTTGAGGTCGCCGGGGACGATCCCCAGCAGTTCCTCCGGGTCGTACTTGGGGGGCTCGGCCGGGCCCGGATCGGGGTAGGCCTTGCGGTGGTTGAGCCGGGCCACCACCCGCCGTGCCTGGCGCAGCGCGTCCTGCTCGTCGACCGCGAAGTAGTCCGCGAGCCCCGACACCCGGGCGTGCATCTCGGCGCCGCCCAGCGACTCGTCGTCGCTCTCCTCGCCGGTGGCCATCTTCACCAGCGGAGGCCCGCCGAGGAAGACCTTCGCCCGCTCCTTGACCATGATCACGTGGTCGGACATGCCGGGGACGTAGGCGCCTCCGGCGGTCGAGTTGCCGAAGACCACGGCGACGGTGGGGATCCCGGCGGCGGACAGCCGGGTCAGGTCCCGGAAGATCGCGCCGCCCGGGATGAAGATCTCCTTCTGGGAGGGCAGGTCGGCGCCGCCGGACTCCACCAGGCTGATGCAGGGCAGCCGGTTGGCGAGCGCGATGTCGTTGGCGCGCAGGGCCTTCTTCAGGCTCCACGGGTTGGAGGCGCCGCCGCGCACGGTGGGGTCGTTGGCGGTGATCAGGCACTCCACGCCCTCGACCACCCCGATGCCGGTGACGAGCGAGGCGCCGACCGTGTACTCGCTGCCCCAGGCGGCCAGCGGCGACAGCTCCAGGAACGGGGTGTCGGGGTCGAGCAGCAGCTCGATGCGCTCCCGGGCGAGCAGCTTGCCACGCCCGCGGTGCCGGTCGACGTACTTGGGGCCGCCGCCGGCCAGCGCCTTGGCGTGCTCGGCGTCCAGGTCGGCGAGCTTGCCGAGCATGGTCTCGCGGTTCGCCCGGTGGTCCGGGCCGTTGACGTCCAGCGCGGACGGCAGGACCGTCACAGCAGCACCTCCGGTATGTCCAGGTGACGGGAGCGCAGCCACTCGCCCAGGGCCTTGGCCTGCGGGTCGAAGCGGTGCTGGGCGGCGACGCCCGCGCCGAGGATCCCCTCGACGACGAAGTTCAGGGCGCGCAGGTCGGGCAGGACATGGCGAACCACGCGCAGACTGGCGGTCTCCGGCAGCAGTTCGCGCAGCCGCTCGACGGTGAGGGTGTGGGCCAGCCACCGCCAGGCCTCGTCGGTCTCCACCCACACCCCGATGTTGGCGTTGCCGCCCTTGTCACCGCTGCGGGCACCGGCGACCAGGCCGAGCGGGGCCCGCCGGGTCGCCGCGCCCGGCGGCAACGGCTCGGGCAGGGCGGGCTCGGGCACCTCGTCGAGTACGAGGGTGTCGCGGGCGGCGGGCACGGCGACCCGGCGTCCGTCGTGGAGCACCGCCAGGTGTTCCACGGTGTCCTGGGGGACGTACGCGGCCTCGAAGACCCCGTAGGGCGCGCCCTTCCCGGGCGGCGCCACCACATGGAAGCCGGGGTAGCTCGCGAGGGCCAGCTCGATGGCAGCGCCGCTCAGCGCCCGTCCCACGGCCGTCTGGTCCTGGTCGCGCACGACCAGCCGCAGCAGCGCGCTCGCGGTCTCCTCGGTGCCGGCGTCCGGCCGGTCGGTGCGGACCAGGTCCCAGCGGACCTCCGCGGGCGGCGACTTGGCGAACGCGTCCGCCATCTGCTCGCGCACCAGCGCGGCCTTCGCCTCGATGTCGAGACCGGTGAGGACGAAGACGACCTCGTTGCGGAAGCCGCCGAAGCGGTTGAGGCCGACCTTGAGGGTGGGCGGCGGGGCCTCGCCGGTGACGCCCTCGACGCGCACCCGGTCGGGGCCGTCCTGGGTGAGCCGTACGGTGTCCAGCCGGGCGGTGACGTCGGGGCCCGCGTACCGGGCGCCCCCGGTCTCGTAGAGCAGCTGGGCGGTGACCGTGCCGACGTCGACGAAGCCGCCGGTGCCGGGGTGCTTGGTGATCACGAAGCTGCCGTCGGCGTGGAGTTCGGCGAGCGGAAAGCCTGGGCGGCGGACTGCGCCGCCGCCCTGGGCGCCTTCTTCGGGTCGGGCGCCGTGGTCGGGAGCGCGGTTGAAGAAGGCGTAGTTGCCGCCGGTGGCCTGGGTCCCGCACTCCAGGATGTGTCCGGCGACCACGGCTCCGGCCAGCCGGTCGTGGTCGTCCGGCGTCCAGCCGAAGTGGGCCGCGGCGGGCCCGGTGACCAGGGCCGCGTCGGTGACCCGCCCGGTGACCACGACGTCCGCGCCCGCCCGCAGGCACTCCGCGATGCCGAAGCCGCCGAGGTAGGCGTGGGCGGCGAGGGCGCCGGGGTGGCGGGCCAGCAGGTCGTCGCCCTCGACATGGGCGACCCGGACCGGGATGCCCAGCCGGTCCGCCAATTGCCGTACGGCGTCCGCGAGTCCGGCCGGGTTGAGGCCGCCCGCGTTCGTCACGATCTTCACGCCCCGCTCGTGGGCGAGGCCGAGGCCCTCCTCCAGCTGGCGCAGGAAGGTGCGGGCGTATCCGGCGGCCGGGTCCTTCATCCGGTCGCGGCCCAGGATGAGCATGGTGAGTTCGGCGAGGTAGTCGCCGGTCAGCACGTCGAGCTCGCCGCCGGTGAGCATCTCGCGCAGGGCGTCGAAGCGGTCGCCGTAGAAGCCGGAGGCGTTGCCTATCCGCAGGGTCACCGCGCGGCGCCCTTCGGGGGACGTCCGGTGCCGGGCAGTCCGGCGAAGGCCTGGGCGAGGTCGAGCCAGCGGTCGGCGTCGGGACCCTCGACGCGCAGGTCGAGGTCGGAGCGGTGGGCGCGCTGGGTGACCAGGAGGCAGAAGTCGAGGGCGGTGCCGCCGACGCGCTGCGGGGCGTCCTCGGGGCCGTACGCCCAGTCGGCACCGGAGGGCAGGACCAGTTCGACGCGGAAGGCGTCGGCGGGCGGGGTGAGCCCGTGGATGCCGAAGGCGAAGTCGCGGGTGCGGACCCCGAGCCGGGCCACATGGCGCAGCCGGTCGGTGGGCGCGCGGACCACGCCGAGCGCGTCGGCCACGTCCTGGGCGTGCGCCCAGGTCTCCATCATCCGGGCGGTGGCCATGGAGGCGGCCGACATGGGCGGGCCGTACCAGGGGAAACGGGCGCCGGCCGGGGACTCGCGCAGGGCCCGGTCGAGCGCGGCCCGCCCCTCCCGCCACCCTGCCAGCAGCACGTCGGACGGCTGCCGGGCGCCCTCCTCGGCGCCCTCGTCCACGAACGAGTCAGGCGCCGCGAGGGCCTTCTCGACCAGGCCGTGGAAGGCGTCGGCGTCCGTGACGGAGAGGTGGGCGGAGTGGTCGGTCCAGGCGAGGTGGGCGATCTGGTGGGCGACGGTCCACCCGGGCGCGGGCGTCTCGAGGGCCCACTGCCCCGGACTCAACTCGGCCACGAGCCGGTCGAGTTCATCGCTCTCGTCACGCAGATCATCGAACACTGGCGTCGGATCGGACATGCCGGGGAGCATGCCAGCGGGTCCAGAAACAATCAAGCATGCTTGCATGAATTTGTTCGGGCAGAACGCCGCCTTCGCTCACGCCCGCAGGAGCGGGCCGCCACGGTGCCCTGAGCCCAGGCTCTCGGTGAGCTCTCGGCGTAACGCGCGGCAGCAGCGACCGGCCGTCAGGACAGCGGGTCCGGGGTGATCTGCCAGATACTGACGAGTTCCGAGCGCGGCGTGACCATGTACACGAAGAAGCCACCCGCCACAAACGCGTGCTTCGCGCCTTCGTCGGCGCCCTGATACGCGGGACCGTGGAGGTAAAGGGCCTCGGCCGCCCGGACCAGCTCGTCCGCCGTCTTCTCCACTTCGGCGACGAACCCCGGCGGCGCCCCGGCTGCCACCGTCTCCTCGTCCGGGACGTACTCCCAACGCCAGGTCACCTGGCGAGCACCGTCCTGGAGGCGGCGCGATAGATACCGCTCGCGGTGCTCAGATGCTCGCGGGCTTCGTCCGGCTTGACCGCGACGTGGGCGAGGTATTCGGCCCGGTGGTACGTCTTCGCCGTCTCCGGGTGGCGCTCGATCTCGATCAGCGCCGCCCAGTGGTCGAGGAAGGCGTGGACCGGCCCGAGCGAACCATGGTCGACGGCTTCGGCGAGGGCTTGATCCTTGGCCTGGTCGTAAGCGGTCAGAAGGTGCGGCGCGACAACCGCACAGGCGGCACGCAGAGCGCCCGGAGTACGGTCCGGTCGCGGGATCAGCGGTCCGTCGCCGACTGATTCGCTGTGCTGCGTACTCATCCGCCGTTCCCTTCGCGTCTCCGACCGACGGGCCGACCGTGCGCCGGTGTCGGCTCGGGGCACGAACCCGACTCTAGTACCCGGTCGTACGGCCACGCCCCGGAAACCGTCAGGAAGCGCTCGGCGGCACCGCCGCCTTTCCGCGGCCCACCTGGGTGCGTACCGCGCCCATGCTCGCGCCGATGACCAGGGCGATCGCGGCCGCCTGGAGGGCGGTGAGGGCCTGGTGCAGGACGAGGAAGCCCGCGGCGCTCGCCAGGGCCGGCTCCAGGCTCATCAGGATCGCGAAGGTGGAGGCGGGCAGCCTGCGCAGGGCGAGGAGTTCGAGGGTGTAGGGCAGGACGGAGGAGAGCACAGCCACCCCGGCGCCCAGGCCGAAGGTCACCGGGTCGAACAGCTTCGTCCCCGACTCGGCGAGCCCCAGGGGCAGGAACAGCACCGCTCCGACCGCCATCGCGAGGGCGAGCCCGTCGGCCTGCGGGAAGCGGCGGCCGGTACGGGCGCTGAAGACGATGTACGCCGCCCACATCGCGCCCGCGCCGAGGGCGAAGGCGACACCCACGGGGTCGAGGTCGCCGAAGCCCCCGCCGCCGAGGAGGAAGACACCGGCGAGGGCAAGCCCCGCCCAGACGAGATTGAGCGCGCGACGGGAGGAGACCACCGACAGCGCGAGCGGGCCGAGGACCTCCAGCGTGACGGCCGGGCCCAGCGGGATGCGGTCGACGGCCTGGTAGAAGAGGCCGTTCATCGCGGACATCGCGATGCCGAAGACGACGACCGTGCCCCAGTCGGCGCGGGAGTGGCCGCGCAGCCGCGGACGGCAGACGAGCAGCAGGACCAGCGCCGCCACCAGCAGGCGCAGGCTCACCACGCCGAGCGCGCCGGCCCGCGGCATGAGGGTCACGGCGAGGGCTCCGCCGAACTGGACCGAGACGCCTCCGGCCAGGACGAGTCCGACCGGCCCGAGCGAGCCGAACCGGCGGGGCGCGCCACCCGCGGGGACGGGCACGGGGTCCGTCCCCGGAACGGGCGAGGACGAGGGGGTGGTGGCGCTGGGGGTGGTCACAGGCGGTCCTGGGGGCTGGCTCGGATCAGAGATCGTTCATCGTGATGCACTTCCGAGTCCAGGGTAATGGACTCCGTCAGGAGTGTGAACCCTTGACGGGACTGTTCCGAATGTCGAGATCGGCAGCCCCGTCGGACGCCTTGCGGCGGTGCCGGGTCAGCGGCGGGCCAGGTAGAGCTCCAGCGTCCGGTGCAGCAGCCGGTTGAGCGGGAAGTCCCACTCGCCGAGGTACTCGACCGCCTGCCCCCCGGTGCCCACCTTGAAGCGGAGCAGGCCGAGCAGATGGTCGGACTCCTCCAGCGTGTCGGTGATGCCCCGCAGGTCGTACACGGAGGCGCCCAGTCGGTGGGCGTCGGTCATCATCCGCCACTGCATGGCGTTGTTGGGCTGGACCTCGCGCCTGCGGGCGGTGGAGGCGCCGTAGGAGTACCAGACGTGGTCGCCGACGGTCAGCATGGTGGCCGCGGCCAGCACCTCGCCGTCGTGGTGGGCGAGATAGAGCCGCATCCGGTCGGGGTGCTCGGAGTTCAGCGCCGTCCACATGCGCCGGAAGTACGACAGCGGGCGCGGGGCGAAGCGGTCGCGCTCGGCGGTCTCGGTGTACAGGTCGTAGAACACCGGCAGGTCCTCCGGGCCGCCCGGCACAATCTTGACCCCGGCCTTCTCCGCCTTCTTGACGTTGCGCCGCCACTGCTGGTTGAGCCCGCCGTGGACGTCCTCCAGCGACCGCCCGGCCAACGGCACCTGGAAGACGTAGCGCGGCTGCCCGGCCGCGAACCCGTCCTCCCCGCCGGCCGCGGCCTGCCGCCAGCCCATCGCGCGCAGCCGGTCCGCGACCCCCGCGGCGAGCGGCTCGTACGACGTCGCCTCCGCCTCGCCCAGCCGCCGGACGTCCGGATCCGCGATCGCCGCCTTCACCGCCTCCGCGCTCCAGCGCCGTACGACCACGGGCGGCCCCATCTTGACCGAGAACGCGCCCCGCGCCTTGAGCTGGGCGAGCATCGGCCGCAGCCACCGCTCCAGGTCGGACGCGAACCAGTCGATCACCGGCCCCTCCGGCAGATACGCGAGGTACCGCTTCAGCCGGGGCAGCGGCCGCAGCAGCACCAGGCCCGCCCCGACCTGCCGCCCGTCCTCGTCGAACCAGCCCAGGCTCTCCGCCCGCCAGTCGGGCTTCACGTCGCCCCAGGACGGGATCTGGAGATGGCTGACGGAGGGACGGGCCGAGACGAAGGCGAGGTGCTGGGCGCGGCTGATGGGCTGGACGCGGAAGGTCATGCGCGAGGCTCCCTCGTACGATTCCTGGCGATACGCGGCTCATCGGCCAGCCTAGGAGGGCTCGCCCGCTTCGTCCTGCGCCACGTGTCCGCTCCGTCCGCTCCGCCGGCTCCGCCCGCCCGCACCGACGACCCGGCCGGGGCCCGGCCGGGGGCTCCACCCGGAGGTCCGTCCGACGGCGGGTCCGCTACTCCGTCCGGGGGGGGCCACCTGGGAGGTCCGCCCCACCGGCCCGGCCGCACACCCCGTCCGGCCACCCCACCGGCCCGGCCACGCTCAGCCGACCCCGTCCGGCCCCGCTCAGCCGACCTCGTGCCGTCCGGCCGATCGTCCGTCCGAGCCGCTCGGCAGGCCCTCCGCCAGTACCTCCGCCAGATGTCGCCCCCGCACCCCGGCGAGCTGCTCCAGCTGCGTCCGGCAGGAGAACCCGTCGGCCAGGACCACCGTCCCGGGCGCCGCGGCCCGCACCGACGGCAGGAGCCGCTCCTCGGCGCACGCCCGCGACACCTCCTCGTGCCCCTTCTCGAAACCGAAGTTGCCGGCCAGTCCGCAGCAGCCGCCGCCGAGCTCGCCCGTCAGGCCCGCCGCCGTGCGCAGCCGGCGGTCCGGTCCGTCGCCGAGCACCGCGTGCTGATGGCAGTGGGTCTGGCCGACGGCCGGGCGGTCCACACGGGGCGGAACCCAGTCGGGAGCGTGCTGTTCGAGGACCTCCGCGAAGGTGCGGACGCGGGCGGCGAGGAGGGCCGCGCGCGGGTCGTCGTGCAGCAGTTCGGGCAGGTCGCCGCGGAGCGCGGCGGCACAGCTCGGTTCCAGGACCACGACCGGGGCGGCCGTCTCCAGCACCGGCGCCATCAGGTCGAGGGTGCGGCGCAGCACGCTGCGGGCGCGGTCCAGCTGGCCCGTCGACAGGTACGTCAGACCGCAGCAGACCCGGTCGTGACGTGCCGCCAGCAAGGTGGCCACCGACCTCGTCCGGCCGTCCGCGATCCGGCCCCGCGGCGACCGCAGCGTCGGCGGCAGCACCACCCGCAGGCCCGCCGCCTCCAGCACCCGGACGGCCGCCCGGCCCACGGCGGGCGAGAGGTACTCGGTGAAGGTGTCCGGCCACAGGACGACCAGGTCGCCGGCCCCCGCACCGCCCGCCCCCGGGTCACCGGTCCCCGTGCCGCCGATGACCCCCCGGCCCCGCCACCACCGGCTGAACGGCTCGGCCGCCAGCCGGGGGATCTCCCGCTCCGGGGCGATCCCGCCGAGCCGTTTCGCCGCCCACGCCAGCGGCCGTACCGAGGCGAGCGCGTTGAGCACCGGTACCGCGCGCGTCCGGGCGGCCCAGCGCAGCCACTCCGGCAGCCGTCCGAGCGTGTGGTGGGCCATGGGGCGTCGGCGCCCGGCGTAGTGGTGGTGCAGGAACTCCGCCTTGTACGTGGCCATGTCGACCCCGACCGGACAGTCCGAGCGGCAGCCCTTGCAGGACAGGCACAGGTCCAGCGCGTCCCTGACCTCAGGGGAGCGCCAGCCGTCCGTCACCAGCTCACCCGCCAGCATCTCGTGCAGCAGGCGGGCGCGTCCGCGGGTGGAGTGCGCCTCCTCGCCGGTCGCCCGGAAGGACGGGCACATCACCGCGGGCCCGGACGCCTCGGTCGTACGGCACTTCGCCACCCCGACGCAGCGGCGCACCGCCGCCGAGAAGTCGCCGCCGTCCGCCGGATAGCCGAAGGCCACGTCCACGGGGGTGCGCGGCAGCACGGAGAAGCGGAGGTTCGCGTCCAGCGCGGCCGGGCGCACCAGCATCCCGGGATTGAGCAGGTCGTCCGGGTCCCAGACCGCCTTGGCCCGCTCGAACAGGGCCACCATCGGCGCTCCGTACATCCTCGGCAGCAGCTCCGCGCGGGCCTGCCCGTCGCCGTGCTCCCCGGAGAGCGAGCCGCCGTGGGCCACCACCAGATCGGCGAGCTCCTCGGAGAAGCGGCGGAAGCGGCCGACACCCGCCTCGGTGAGCAGGTCGAAGTCGATCCGGACGTGGATGCAGCCGTCCCCGAAGTGCCCGTACGGGGTGCCCCGCAGGCCGTGGGCGGACAGCAGCCCCCGGAAGTCCCGCAGATACGCGCCGAGCCGGGCGGGCGGCACCGCGCAGTCCTCCCAGCCGGGCCAGGCCTCGGAGCCGTCCGGCATCCGGGTGGCCGTGCCGCTCGCGTCCTCCCGGACCCGCCACAGCGCGCGCTGCCCGGCCGGGTCCGTGACCACCAGCGCGTCGACGGCGTCGGCCGCCCGCGCCACCTCCCGGGCCCTCGCGTGCGCCTCGGCCGCCGTGTCGCCGCCCGTCTCCACGAACAGCCAGGCCCCGCCCCGGGGCAGCCCGGCCGTTCCGCGCACCAGGTCGGCCGCCATCCCCTCCACCGTCAGCGGCCCCAGCGGGAGCAGCCCGGCGGCCGCCTCGGCGGCGGCGCCCTCGTCGGCGTACCCCAGCACGGCGAGGGCGACCGCGCGGGGTGCCTCGACCAGTCGTACGACCGCCTCCGTCAGCACACCGAGGGTGCCCTCGGAGCCGCAGAACGAGCGGGCGACGTCGGCGCCCCGCTCGGGCAGCAGCGCGTCCAGGGCGTACCCGGAGATGCGGCGGGGCAGGTCGGGGAAGCCGGTGCGCAGCCGCGCCAGTTCGCCCTCCGCCAGCTCCCGCAGGCCGTCCGGCGCGCCGGCCCAGCCCGGTCCCAGGCGCGAGCGGGCGCCGCGTGCGGTGACCACGTCCAGCTCGCGCACGCTGTCCGCGGTGGTCCCCCAGGCCACCGAGTGCGCGCCGCAGGAGTTGTTGCCGATCATCCCGCCGAGCGTGCACCGGCTGTGGGTGGACGGGTCCGGACCGAAGCGCAGCCCGTGCGGCGCGGCGGCCTCCTGGAGGCGGTCGAGGACGAGCCCCGGCTGCACGACGGCCGTCCGCGCCCGCGGGTCCAGCGAGACGAGCCGGTTCATGTGCCGGGTGAAGTCCAGCACCACCCCCGTCCCCGTCGCCTGCCCGGCGATCGACGTGCCCCCGCCCCGCGCCACCACCGGCACCCCGCGCTCCCGGCACACGGCCAGCACCGCCGCCACGTCGTCGGCGTCCCGCGGGGCCACCACGCCGAGCGGGACCCGCCGGTAGTTGGACGCGTCCATCGTCACCAGCGCCCGCGAGGTGACGCCGAAGCCGACCTCGCCGCCCACGACCCGCCGCAACTCCTCGGCGAGACCCGCCCGATCCGCGGCACCCTCCGGATCCTCCGACTCCGCCGGTCGGCCCGGACCGCCCGCGCCGACCGGACCGTCGGCCCCGACCGGGCCCTTCCGCGCACCGAGATCCCTCATACGCCCAGGATGCCCACGACCACCGGCGGGAACGAGCGGGTGGCGACCGGACGGCACACCGAGGTCCGGAAGATGACGATCCGGCGCCGGCGCCGTAGGTATGCACAGGTCCGCGGGGCGGCGCGATCGTCTCATCGAACGGACACGGTTCCGTCCCGTTTCGCCGAGGCGATACCCTCCGGCTCGTGGCTGAGATCCAGATTCCTGCTGACATGAAGCCCGCGGACGGTCGTTTCGGCGCGGGTCCCTCCAAGGTGCGGGTGGAGGCGCTGGACGCCCTGGCCGCCACCGGTACGTCCCTGCTCGGCACCTCCCACCGCCAGGCCCCGGTCAAGAACCTGGTCGGCCAGGTCCGCGCGGGCATCTCCGAGCTGTTCCAGCTCCCGGACGGCTACGAGGTCGTCCTCGGCAACGGCGGCTCCACCGCGTTCTGGGACGTGGCGACCCACGGCCTGATCGAGAACAAGTCGCAGCACCTCACCTTCGGCGAGTTCAGCTCCAAGTTCGCCAAGGCCGCCAAGCTGGCGCCCTGGCTGGGCGAGCCGACCGTGATCTCCTCCGACCCCGGCACCCACCCCGAGGCGCGGGCCGAGGAGGGCGTCGACGTCTACGCCTTCACCCACAACGAGACCTCCACCGGTGTCGCCGCGCCCCTCAAGCGCGTGGCGGGCGCCGACGAGGGCTCCCTCGTCCTGGTGGACGCCACCTCCGGCGCCGGCGGCCTCCCGGTCGACATCGCCGAGACGGACGTCTACTACTTCGCCCCGCAGAAGTCGTTCGCCTCCGACGGCGGCCTGTGGATCGGCGTGTTCTCCCCGGCCGCGATCGAGCGCGCCGAGCGCGTGCACGCCTCCGGCCGGCACATCCCGGAGTTCTTCTCGCTGCCCACGGCGATCGACAACTCCCGCAAGAACCAGACGTACAACACCCCGGCGCTGTCCACCCTCTTCCTGCTCAACCAGCAGCTCGAGTGGATCAACGGCCAGGGCGGTCTGGCCTGGTCGACGGAGCGCACGAAGGACTCCTCCACCCGCCTGTACTCCTGGGCCGAGGACTCCAAGCACGCGACCCCGTTCGTCACGGACCCGGCCAAGCGCTCGCAGGTCATCGGCACGATCGACTTCGCGGACGAGATCGACGCCGCCGCGATCGCCAAGGTGCTGCGCGCCAACGGCATCGTCGACACCGAGCCCTACCGCAAGCTCGGCCGCAACCAGCTGCGCGTCGCGATGTTCCCGGCGATCGACCCGGCGGACGTCGAGGCGCTGACGAAGTGCATCGACTACGTGATCGAGAAGCTCTGACCGCTTCCCGCACCCCGATTGCGCCTTCCGTACGACGGTGAGGGGCGCCCGGTACCGACCGGGCGCCCCTCACCGCGTCTCAGGTCGCGTATCAGGTCGCGGTGCAGCTCACGCTCGGCACTCCCCCGCCGCCCGGCGCGCCGCCGAACCCGAAGCTCGCCGAACCGCCCACCGCGACCGCGCCGTTGTGGGCCGCGTTGACGGCGGTCACCGCCGACCCGCTCTGCGTGTACGAGGCGTTCCACATGTTCGTGACCTGCTGCGACCCGCTCCAGGTCCACGTCACCTTCCAGGAGGTGAGCGCGGTCGTCCCGGTGTTGGTCACCTTGACGTCGGCGTTGAAGCCGCTGCCCCAGTCGCTGCTGACGCCGTAGACGGCGCTGCACGCGGCCGTGCTGCCGCCACCGCCGCCCCCTCCGCCGCCACCGCCGCCCGCCGGGAAGCCGGGCGCCTTGATGCTCGCGAGATAGCCGTCCTTCACCGTGTCCACGGTCGCCCAGTCGTCCTTCAGGATGCCGCCGGTGTCACCGGAGTTGGGGTTCCACGACCAGAACGTCCAGTGGAAGCTGTCGGCGCCGTAGGTGGCGGTCGGCCGCAGATAACTCACCAGCGCGGCCAGCCACTTCTGGTCCACCGTCGACTGGAGCGTCGTACCGAACTCGCCGACCCACACGGGCGCGATGTTCTGCTTGAAGATGTAGCCCCAGTACTTGTCCCAGACGCCCGGCATGTTGGCGGGGAACGTCGGGTCGCTGAACCAGCTCTGCTGGGCGACGCTGGTGGCGTAGTCGTGGGCGGAGTACACGACCCGGTTGGCCACACTGAGCTGCACGGGGTACTGGGCGACGCCCATCAGGTTGCCTCCCCACCAGCCGGAGACACCGTTGAACGACTGCACGCCCTCCACGAAGACCAGCAGTTGGGGGTTGACGGACAGGACGGCGTCGCCCGCCCGCTGCGCCGCCAGCCGCCAGTCCGTCGCCGTGTCCCCACAGCCCCAGCAGGCCGGGTCGTGCGGCTCGTTGTGCAGGTCGATGCCGATCACGGTGTCCTGGCCCGCGTAACGGGCCGCCAGCGCCTTCAGGTCGGCGATCCAGGTCGACTCCGGGACCGCCGAGGTGTACCAGAGCGCCGACTGCCCGCCCGAGTCCGGCCGGTGCCGGTCCAGGATGACCTTCAGGCCGTCCTGTCCGGCGTACGACACGATCCTGTCCATGACGCCCAGCGAGTTCAGCCCCGCCAGGTCGGCGTTCTTGCCGCCGGAGAAGTCGATGCTGTTCGGGACGGTCGCGCTCTTGAAGATGTCGTCGCTGTAGGGGAGGCGGATGGTGTTGTAGCCCAGCGACTTCATCTGGTCGATCATGCTCTTGTAGTCGCGCGACCAGAGGCCGTGCACGACGTAGTTGGCGGTCTCGAAGCCGAACCAGTTGATGCCGGCGATCCGCACCGGCTGTCCGGACGCGTCCAGGATCTGACGGCCGCTGGTGTGCCAGTAACCGGCCCCGGCGGCGGCCGCGGCGGCGGAGCCGGCCGGGGCGTCGGCCGCGTGGGCGGCCTGGACTCCGGCCAGCGGTAACAGGAGCGCCGCGGCGGCGGCGCACAGCACTCTGCGCAGACTGCGGAACATGTCGCTGCTTCCTCTCGTGGGGGGCGGCGGGTCCGGAACGGGTGGGAGCGCTCCCACGACACCGCGCCTTCCATGGAAGTCAGAACTCACGGGCCCGTCAAGACACGTGACGTCACCTCAGTCGCGGCGCCGCAGTCGCCGCAGGCCGAACAGCCCGGCACAGACCGCGGCGACGGCGAGCGCGCCGTAGGTGACACCGCTGCCGCCGTCCGTCGCGGAATCGCCCGAACCGCCACCGCCGGACGCGTTGCCGGATCCGGACCCGCTGCCGCCCGACCCTCCGCCGGGCGCGTCCTCCGCCTTCACGGAACTGTCGGCGCCCTCGCTGCCGTACATGAGCTTGGTCCCGTCGGCGGAGTAGCTGACGGACTCGCCCTGCCCCTGCAACGGCACGTTCAGACGGCCCAGCCGCTCGATCTTCCCGCCGTTCCAGTCGTAGTAGATGCCCCCGAAGTAGCCGCGCACGGCGAGTTGCCGGCCGTCGGGCGAGAAGGCGGCGTCCGTCGCCCAGAGGTCGACCGTGGCGACGGGCTTGAAGATGTTGGCGCCGGAGGACGACAGCTCGGCCGGACCCTCGTAGAGGTGCCCGCCGTCCTCCTTCTTGTCGATGATGTACACCCGGCCGGTCTTCGGGTGGACGACCAGCGACTCGGCGTTGCGGGCGCCGTCGGAGTACTTCACCACGTACTGCGTGGCCCTGATCGTCTGGTCCTTGAGGACCTTGGGCTCGGGCAGCCGGTAGATCCAGACGTACGGCCAGGTCCCGTCGAGGTTGTCGCCGATGTCGCCGACGTAGATCTGGTTGCCGGGGCCGATGGAGATGGCCTCCACGTCACGCGGCGAACCGATGCCGCTCAGCGTGAGGGTGGCGACCGTCTTTCCGGTGGCGCTGTCCACGGCGTAGATGTACGGCCCGTCGTCGCTGTCGTTGTGGGTCCAGTAGATCCCGGGGTGCAGGCGGGAGGCGGCCAGGCCGCTGGACTCGGTGATGCGCGGGTCCTTGATGGTGAACCCCTCGTCGCCGTCGGCGGCGGAGGCGGGCGCGGCCAGCACACCCGTGAGCAGGACACCGGCGAGGAGGGCGAACGGTCGACGCATGCCCCCAAGACTGCCATCCCGGACCTGGTGCCGCGTCAGCCGAGGTCCGTCGCACGCGTGGCAGGCCTCACACCCGGCCCGGTCCACCGACGGCCCGCCGATCGTCCATCATGAGCGGATGCTCAGGTTCATGCCCGTCGGCGACTCCCAGACGATCGGAAGCGCCGGCGAACACACTTGGCGTTACCGGATGTGGCAGCACCTGCGCACGACGTACGGCCGCCCGTTCGCCGTCGTCGGCCCGCGCGAGACGCTCCACGACAAGGCGACGGACGCGCCCACGTCGTACGAGTACGCCGAACCGGACTTCCCGCGCGCTCACCTGGCCGGCTGGGGCGAGGGCTGGCTGCACATGGCCCCGCTGGTCGGCGACGCGGTCCGCGCGCACCGGGCGGACGTCCTGCTGGTCGCCCTCGGCCTGATCGACCTGGGCTTCTACACGAACGCGCGGCAGACGGCGGACAACGTGCGGCTCTTCGTCACCGAGGCGCGGGCGGCGAACCCGCGGGTGCGGATGGTCGTCCTGCCGGTGATACCCAACTCCCGCGCGCTGGAGGACCCCGACTTCGCGGTGGAGGTCGCCGCCTTCAACGAACTGCTGGCCAAGACGGTCGCCGACCTCGACGAGCCCCGCTCGCCCCTGCTGCTGGCCTCGCCGCCGCCCGGGTACGACATCAACCACGACACCTACGACGGCACGCACCCCAACGCGAGCGGCGAGCACAGGATCGCGGAGGCGTTCGCGGAGGCGATGTATCAGGGGTGGGGACTGGGCGGGGAGTACGAGCGGGACTGAGGCGGGTCCGCTCCGGCAGGCCTCCGGCATATTCCACTCCTGCCCGTGACTCCGTCACCATGCGTATCGTTGTACCGCGCGGCGGCACTGGTCCATGGGGCCGCCGGGGAGGAGCGCCACGATGACCGTCCTCGAAGACAGGATCGCGATGGCCGAGAGCGACAACACGAGCACCCTCGACGAGATGTTCGAGCGGCTCGAGACGATGCCCGTCCCCGAGGGATACAAGGTCGAGATCGTCGAGGGGACCGTCTGCATGTCGCCGCAGCGGGACACTCACTGGGAGATCATCCTGGACATCGTCGAGCAGCTGCGGACCAAGTATCCCCGCAAGCGTGTGAAGTCGGACGTCCGCATCGACTACCCGGGAAACCTCAACGGATTCGCGACCGATGTCACGGTGATGACCGAGGGCGCCGCCAAAACGGAGGACGGCCGCTGGCGTTACGAGGACGTCGAGTTCGTCGCTGAGGTCATCTCCAAGGGCACCGCCGCCAACGACTACGGCCCGAAGAAGACCGCCTACGCCGCCGCCGAGGTCCCGGTGTACCTCGTCGCCGACCCCTACCAGGGCAGGTGCCATCTCTTCAGCCAACCCAAGGACGGCGAGTACGTCAGTGAACTGACCGTCTCCTTCGGAGCGGACATCGACCTCACCGCGACCCCCGTCGGCCTCACTCTCACCACCGACGACTTTCCCCGCGGCTGACGCCGCCCGCCCTTGCATAGAGCTCACTCCAAGACGTTGGCTTGGAGACCATGGAGTACACGCAGCTCGGACGCACCGGACTCAAGGTCAGCCGACTCGTCCTCGGCACCATGAACTTCGGCCCCCTGACGGACGAGGCCGACAGCCACACGATCATGGACGCGGCGCTCGACGCCGGCATCAACTTCTTCGACACCGCCAACCGGCAATTTTGACGCCAGGTTCCGCAGCAGCGCATCGCTGACGCTCACCGCTCCTGCGGACCCCGAGTGGAAACGACGAAGCCGCCGCCTCCCACTCGCCTCGAACGCAAGCAGAAGGCGACGACTCCGACACAGACCCGCTACCTCACCATGCGAAGGCTTCGGGAGACGGTCCGGGACCGGGGAAGATCTCGTCCAGAGACGTCAGCAGTTCCTCGCTCAGCTCCAGCTGTAGGGCGCGCAGCGCCGAGTCCAGCTGCTCCTGCGTGCGAGGGCCGACGATCGGGCCGGTGACGCCGGGGCGGGTCAGCAGCCAGGCGAGCGCCGCTTCACCGGGCTCCAGGCCGTGCTTGTCGAGGAGGTTCTCGTACGCCTGGATCTGCTCGCGTGTCTTGGTGTCCTTGAGCGCGTCGGCAGCGCGGCCGCTCGCCCGGCGCCCCTGTGTGGCCTCCTTCTTGAGGACGCCGCCGAGCAGTCCTCCGTGCAGCGGAGACCAGGGGATGACACCGAGGCCGTAGTCCTGCGCGGCCGGGATGACCTCCATCTCGGCGCGGCGCTCAGCGAGGTTGTAGAGGCACTGTTCGCTGACCAGGCCCATGCGGCCATGCCGGGCGGCGGCCTCGTTGGCCTGGGCGATCTTGTAGCCAGGGAAGTTGGACGACCCCGCGTAGAGGATCTTGCCCTGCTGGACCAGGACGTCGATCGCCTGCCAGATCTCCTCGAACGGCGTCGCCCGGTCGATGTGATGGAACTGGTAGATGTCGATGTAGTCCGTCTGAAGCCGCTTGAGGGAGGCGTCGACGGCGCGGCGGATGTTCACCGCGGAGAGCTTGTCGTGGTTGGGCCAGACGTCCCCGTCGCCCGCCATGTTCCCGTACACCTTGGTGGCGAGGACGACCTTGTCGCGCCGCCCGCCACCCTGGGCGAACCAAGTACCGATGATCTCCTCGGTGCGGCCCTTGTTCTCACCCCACCCATAGACGTTGGCCGTGTCCAGAAAGTTCAGACCCGCGTCGAGAGCGGCGTCCATGATGCCGTGGCTGGTTGATTCGTCTGTCTGCGGACCGAAGTTCATCGTGCCGAGAACGAGTCGGCTGACCTTGAGTCCGGTGCGTCCGAGCTGGGTGTACTTCATGGGCCACAAGCCAACTGCTTCGAGTCCGCTCCAGGCAAGGGCATCAGGTTCCGCCGTCAGGAGTCGTCTCCGAGGTGCCGGTACAGCGTGGCCCGGGAGACGCCCAGAGCCTTGGCGATGGCACTGACGCTCTCCCCCTTCACCTTCCTCGCGCGGGCCACGGCCAGCGCGTCCTCGTTCACGACGGACGGCCGTCCGCCGGTACGCCCCTGCGCCTTGGCTGCGTCGAGTCCGGCGCGGGTGCGCTCCTTGATGAGGCTGCGCTCGAACTCCGCCATGGCCCCGACCACCTGAAGCATGAGACGACCGTCTGCCGTACCAGGGTCGATGTTGGCCAGTGCACCCGTGAGCACCTTGAACCCGATGCCCCGCTCTCGAAGGGTGTCGACCATGGTCACAAGGTCGATGAGGGAACGGGCGAAGCGGTCGAGCTTCCACACGCACAGGGTGTCGCCGGGTCTCGCGTAGTCCAGGGCGGCCGTGAGTTCTGGCCGGTTGGTGTTCTTGCCCGATGCCTTGTCCTCGAAGATCCGGGCGCAGCCTGCGGCCGTCAGTGCGTCGCGCTGCAACTGCGCTTCCTGGTCATCGGTGGAGACGCGGACGTAACCGATGAGCTGACCGGTGATCGTGTTCGTCGTCACAGCCGGGACCGTCTCAGAACTCATCTCAATACGTCAAGCCTGAGACTGGAGTTTCGAGACGGGTTTTGAACAGCGCTACACCCCTTCAGGGACGCTTGCCACCTCCTCTCACAAACCTTGGTTTTCGAGACGGCCTGTCGTGATCACTCTCCGCGTCGCCTGTGGTCCTGGTGATCGTGCTCGACACCTGGAGCGCTGGTGCGCCTTGCCTTGGGCTTGCCCTCCGCCCTGGCTGGCTGCCCTGCCGTGAGGCTGTGCGCCTGCCTGAGTGCCTACCGCTTCGCTCGCTTCTCCTCGTGAGTCGTGCGGACAGGCATCAGCTCACAGAGGCGCACAGCCGTTCGCCTGACAGCGGCACGGGCAAGCCTGCCCGACGGCGAAGGGGGTGGGGTATGGCCCCTTGAAGGGCCTTGCCCGACCGCCGGGTCTTACCGGCTCAAATCCTGCCACGGTTCCAGGGTCTTTCAGGTCGGCCCCTCCTCCAGGCAGAACGTGTCGAAGCCACTTGCGCTGCCTCCTTGGCTACGGCAGAGGAGTGCAAGTAACGGAGCCTGACGGCCCTGCCTGTGGGGGCGCGGCAGCGCCTCCCTTGGTCTTGCTCCTGTCGGCCCCGGCGGGGCCGCTCTGTCGTAGGGGCTTCGGACTGTGGCGGCCGTCCGGCCGCGCATGCTCTCTACCGCCTCGCCGATGCCCGTCTCATGGGGCGCTGCCGCGCCCCTACTGCGCTTGGACAAGAAGAAGAGAGACGAAGCGAACGTTTCCGCAGGTCACTGGCAATGCCGGTACACGTGTGGCGTGTGCTGGCTACACGTACGGCGTGTTGTTCACCGGTCTTGATGGACGCGGCACGGCACCGGAGCGCCCTTCCCCTTCTGGAAGAGGTGAGAACCAAGAACAAGGCAAGCGGCTCCCGACCGGGGCGATACAAGGTCGAGCCTCTTGGCGCGTGCGATCGCGTTGTTCGTGCTCTGGTCAGACAGGGGTTTACCGTCCTTGCCGAGGAGGGTGGCCAGCTTCCCAGGGGCGAAGGCTGCGTGCCCGTGACGGTCGGCCCATCCGATGGCGGCGAAGTGGACACGGTAGGCCAGCGGGTGTAGAGGGTCCTGCGCCTTGCGCTGGTATTCGCGCTGGGAGACTCCGCCCCACGGGCGGTCATGACCGAAGCTGATGGCCACTGGTTCGCGGCTCCTTCCTGTGAGGCGCACGAGGGTGCGCCGGCGACCCCGCCGGACGGCGGGACATGTGTCTCCCTTCTTCGCGGGGGTGCCGTGCGGGAGGCACGGCGCTTCACAGGTTGGGCGCCCAGGGCATCGGGCCTGGACTCGGTCTCTTGCGGTCGGGAGCGACGGCGGCGACCTGCCGGGCATCCTACAAACGCGCAGGAGGGCCCCGACCACAGGGCCCTCCTCGTCGCATGCAGTTGTCGGTCAGCCTTCGCTGTGGACCGCCGCCATGTTGCGCAGACGCTGCTTGAAGTCCATGGGGATCAGAACCTGAACCCTCCCGACTGGGTGTTGCCACATCCCGTCATGGCCATCGGGAGCCATGAGCTGCGCGGCGGTCATCCCGGGAATCGGCTCGGCATGGATGACGGCCTTGACCCCTGCGGCGCGTAGCTCCCTGCCCTTTTCGTGCTGGGTCGACAACGTGCTCCACCGTTCCCGGTAGGTCTCTCCTGTCGGGATCTCCTCCCAGGTGTCCGGGCGCGTGGGCTGCGCGATGAGCTGTTCACGTCGCGCGTCCAACCGCTTGTACGCCTCCCGGTACTCCTGCTTGCCCAGCTCACTGGAGTAGAGGCCCGCCTCGCGGTCCTCCCTCAGGTCCGAGAGGGCGCGGTTCACTTCCTCGATGTCGCGCGTGTAGTCCACGCCCGGCCGGAAGACCTTCCGGACGATCTCGACGTCCCCGGCAGTGAGGAGGAACGCTTTCCCCACGGCGTCCTCCAGCGTGTGCGCCGCGATGCCCTTGCTTCCGGTCGGACACGGCTTGTGCGTGGTACGGGAGGCGCAGCGGTAGTAGGGCCAGTTACGGCCAGGGGCGAGATACGCCGGCTCCCCACATGTGCAGAACGCGACCTGGAGCAAGGGCGACCCACCCTTGCGGTTGCCGTTGCGCTTGCTGGTGTTCTCGTCCAGCTTCTTGTTGGCCAGCTCCCAATCCTCGTGCGTGATCAGAGGCTCCGCGCGCTGGAGGGGCTGGCCGTCCGCGTCCCGGACGACCCGGCGTCGTGTCGTCTTCTCCCCGTCGACCATCACCTCCTCGGACACCTCCATCTGCCCCAGGATGCAGCGGGAACGTACGACCTTGGCCGTGTTCGCGGCGGTCCAGCGGCTTCCCTTCGGGGTCTTGCCGTTACGGATCATCTGGGCGTCGAGTGACGTCGGGGTCTTCGACACGTCCTCGTTGAGCCACTGCGCGATGCTGTTCGCCGACTCGCCCGCGATGAGACGGCGGACGATCTCACGGAGCGTCCCGGCCGTGTTGGTCCCGTAGTCGTCCGGGACGAGCTTCCATCCGTCGCCGGTCTCCTGTTTCTCCTCCCGGTAACCGTACGGAGTGCGGCCGCCGCGCCAGCGCCCCTCCTTCACCAGGTGGTTGTACGAGGACTTGGCCCGCGCCTTGATGGCTTCGAGCTCCCCTTCCGCGAAGGACGCGATCAGGCTGAGGAGGAGCTTCCCCATCTGCGTGTTGAGGTTGATCCCGTCCTCGACGGTGGCGACCTCCTTGCCGTTCTTCTCGCACCACTCCAGGAGGGCGTGCACATGGAGCACGCGTCGCGAGAGACGGTCGATCTTCAGCGCGCAGATGATGTCGTACTCGTCGGCGCGCGACTCCTCCACCGCGATCCGGTGCTCGATCGCGCTGACCTCCTTCCCGATGGTCGAGGGAAGCCACTTGCCGAACTCCGGACGCTTCCACGGCTCTACCCCGCCGGACACGTCGATGTCCTCGACCCACCCCACGACGACGTGCCCCTCCTGATCGGCCCATCGCTGGATGGACCGACGCTGACGCTCCGGCGATGTGGTCTCGTCCGACACCCTCGACAGACGGACCACACCCAGAACTCTCGCCATGCCCGTTCTCCCTCTCCCCTGTGTCACGCATCGCGCACAAGGGGTGACGGTATGCGGTTCGGATCATGGCGTCAAAATTGATCTTTGGACACGGCGAACGTCTACGGCTGGGGCGAGAACAAGGGCCGTACCGAGGAGATCATCGGGAACTGGTTCGCCCAGGGCGGTGAGCGGCGCGACAAGGTCGTCCTCGCCACCAAGGTCTACGGCAACATGGCCGCCGAAGGCGACGCCTGGCCCAACCACGACAAGCTCTCCGCGCTCAACATCCGGCGCGCGGTCGACGCCAGCCTGAAGCGGCTGCGGACCGACCACATCGACGTCTACCAGTTCCACCACGTCGACCGCGCGACTCCCTTCGAGGAGATCTGGCAGGCCGTCGACGTGCTGGTGCGGCAGGGGAAGATCCTCTACGTCGGCTCCTCCAACTTCCCCGGCTACAAGATCGCCCAGGCCAACGAGATCGCCGCCCGCCTCGGCACCATGGGCCTGGTCAGCGAGCAGTGCCTCTACAACCTCGCCGAGCGACGCGCCGAGATGGAGGTCGTCCCGGCCGCGCGGGAGTACGGGCTCGGGGTCATCCCCTGGTCACCGCTCCAGGGCGGGCTGCTGGGCGGTGTGCTCAAGAAGGAGGCCGAGGGCGGACGCCGCGCCTCCGGCCGGACCGCCGACACCCTCGCCGACCCGGCCAAGCGCGCGCAGATCCAGGCGTACGAGGACCTGCTCGACAAGCACGGCCTGGAGCCCGGCGAGGCCGCGCTGGCCTGGCTGCTCACCCGGCCGGGCGTGACCGGCCCGATCGTCGGCCCGCGCACCGCGGAGCAGCTCGCCTCGGCGCTGCGCGCCGTCGAGCTGGAGCTGGGCGAGGAACTGCTGGCGGGCCTCGACGAGGTCTTCCCGGGTCCTGGCCCGTCCCCGGAGGCCTTCGCCTGGTAGGCGGCCCACCGTCGGACGGCCGACGAACGCCGACGGACGGCCACCGGGGATCGCCCCGGTGGCCGGGCCGTCGGCCCGGCGGCCACGGCACCCGAGGGGCACGGCCTCACCCGGTCATGGCTCACCCGGTCACGGACCCGTACGGCTGCGGCCCCGCACGGCCGCGCGCTCACCTGCCGAGCGCGGCCGCCAGGGCGACGACGACGAACAGCAGCACAAGCACACCGGCCATGATCCGGTTCCGGGTTTTCGGGTCCACGCGTCCGAGCGTAACCGGCCCCGGCGCGAACCCGTCCGGCGGACCGTCCCGAAACCGCCCGCCGGGCAGGCTCCCTCCCCGTCCGCCCGCCGACCGGGACCCCCTGGCCGCTCAGACCGCGTCGCTCCCGTCGCTCCCCTCGCGCTCGTCGCTCCCGTCGCTCCCGTCGTCCCCCGTCCGCCGGGCGGGGCCCAGCGGCCAGCGGGCGACCGTCTCGTAGCGGGGCTGCTCGCCGGGCACGCCCGACTTCGGCAGGTTGCTGCGGACCAGGCACAGGTCCGTCACCGTCCAGGTGTCGCTGGTGAACCCGGCGAGGGCCTCGACGTACGGACGGGTGTCGATCGCGTCACGGCTGCGGGCCACCGTCAGATGGGCCTGGTAACGGCGGTGCTCGCCCATGGGCACGCCCGCCTTCCGCGCCGCGGCCTCGCTCCGGTCGGCCAGCAGCCGCAGCGTCTCCAGATCACCGGCGGCGCCCGTCCACAGCACCCGTCCGTGCCCGAACTGGCCGCCGCCGCGCAGCGCCAGCGGGAAGGGGGACGAACGGTGCGCGGCGCGCTCCAGGCGGGCCGACAGCGCGGGTACGAGGTCGTCGTCGACCTCGCCGTAGAACGCGAGCGTGAAGTGCCAGCCGGGGCGGCCCGTCCAGCGCAGCCCCTGCGCGCCGGGCAGCCCGCGCAGGGCGTCGACCTCGGCGGCCAGTTCGCGGATGACGTCCTGCGGGGGCAGCACGGCGGCGAAGAGTCTCATGGACGTCACCCTTCCAGGGAACGGACCGCCCGGCGAGCCTCCCGCACACGCGCGGGCGCCCCCGCCCGCCCCGGGAAGCGCGGGGCCGGTGCCCGGGGGAAAGCGGAGGCCCTGGGGAGCGGTCTCCCCAGGGCCCGGCACGTACGCCTCGGCGGCTCAGACCGCCGCGGCCAATTCCTCCTGGCGCTCCTTCGGGACGAAGCCCACCCGCGGGTGGCCGTGGTTCCAGCCCACCGCCAGCCGCAGTCCGCCGACGCGGGCCATGACCAGGCCGATGGTGACGGCCGCGACGGCCGAGACGGCGCCGCCCGCCGCGAGTCCGGCCCGGACGCCGTAGGTGTCCGTGATCCAGCCGGCGATCGGCGCGCCCACCGGTGAGCCGCCCATGAACACCATCATGTACAGGGCCATCACCCGGCCGCGCATGGCCGGGTCGGTGGCCATCTGGACGCTGGTGTTGGCGGTGACGTTGACCGTCATGCCGAACATCCCGATCGGGGCCATGAGCAGGGCGAACGCCCACAGGGAGGGAGTGAGTGCGGCGACTATCTCGACCGTGCCGAAGACCACCGCCGCCGCGACCAGCACCCGCATCCGCGCCGTGCCCCGGCGGGCGGCGAGCAGCGCGCCGGCCAGTGAGCCGACCGCCATCAGCGTGTTGAAGAGGCTGTACGAGCCCGCCCCCGCGTGGAAGACGTCGTCGGCGAAGGCCGAGAGGTACACGGGGAAGTTGAAACCGAAGGTGCCGATGAACCCGACCAGGGCGATCGTCCAGATCAGCTCGGGCCGCCCGGCGACGTAGTGCAGGCCCTCGCGGAGCTGGCCCTTGCCGCGCGGGGCGCGCTCGACGACGTGCAGTTCGCGGGCGCGCATCAGCAGCAGTCCGGCGATGGGCGCGACGAAGGACAGGCCGTTGGCGAGGAACGCCCAGCCCGTGCCCACCCCGGTGATCAGCAGGCCCGCGACGGCGGGTCCGACCAGCCGGGCGGACTGGAAGTTCGCGGAGTTCAGGCTGACCGCGTTCTGCAGCTGGTCGCGGCCGACCAGTTCGGTGACGAAGGACTGGCGGGCCGGGTTGTCGACGACCGTGGCGAGGCCGACGGCGAACGCGGCGAGGTAGACGTGCCAGACCTGGACGTGTCCGGACAGGGTCAGGAAGGCCAGTACGAGACCGGTGACGGCCATCGCGGACTGGGTGACGAGCAGGGTGCCGCGCTTGGGCAGGCGGTCGACGAGGACCCCGCCGAACAGGCCGAAGAGCAGCATCGGCAGGAATTGCAGGGCCGTGGTGACGCCGACGGCCGTGGAGGAGCCGGTGAGGCCGAGGACCAGCCAGTCCTGGGCGATGCGCTGCATCCAGGTCCCCGTGTTGGAGACGACCTGGCCGGCGAAGAACAGGCGGTAGTTCCTGACCTTCAGGGAGCTGAACATCGAGGACTTGCGGGCCCTGCCGGGGGAAGTGTCGTGGATGGTCGGTGCGGGGGCGGAAGGTGCTCCGGATCCCGAACTCAAAAGGATTCGCCTCCTCGCGGCGCGGTGGTGCCGATCCAGCAGTGGTGCCGATCTACAGATGTGCGACTACAGGCGTGCGGCTACAGGTGTGCGAGCTTCTCCAGCACGGGGGCGGCGGCGCGCAGTTTCGCCCACTCGTCCTCGTCGAGGCCGTCGACCAGGGAGGCCAGGAAGGCGTTCCGCTTGCGGCGGCTCTCCTCGAGCATCGCCGTGGCCTGTTCGGTCTGGGTGACGACCTTCTGGCGCCGGTCGTCGGGGTGGGGCTCCAGCCGGACCAGCCCCTTGGCCTCCAGCAGCGCGACGATGCGGGTCATCGACGGCGGCTGGACGTGCTCCTTGCGGGCGAGTTCGCCCGGGGTCGCGCTCCCGCACAGGGAGAGGGTGCCCAGCACCGACATCTCGGTCGGGCTGAGCGACTCGTCGACTCGCTGGTGCTTGAGGCGACGGGACAGCCGCATGACTGCGGATCGCAGGGAGTTCACGGCGGCAAGGTCGTCGCCATGGGTAAGGTCCGACATGGTCTTTAGCGTAACTCATTACTCTTTCTAAAGACCAACGGGGCGCGCCCTGAAGACCGACGGGAACAAGCCGGGAACCACCGAGGGACGCGCGGAGGGCCACCGAGGCGCACCGAGGACCGACGGGTCCGACGGGACCGACGGGACCGACGGGACCGACGGGACCGCGCGGAGATGCCCGTGACCCGGACGGCTCAATCCGGATATCACTCATACGGGTGATCCCTAGGCGGAACATCTCGCGCCACACCGAAGCGTGCAGCGACTCTCGTACGCATGGGGACCAGCGTGCTCAGCCTGCGTGTGGACGGGGAGCTGCTCGAGAGGCTCCGGGAACATGCCGCGAAAAGGGGAATGAGCGTCCAGGACTATGTGGTCCGGACGCTCATTCGCGACGACTTCGACGAGCGGTTCCAGACCGCCGTCGAGGAGACGGAGAAGTTCTACGGGGTCACGTGACGACCCCGCGCCATCAGGTCAGCCCGAGGGCCGGCATCAGGTAGTAGAAGGCGAACACCGCCGAGACGGCGTACATCGCGACCGGGATCTCCTTGGCCCGGCCCGCCGCCAGGCGCATCACCACGAAGGTGATGAAGCCCATGCCGATGCCGTTGGTGATCGAGTAGGTGAACGGCATCATCACCATCGTGACGAAGGCCGGGATGGCGATGGTGAAGTCGGCCCAGTCGATCTCCTTGACCGAGCCGGCCAGGATCAGGAAGCCGACCGCGATCAGGGCGGGGGTGGCCGCCTGGGACGGGACCATCGTGGCGATCGGGGTGAGGAAGAGGGCCACGGCGAACAGGGCGCCGGTGACGACGTTCGCGAAGCCGGTGCGGGCGCCCTCGCCGACGCCGGCCGTGGACTCCACGAAGCAGGTGGTGGCCGAGGAGGAGGACGCGCCACCCGCGGCGACCGCGATGCCGTCGACGAAGAGGACCTTGTTGATGCCGGGCATCTGACCCTGCGCGTCCGTCAGCTTGGCCTCGTCACTGATGCCCATGATCGTGCCCATCGCGTCGAAGAAGCACGACAGCAGGACCGTGAAGACGAAGAGGACACCGGTCAGCACGCCGACCTTGTCGAAACCGCCGAACAGGCTGAACTTGCCGATCAGGCCGAAGTCGGGGGTGGCGACGGGGTTGCCCGGCCACTTCGGCGTGGTCAGACCCCAGGACGGGATCGTGGCGACCGCGTCGATGATCATCGCCAGCACGGTCATGGCGACGATCGAGATCAGGATCGCGCCGGGCACCTTGCGCACGATGAGCGCCAGGGTCAGCAGCGTGCCCAGGATGAAGACCAGCACCGGCCAGCCGGTGAGGTGACCGTCGACGCCGAGCTGGAGCGGGACGGTGGTGTGGGCGGCGTCCGGGATGCGGGAGACGAAGCCGGAGTCGACCAGGCCGATCAGCATGATGAACAGGCCGATACCGATGGCGATGGCCTTGCGCAGCCCGTAGGGCACGGCGTTCATGACGCGCTCGCGCAGACCGGTGGCGACCAGCAGCATCACGACGAAGCCGGCCAGGACCACCATGCCCATGGCGTCCGGCCAGGTCATCCGCGGGGCGAGCTGGAGCGCGACCACGGAGTTCACACCCAGGCCCGCGGCGAGCGCGATGGGCACGTTGCCGATGACACCCATGAGGAGGGTGGTGAAGGCGGCCGTGACCACGGTCGCCGTGACCAGCTGACCGTTGTCGAGCTGGTGCCCGTACATGTCCTTCGCGCTGCCCAGAATGATCGGGTTCAGCACGATGATGTAGGCCATCGCGAAGAAGGTGGCGAAGCCGCCACGGACCTCCCGGGACAGCGAACTGCCCCGCTCGGAGATCTTGAAGTAGCGGTCGAGGGCGCCGTAGGCGGGCGTGCCGCCCGGCTGCTCGGGCGCGGGAACCTTGGCGGGGGCCGAGGTGGACATGCGGGACCTCAGGGGGTGACGGGGGTGGGGAACATGATCGAGCCTCGCCGCTCCCAGGTCACCTTCAGCGCTCCCCCACGGTGCTGTTGGTGTTTCCTACGACAAGAAGTGGCCAGGCTCGGACTGTTTCAGTATGAACATATGAAGTCGATTTAGCTATCTCCGCGCGTAGACCTCCGGCGCCACAGGAGACCCACCGCTCCCTGCGATACCGCCCCGCAGGCCTCGTAAGCTGTGCGCATGACCAAATGGACCCCCACGCACGAGGCGCCCGAGCCCCTGGAGGGCCCCGTGGTCGCCACCATCACCGGCGGCACGATCCTCTGGTTCGTCCTCTTCCTCGTACAGCTCCCCTTCTACGGCTGGTACGCGGACCGCGGCCACGCATGGTGGATCTGGACCTGCCTGGCCGGCGCCGGGCTGGGCCTGATCGGCATCTGGTACGTGCGCAAGCGCGACGCGGCGATCAAGCGGGCGGCCGCGGCGACGCTCCCGGCGGCCGAGTAGCACCACCGCACGGCGGGCCCGCGTCGTCCGTACCGGTCGTCCGTGTCGCCCGCCCCGTACGACCACGGCATCAGTCCCCGCGCGCCCTCCTCGTCCTCAGGTCGGAACTTCCGTCCACTCGGCGGGTGAACCGTCAAATCCGCACGTACCGTCGAAGGCATGAGGCACATCGACGCCGGCGCCGAGCTCGATCCCGTGCACCCCGTCCCCATGCCCCCGCCCCCGGCGACCGGCCTCAGCACCGCCCAGGTCGCCGAGCGCGTGGCCCGCGGACAGGTCAACGACATCCCCGTGCGCAGCAGTCGGTCCCTGGCCGAGATCGCCCGCGCGAACGTCTTCACCCGGTTCAACGCGATCATCGGCGTGCTCTGGCTGATCATGCTGTTCGTCGCGCCGTTCCAGGACAGCCTGTTCGGCTATGTGATCCTCGCCAACACCGGTATCGGCATCGTCCAGGAGTGGCGGGCGAAGAAGACCCTGGACTCGCTCGCCGTCATCGGGGAGACCCGGCCGACGGTCCGGCGGGACGGCACGGCCGTCCAGATCGCCACCTCCGAGCTCGTGCTCGACGACCTCGTGGAGATCGGTCCGGGGGACAAGGTGGCCGTCGACGGCGTCTGCGCCGAGGCCGACGGCATGGAGGTCGACGAGTCGCTGCTCACCGGTGAGGCCGACCCGGTCGTCAAGCGGCCCGGCGACCCGGTGCTCTCCGGCAGCTTCGTCGTGGCCGGCGGCGGAGCCTTCAAGGTCACCAAGGTGGGCCGCGAGGCCTACGCCGCCCAGCTCGCCGAGGAGGCCTCCCGCTTCACCCTGGTCCACTCCGAGCTGCGCTCCGGCATCTCCACGATCCTGAAGTACGTGACCTGGATGATGATCCCGACCGCCATCGGCCTGATCATCAGCCAGTTCTTCGTCCAGCAGCACGGCTTCAAGGACTCCCTCGCCCGGGCGGTCGGCGGGATCGTCCCGATGGT
This sequence comes from Streptomyces sp. NPDC001443, assembly GCF_053597355.1. Lineage (NCBI taxonomy): Bacteria > Bacillati > Actinomycetota > Actinomycetes > Kitasatosporales > Streptomycetaceae > Streptomyces > Streptomyces sp. NPDC001443. The sequence goes on from NZ_JBSFIA010000007.1 coordinate 79,842, forward strand.
CCCGGAGGGGCTGGTGCTGCTCACCTCCGTCGCCTTCGCCATCGGCGTCATCCGGCTTGGCCGAAAACAGTGCCTCGTCCAGGAACTGCCCGCCATCGAGGGACTCGCCCGCGTCGACATCGTCTGCCTCGACAAGACCGGCACCCTCACCGAGGGCGGCATGGACGTCACCGAGCTGCGCCCGCTCGCCGGCCACGAGGAGACCTACGTACGCAGGGTGCTCGGCGCGCTCGGCGAGTCCGACCCGCGGCCCAACGCCTCCCTCCAGGCCGTCATCGACGCCTACCCGGACACCGAGGAGTGGCGCTGCACCGAGTCCCTGCCGTTCTCCTCCGCCCGCAAGTACAGCGGCGCCTCCTTCAGCGAGGGCAACGGCGAGTCGAGCACCTGGCTGCTCGGGGCCCCCGACGTGCTGCTGCCCGAGGCCGACTCCGCCCTCGCCGAGACCGAGCGGCTCAACGCGCAGGGGCTGCGGGTCCTGCTGCTCGCCCGGGCCACCCGCGACCTCGACGGTCCCGACGTGGCGAAGGACGTCCGGCCCGCCGCCCTCGTCGTACTGGAGCAGCGGCTGCGCCCGGACGCGGCGGACACCCTGGGCTACTTCGCCGAGCAGAACGTCCACGCCAAGGTGATCTCCGGCGACAACGCGGTGTCCGTCGGGGCGGTCGCCGGCAAGCTCGGGCTCACCGGCACCGCCGTCGACGCGCGCAGGCTTCCCGAGGACCGGCAGGAGATGGCGCGGGCCCTCGACGAGGGCACCGTGTTCGGGCGGGTCACCCCGCAGCAGAAGCGGGACATGGTGGGCGCCCTCCAGTCCGGCGGCCACACGGTCGCGATGACCGGGGACGGGGTGAACGACGTGCTCGCGCTCAAGGACGCCGACATCGGTGTGTCCATGGGCTCGGGGTCCGAGGCGACCCGGGCCGTCGCGCAGATCGTGCTGATGAACAACAGCTTCGCCACCCTGCCCTCGGTGGTCGGCGAGGGACGGCGGGTGATCGGCAACATCACCCGGGTGGCCACGCTCTTCCTGGTCAAGACCGTCTACTCGGTCCTGCTGGCCATCCTGGTGGTGTGCTGGCAGGTCGAGTACCCCTTCCTGCCCCGGCACCTGACCCTGCTGTCCACCCTGACCATCGGCGTCCCGGCGTTCTTCCTCGCCCTCGCCCCCAACAAGGAACGCGCCCGGCCGCACTTCGTCCGGCAGGTCATGCGGTACGCGATCCCGGGCGGGGTGGTGGCCGGGGTGGCGACCTTCGTGACCTATCTGCTCGCCCGCCACCACTACACCGGGGCGGACTCGCTGGACGCGGAGACGAGCGCGGCCACGCTGACCCTGTTCCTGATCTCGATGTGGGTGCTGGCGATCATCGCCCGCCCCTACACGTGGTGGCGGGTCGTCCTGGTCGCCTCGATGGCCGCCGGGTTCCTGGTGGTGCTGGTCGTGCCGTCGCTCCAGAGCTTCTTCGCGCTGAAGCTGGTGGGGACGGCGATGCCCTGGACGGCCGTGGGCATCGCGGCGGTGTCGGCGGTCGTCCTGGAACTGCTGTGGAAATGGGTCGACCGCCGCTTTCCCGCCTGACGGAACGACGACACCGACAGTACTGGCGGTACTGCCGGTGTCGGCGGTGGTGCGGGACTACGGGTCTTACTGCACGTCGATGAAGTCGGCCGCGGCGTTGACCGCCCCGGTCGTCGAGGTGCCCGCGTAGCTGTAGCGGAAGTAGCCGTCCGCGGACGCGGTGACCGTCGTCTTCAGGGCGCCCGTCGAGCTGGACTTGATGGTCTTGAGGGTGGTGTAGGTGGTGGCACCCTTCTTCTTGAACTGCAGCTTCACCGACTGGGCGCTGACACCGGCGTACTTGCCGGTCTCCCAGTTCGCGCGGGTCAGCGCGCCGGTGACCGTGATGGTCTTGCCCTTCTTGACCGGCTCCGGCGTGGCGTTGACCGTCAGCTTCGCCAGACGCTGGACGTTCTTGGTGCCCAGGCCGAACTGCCACTTGATGTTGCTGTTGGCGTCGGCGGCGAGCACGCCGACCTTCCAGGCGCCCGACTCGTTGTTGAGCAGACCGTAGTCGTCGGAGACCGCGGGGCTGAACTGGAGCTTGGCCGTGCACTTGGCGACGGTCGAGGTGGACTTGACGCACATGACCGGGTCGGCGTCGCCGGCCATGTCGGTCGCGTCGGCGACCTTGGTGACCGTGCCGCCGCGGTAGAGGAACGGGACGGTCGCGAAGGACTTCTCGCTGAGCGTCGAGGGGTGGGTCACGGTGTACGTCGTGGTGACGGTGACCTTCGCGGTGGCGCCGATCACGATGTTCTTGCCGCCGTTGATCACGACGTTGGAGAAGGTGACGCCGGAGACCGGGTTGCCGGCGGCCTGCGCGGCCGGGACGGCGAAGGCGGAGAGGGCCAGGGCGCCGGTGACGGCGGCCACAGTGGCTCGGATACGCATGGGTTCCCCAGGTGGAGAAAGGGGGTCCCCGCGCTGGCCGTTCCTCACGGTTCGTCGTCGGCGCGGGACCCGAATGATCAGGTGAGCCTGTTGACTCGCCTGATGTGATCGACGAGTGGCGCGTCTAGTTGTACGAGTGAGAGGAACTGATCTCTTTTTTTGCGTTTGCATTACCCGTGGCTGGAGAAAGACAGACGCCCGGCCCCGGGGGACCCCGGGACCGGGCGAAGACGCGGACCGTACGACGCCGACTACCGCACGTCTATGAAGTCGGCCGCGGCGCTGACCGCCGGGGTGGTCGAGGTGCCCGCGAAGACGTAGCGGAAGTAGCCGTCCGCGGAGGCCTTGACCGTGGTGCTCAGGGCGCCCGTCGAGTTGGTCGTGACCGTCTTGAGCGTGGTGTAGGCGGTGGCGCCCTTCTTCTTGAACTGGAGCTTCACCGGCTGGCCGCTGTACCCCGCGTACTTCAGGGTCTCCCAGTTGGCGCGGGCCAACTTGCCGGTGACCGTGATGGTCCTGCCCTTCCTGACCGGCTCCGGCGTGGCGTTGACCGTCAGGGTCGAGGCGCGCTGGACCCGGTGGGTCGTCTGGCGTTCGTTCCAGTAGACCCGCCCGTCACGGGCGAACACCCCCACCTCCACGTGCCAGGTGCCGGCCTGCGCGTTGGCGGTCAGGTTGCTGCCCGGCAAGGCGGTGACGGTCAGCTTGCAGGTCGAGGTGGTGGCACTGGCGGCGGTGCAGGTGGCCCTGCCCTCGTTCGTCAGCAGCAGCCCGTCGAGGCCGTTGTCGAGATCGGCGCCGTGCCACAGGTCGACGTAGATGTCCTGGATGCCGCTGGAGTGGCTCGCGGTCACCGACACCGTGAACTTCTTCGCGGCCGACGGACCGACGACGAGGTCCGCGCCGGAGTTGACCGAGACCTTGGAGACCTTCGGCAGTTCGTCCGCGGCCGCCGCGACGGGCACGGCCGACGCGGACAGGGCGAGGGCGCCCGAGACGACGGCGACGGTGGCTGGGATACGCATTCGGTCCCCCGGTGGAAGAAGGCCCCGCCGTCCGCCGTCGCACGCGGTTCGCGAGGACGGACGGCAGGGACCGATCGATCGTGGAGTCTGCTGACTCACATGGTCAGATGTGTGACGCGGGTAAAGGGTTGTGCCGAGTGGAAATCCTCGTGACGTTCCGGCGGCTCAGTCGAACCAGCGGTCCCGCGCGAGCTCGTCCGTCCGCGAGGGGTCCTCCAGCAGCGCCGCGACCTCGAAGCGGCGCGGCCACTGGCCGGCTGCCCAGGCCAGGCCCGCGGCGACGCCCTCCAGGGTCGAGGCGTGCAGGACGCCGTCGTCGGTGAGCCGCCAGTCGATCTCCACGCCGTCCACGAGGAGTTCCTCGTGCTCGACGTAGGACCGCGGGGTCCCCGGCCCGAGCAGCACCCGCACCGGCTCCGGTACGTCGTGCTCGGCGCCCTCGGAGCCGACCTCGCCGGTGACGGACTCGCTCAGCCGCCGCACCTGGAACAGCTCGGCCAGCCGGTCGGCGAGCGCCGGGCGCACCGGCAGCAGCGGCACGCCCTCGGTGAAGGGCAGCAGGTCGGGCGAGTCGACCACCACCGCGTCGGCCGCGTCCACCACCTCCACCCGGCCGTCGACGACCGCGCGCACCTCGTCGGGCAGGGTCACCTGCTCGGGGTCCAGCTCGGACAACGCGCCGTAAAGACCGTGCAGTTGGGCGGCGGTGACGGTGCGCTCCGGGTCGGCGAGCCGGTCGAGCAGTTCGGCGGCGCCGCCGGGCTCGTCGAGCAGCGCGGCCACCGAGGTGCGCACCCCGAGGGCCCGCAGCACCTGCTCGTCGTCGAACCCGGTCGCGTCGGCCTCGTCGTACAGGCCGCGCAGCAGCGGGTCGCCGCCGGCCGAGAGCAGACCCGCCGGGCGCCTGCCGTCGATCACCGGGTGCCCGCGCAGCCACCAGGCCGTGTAGGGCCGTACGACCTCGTGGGTACCGTCGGCCAGCAGGATGCGCAGCGGCTGGACGATGGCGTCGCGCAGCGGCGGCCGGGCCAGCATGGCGAGCGCCTGCGGCCAGCGGTCCTCGTCGACCAGGTCGAGATCGCGTACGGCGACGAGTTCGGTGGCCACCGGCGGCACCGGGGTGTCCGGGAACCGGTCGAGGACGTCCTCGCACCACACGTCGACGGCGTCCAGCAGACCGGCGTCGTCGGGCTGGGCGAAATCGCCCTCGCGGGGCTCCAGTTCGTCCGGGTCGAGGACCACGTCCGTGGCGCGGACCAGGGCGAAGCCGGCCAGCACGCCACAGGCGGACAGCGGTTGTTCGCCCCACTTGTCGGCCAGTTCGGCGTCGACGAAGGCGAGTTCGTCCTCGCGCATCACCTCGGCGAAGGGGCTGCCGGGCAGCACCAGCTCACCGGCCGGGGCGAGTTCGCCGTCCTCGTCGGGCAGGGCGAGGGCGCCTAGCCAGGGTTCGTCGCCGGGCTCGATACCGGCGTCCCGGACCAGGGCGAGGACGATGTCGGCGAGTTCCTCGGCGTCCAGGACGTCCTCGTCCCACGCCCCGCCGACGTCGTCGAGGGAGGCGGCGACGGCACCCCGCACCTGGGGGGTGGTGAGGACGGCGCGGGCCAGGGCCGGCAGCGCGCCGAGCTTCTCCAGGAGCGGGTGGACGGCGTCCGGGTGGGCGACCTTCAGGCCGAGCCGGGCCAGCACCTCGGGTTCGATGCGGGCGCCGTCCGGGGAGGGCAGCAGCACCTGCCGGGGGCCGACGGTGGTGCGCCCGTCGGCGAGCGGCACGGGCAGCCCGGAGAGCCGGTCGGGGTCGACCCCGGCGAGGCTGTCGTACAGCCGCCGCCACCAGTCGGGCTCCTTCTCCAGCCCGGCCAGCCGGTCCACCGCGTCGGCGAGCGGCACCCGGGCGACGCCCAGCGTGCGCAGCTCGACCCGGCGTTCGAGGCCGGCGGGCAGCAGGGTGGGCAGCACCTCGGCGAGGACCCGGACGGTGTCGCCGCCCGCGCCCTCGACCACTTCGGCGTCGCGCGGGCGCAGGACCTCCGGCAGATCGGGGTCGGGCGTGCCGTCGGGCCGGACCGCGGGCGGCAGGAAGGCCGTGCGGGGCAGGCGCTCCAGGATCGCCTGGCGCAGGGCGCCGTCGAGGCCGCCCTTGCCGAGCGGGCCGGGCACGAGGTCGATGACGCCGTCGCCCACCGGGCGCCAGTCGGCGAGGAGTTCGGTGTAGGCGTCGGCCGCGCGCTGCACGAGGAAGTCGGTGAGCGGGCCGGGGGCGGCGTGGCGCCGGGTGGTGTCCAGCGGGAAGGACGCGATGAGCAGGGCGGGCACGCCGAGGGGCTCGTCGCTGGGGGTGGGGGCGTGCACGAACGGGCTGGTCCGCGGACAGCCGGGCGCGCCGTCGCCGGTCACGGGCACGGCCCAGGTGACCGACCAGTGGGGGCGCAGCCGCTCCTCCACGGGGCGGTCGGCGAGCAGGTCCGGGGTGAGCGGGCCGTGGGCGGCGGACGTACGCCAGCGGGTGGTGCCGTCGCGGGAGTCCTCCACGACCGTGTGCACGCCGTCGGTACGGCGGCGCAGGGTGCGCGGGCCGCCGTCGCCGATCTCGACCACGACCTCCGCCAGGCCGGGCAGGGCGAGCAGGAGGGCGTCGTCCACGGCGTCGAGGAGGCGTTCGGCGAGGTCGGCGGCGGCCGTGTCGCGCAGCGGGAGGACGACGACGGTGTCGTACGGGTCGGGGGCGGTGCCCTCGGCGGAGAACGGCAGGCGCAGCAGCGGGACATGGCCGTCCCGGCGGCGGATCTCGTCGCCCAGGCCGGGACTGCGCCCGGCCGTCTCCGCGGCCAGCTCGCGGGCCTCGGCCAGGGACCAGCGCACCCCGCCGTGGCGGGCGAGGACCGCGGGTTCGTCGGTGACGGCGAGGACGGCGGCGAAGCCGACACCGAACCGGCCCACCGCGCTGTCGTGGGCCTCGCGTTTGGCGGAGGCGCGCAGGGTGGACAGCGACTCGACGCCGACCGCGTCCAGCGGGGCGCCGGTGTTGGCGGCGGCGAGGACGCCGTCGCGGAGGGTGAGGCGCAGCCGGCCGGGTACGCCCGCACGGGCCGCGGCGTCCGCCGCGTTCTGGGCGAGCTCGACGACGAGCCGGTCGCGGTAGCCGCCGAGGACCAGGTCCTCCTCGGCGTTGGCGTCCTCGCGGAAGCGGGCGGGGCTGGTGGCCCAGGCGTCGAGCACACCGCGGCGCAGACGGGCCGTGCCGAAGGGGTCCGCGCCCTCGGGTGCCGGCCGCACGAACTTGCTCACGTTCACACTCTCCTCATCGGCGTGAGGTCGAAGGTACCGCGCGGCCGAGCCCGGTCCCGCCGCCGAGGGCGACGAAGATCCGGCCTTTCCCGCGCGGGCGGACCGGGCGCCCGGGAGCGCGCACCCGACACACCCGCGGCGCTACGCGTATCCAGACATCCCCGCCCCACAGCCGCCCACGCCCCTCCGAACCCCACAAGCACCCGCACGCCTCGGGATCGACGAGGCCGCGCGCTCCCAGGCCATCGGGTGCCCCTGCTCCGCCGAGGCCGGACCCCGGAGAGCCTCATGTGCCCCGACCCGGTGCCGGACCCGGGCAGGGCCGGGACCGGCAGGGACCGGCCAGGAACCGGCCAGGAACCGGGTGAGACCGGCCAAGAACCGGCCAGGAACCGGGTGGGACCGGGCCGCGCTGGGTGGGACCGGGCCGCGCCGGGGCCGAGGGCGGCCGGGACCAGCCAGGAACCGGGCGGGACCGGGCCGGAACCGGGGCAGGGACGGACCAGGATCGGGGCAGAGACCGGCCAGAAACCAGGCGGGACCAGCCAGGAACCGGGCGAAACCGGACCAGGGCAGGGACCGGCCAGGAACCGGGTGGGACCGGCAGGAACCGGGGGGACCGGACAAGACCGGGCATGGCCGGACCCGAGACGGGCCGGGACCGAGACAGGGCGGGCCGGGACCGGAACCGAAGCAGGACCGGGCAGGGACGGGCCTGCCCGTCAGAGACCGGGACCGGAGACCGACAGGGGCAGGGGACGGGCAGGCCAGGGACCGGGCAGGGACCGGGCAGGGCAGGGACCGGCCAGGGGCACGCGCGGGCGCGTCCGGGTGTCGGGCGCGTCCGGACGGCTACGAGTGCCCCAGTTCCGCCGTCTCCTCGTCCGTCGTCACCGCGGGCACCGACCCCGAGTCGGGCGCCGGGCGGAGCGGGAAGGGGTCCACCAGGGTCTCGTCGATCACCGGCTCGGCCGGGCGGGGCGGCTTCGGCATGACCGCGGCCTCGGAGTGGCCGCCGCAGCCGTAGGCGAGGGAGACGACCCGGCCGTCGGCCGGGGAGAACTCATTGGCGCAGACACCGAACGCCTGTCCGAGTGAACCCCCGATGGGCACCAGGAAGCCGCAGCTCACACAGGACGCGGGGGCCGCCTGGGCCATCGCGGTCTTCGACCCGAAGGCCTCCTCCCAGCGGTCGGCGCCGACGTGCAGGCCGTACCGGGACAGCACCCGCGCCCGGCGCATCCCGAGCTCCTCGGCCACCGCCGCGAGGGAGCCGCGGGCGGGGACGACGGGCTGTGCCGCGGGCGCGCCCGCGGTGACCTCCGCGTCCTCCGCCTCCACCAGCTCGGCCATCTCGTGCGAGACGGGCGCGTTCGGCGGCGGCTCGTCCTCGCCGGACCAGCCCGGCTCCAGCCGCAGGTCGTCGGCCTCGGTCGGCAGCAGGTCGCCGGGGCCCATGTCCCCCGGGCGCAGCCGTTCGCTCCACGGCACCCACTCCGGCGCGAGCACCGCGTCGGGGCCGGGCAGCAGGACCACCTCGTCGAGCGTGACGATCTTCGCGCGGGACGCCCGCGCCACGGTCACGGCCCAGCGCCAGCCCCGGTAGCCGAGTTCCTTGCACCCGAAGAAGTGCGTGACAACGCGGTCGCCCTCGGAGACCAGCCCCACGTGCTCGCCGACCACGCCGGGCGCGGCGGCCTCCTCGGCGGCTGCGCGGGCGAGATCGACCGCCTCGGCGCACAGGCGGTCGGGGGTGCGGCTTCGCGTTGTCGCTGCGCTCACAGGTATCGCTTCTCTCCTACGCCGTCTCTCGGGTGCGCCGGCCTGAAGGCGGCAGGGCGGACGGAGCGGACCGAAGGGCCGCGTCGACGTCCGCGCCCGACGCGCTCGGGCGCACCTACGTCATCCATTCTGCGGGATGTCCGAGAGGCGCGCGGCCGAGAACGTTCGCCACGGCGCGCTACGCACGGTACCTGTTCGCGTGTGCTTGGCCTACACCGACGGGACTGTTCGCGGCCTCACGATGCGGTTTCGTGCTGTTTCCCGGCCGTCCGGGCCGTGCCGAGGAGCCGTCGGAAGAACTCTCGGAGATCGTCGTACGGCCATGAGGCACGCGGCCATACGCGCGGTTACCGCACTAGGCACGGCTTTATCGGGGCACTATGACGTCGTGGCAGCCGCGAGGTCGCCCCAGGGCGCCGCCGGGATCGGCGGGGTGCGGGGAAGCAGCCGAGGTGGCGGTTCGGGCCGGGTCGGCGGTTCCGTCCGCGCGGTCGGCCGTGCCCTGCACCTCCCCTTCACCGGGACCGCCCGGGGCATCCGCAAGGCCACGCACGCGCACGGCGCGGGCGAGTCCGGCCTCGGCAAGCTGATCGAGCTGCACGCGGTGAACGGCGCCGGGGACGTCATGATCACCGTGGCGCTCGCCTCCACCGTGTTCTTCTCCGTGCCGACCGACGAGGCGCGTGGCCGCGTCGCGCTCTACCTGGCGATCACGATGGCACCCTTCACGGTCCTCGCGCCCGTGATCGGCCCGCTCCTGGACCGGCTGCCGCACGGCCGCCGCGCGGCCATGGCGGCCGCGATGCTGGCCCGCGCGCTGCTGGCGCTGGTGCTGTCCGGGGCGGTGATCACCGGCAGCCTGGAGCTGTACCCGGCCGCGCTCGGCGTGCTGGTCGCGTCGAAGGCGTACGGGGTGGTCCGCAGCGCGGTCGTGCCCCGGCTGCTGCCGCCGGGCTTCTCCCTGGTCAAGGCGAACTCGCGGGTCACCCTCGGCGGGCTCCTGGCGACCGGTGCCGCCGCGCCGGTCGGCGCGGGGCTCCAGGTGCTCGGCCCGCGCTGGCCGCTCTACGGCGCCTTCGTGATCTTCGTGGCGGGGACGTTCCTGTCCTTCAGGCTGCCGCACAAGGTCGACTCGGCCAAGGGCGAGGACATCGCGCTGCTGGCCTCGGACGAGGAGCATGTGCGCGGGCCGCGCCGCCGGGAGGCCAGACGGCCGGGTCTGCGGACCGTCGGGTCGGCGGTCACCCACGCGCTGGGCGCCAACGCCACGCTGCGCTGTCTGACCGGCTTCCTGATCTTCTTCCTGGCCTTCCTGCTGCGCGAGCATCCGATGACCGGCCAGAGCGCGGCGGTGTCGCTGGGGATCGTCGGGGTCGCCGCGGGCGTCGGCAACGCGCTCGGCACGGCCGTCGGGGCCTGGCTCAGGTCCCGGGCGCCGGAGATCATCATCGTGACGGTCGTCGCGATCGTGCTGGGCGCGGCGGTCACCGCCGCGGTGTTCTTCGGGGCGTTCCTGGTGGCCTGTCTGACGGCGGTCGCCGGGTTCGCCCAGGCGCTGGCCAAGCTGTCGCTGGACGCGCTGATCCAGCGGGACGTGCCCGAGCCGGTGCGCACCTCGGCGTTCGCGCGCTCCGAGACGCTGCTCCAGGTGTCCTGGGTGTTCGGCGGCGCGGTGGGCATCGTGCTGCCGCTGAACGGCACGCTGGGCCTCGCGGTGGCCGCCTGCATCGTGGCCGTCGGCTGGCTGACGACCGCGCGCGGGCTGCTGGCCTCCGCGCGGCGCGGCGGCGCGCGCCGCTCGAAGCTGGCCTGACCGCGCCGCCCGGACCGGCTCACGGGGTCCGGTCCGCCAGCGAGTGGCGTAACACCCGGCCGCGCCGGACCCCGCTTGGGCGGAGCATGGCAGGTGCCCGATAGCCTTCCCCCATGAAGACGCTGCAATCCGTTGTGCGACGCCGCCGCGCCGTCGCAGCCGCCGGCGCCGTTTCCGCCGGACTGCTCGTTCTGTCCGCCTGCGAGAAGCCGACGCCGATGTCGACGATCACCGTGGGCACGAACTCGGTGAGCTCCCAGGCCACCTGCTACAACGACGGCAAGACGCTGGACGTCCAGACGCTGACGGCCTGCCTGAAGGACACCGACATCGAGTCGATCTCCGTCGACCCGGACGAGACCGTGCGGTTCGGGGTCGACCCGAAGATCGCGGACAACGGCTGGACGATCCTGATGAACGGTCAGCCGCTGACCGACTCCAGCAGCAAGACCTACCGCACGATCCCCGGCAGCGTGTTCTTCAACGCCCAGTACGGCGCCAGCGGCGACTCCACGCTGGTGTCGATCAAGGAGGGCGAGAAGGACGTGACCGGTCTGTGGTCCTTCAAGCTCAAGAAGGACGCCTGACCACGTCCTCCGTACGTGTCCTCGTCGCCACCGCGGTTCCCGCCGAACGGGACGCGGTGGCACGGGCGTTCCCCGGACCGGCCGACGAGGTGCGGCTACCCGGGGTGAGCCTGCGCCGGACGGCCGGCCGGTACGACCTGCTGGCGGCCGGGGTCGGGCCCGCGCTCGCCGCCGCCTCCACCGCGACCGCCCTCACCGCGGCGGCCCTGTCGGGGGCGCCCTACGGCCTCGTGGTCAGCGCCGGCATCGCCGGCGGCTTCCCGCCCGACGCGCCCGTCGGCTCGCTCGTCGTCGCCGACGAGATCACGGCCGCCGATCTGGGCGCCGAGACCGCGGAGGGGTTCCTGCCGGTCACCGAGCTCGGCTTCGGGACCGTCACCCACCGTCCGCCGGAAACACTCGTACGAGACCTCGCGGCGGCGCTGGACGCCCGCGCCGGGGCCGTACTGACCGTCTCGACCGTCACCGGGTCCGCCGACCGCGCGGCCCGGCTGCGCGCACGGCACCCGCGGGCCCTGGCCGAGGCCATGGAGGGCTTCGGGGTGGCCGAGGCGGCCGCCGCGCACGGCACGCCCGTGCTGGAGATCCGCGCCGTCTCCAACCCCGTCGGTCCGCGTGATCGTGCCGCCTGGCGCATCGGCGACGCCCTCGCGGCCCTCACCGAGGGCTTCGCGGGGCTCGCACCCGTCCTGGAGAAGTGGAACCCGCATGACCGGTGAGCCCGCGCAGTCCAAGCTGCGGATCGCGTACTCCCCCTGCCCCAACGACACCTTCGTCTTCGACGCCCTCGCCCACGGCCGGGTCCCCGGGGCGCCCGCCCTCGACGTGACCTTCGCCGACATCGACGTCACCAACGGCATGGCCGAGCGCGGCGAGTCCGACGTGCTGAAGGTGTCGTACGCCGTGCTGCCGTACGTCCTCGACGAGTACGCGCTGCTGCCCTGCGGCGGCGCGCTGGGCCGCGGCTGCGGGCCGCTGGTGCTCACCCGGGACGGGGACAGCGAACTGACGGGACGCACCGTCGCGGTGCCGAGCGAGAAGTCGACGGCCTATCTGCTGTTCCGGCTGTGGGCCGCGGACACCGTCCCCGGCGGGGTCGGGGAGATCGTCGTGATGCCCTTCCACGAGATCATGCCCGCGGTGCGGGACGGGAAGGTCGACGCGGGACTCGTCATCCACGAGGCGCGTTTCACCTACCAGAACTACGGACTGCACAAGCTCGCGGACATGGGCGAGCACTGGGAGAACACCACCGGGCTGCCGATCCCGCTGGGCGCGATCATCGCGAAGCGTTCGCTGGGCGAGCGGGAGCTCACCCGGCTCGCCGACTCCATCCGTACGTCCGTGCACGCGGCCTGGGACGACCCCGAGGCCTCCCGCCCCTACGTCATGGAACACGCGCAGGAGATGGATCCGTCCGTCGCCGACCAGCACATCGGCCTGTACGTCAACGAGTTCACCGCCGGTCTCGGCGAGGACGGTTACGCGGCCGTACGGGGACTGCTCACCCGTGCGGCGGCCGAGGGACTGGTACCGCCCCTCGGCCCGGACGCGCTCGCCTTTCCCTAGGGCCTCTCGCCCCGGGAGCTCCGGCGGTCGTCAGACGTCCAACTGGTCGGCGACCGCGCGGAGCAGGCCCGCGACCTGCTTTCCGGCGGTCTTGTCGGGATAGCGGCCGTTCCCCAGGGACGTGGAGATGCCCTCCATGAGAATCATCAGGTCCTGGACGATGGAGGCCAGTTCGTCCGGCTTCTTGCGCTGCGCGGCCGCGACGGACGGGGTCGGGTCCAGCACGACGACCGAGAGGGCCTGGTCGCCACGCTGTCCGGCGACGACTCCGAACTCCACTCGCTGCCCCGGCTTGAGTGTCTCGACTCCGGCGGGGAGGACCGAGGAATGGACGAAGACGTCGCCGCCGTCGTCACGGGAGAGAAAGCCGAAGCCCTTCTCGCTGTTGAACCACTTGACCTTGCCAGTCGGCAAAGCACACGCTCCCTCGATCCGTCCTGGACGCGCCGCGCCCGGACGCAGTTGAACTGCCGTCGAACCACCTTACCGGGGGTCTCTCCAGCGGAACACGCCTTAAAACGGGACCGAGGCCCTACCTGTGCGGGAAGGGCTCAAAGTGGTTGTAGAGGTTCAGTGCGCACCCCCGGCTCCGGACGGTCCCGGGCCGCACGGAGCGGCCGACGACCTGCGACGCCTTCCCGAATGCCGGAACGATCCTTCCGTCGCGGACAAAGGCGGGAGAGGAATTGGGCCCGGGCGATTCCCGTTCGGGGCCTTTGTCTTTCCGCCCCTTACCCTTGCGTTCGCTCCACCCCTTTTCGGGAACGCCGGGACTTCGCCCCGACCGAATTCCCTGTCGTGGTCCGGAGGACCGGCTCGATCTCGCCGCCCGACGTCTCCACCCGACGTCTCCACCCGACACGTCCGTCCGACACGTCCGTCCGACACGTCCGTCCGACACGTCCGTTCGCGCGGACGTCGCCGGGCTCCCCGCGCGCGTCGGGAACTACCCTGTTCGGGTGCGTGACGAAACCCGAACCGATTCCGCCGAGCCCGGCGACCGGCTGATCCGTGCCGGTGCCCTCGTCTTCTTCGCCGGTGCCGTGGCCACCCTGGTCACCCTGGCCCCGCTGCTGCTCGGAACGAAGCCCTTCCCGACGTACATGTTCGGACTGAGCATGCTGATGGGCGTCGGCTTCCTGATCGCCGGTGCGGGTGTGCTCCGGTCGATCGCGGCCGGCCGCCGTCAGGCACGGGCCGCCGGACGGTAGACCGCCGTCAGGCACGAACCGCCGGACGGTAGACCGCCGTCAGAG